>CAYFQR010000001.1:0-9681 GCA_964345365.1 uncultured Oscillospiraceae bacterium
TCACGGCAAGCGCCACAGGGTGCGCCGTTGGAACCGTCGGGAAGGATACACAATAGCGATACTCATTATCGGAATTATAAGATACATCCACTGCATTTTACCGTAAAATGTTTTATTCCCTTTATCCGTTTTTTTCTGTATTACCTTTAAGATAAAGAAGCTCACAAGCTTAATATAAAATATTTGCCAAGGCATATCTGAAAGAGTAAGACTGACATTTGGATGAATTACCCCTAATATCGCTGCAAACGCAAATTCGCAACATACCAATACAGAAAAAATCATCACTGATGTATATTTCTGCAATGCATGTTGTTGCTAATATTATATAATCAAAAAAACCCATTCTTAACCCATAATATTTACCGGATAAATAAAAAGCGAATTCCTCTTTAAATTTTTTCTCTTTTGAACGAGAAATAGCGATTGCGGTTCCGTCCGCAAGTTCAATCATATTATTCCTGATTGCAATGATGCCATCCAAATTCACTGCAAAACTGCTATGCGGAATCGCGAAGCCTCTTTCGCCTATTTCACCAATTATCTCGCATATATTTTTATTTGATAGTAAAATCTTCGGAGCTTTAGATAACTTATCAAATATTACAACTTTAGTGCCGTGTTTCCGCTTTTCCATATACAGAATATCCGAAACATTTATTACTTCTATTTCCGACCTATAAGTAAGTTTAATTTTGAGCGTCTTTTTTCTTCGTTTTACCTCACCTAATATGATTTTAAGTTCCGCTGTTAATTTTTCATCATTATATTCTTTTAGCAGGAATCTGAATGCATTTACCTCAAATGACTTTACAGACGGCATTCTAACTCCGGAGCAAAACACCAATACGGCATTCGGGAAGCTGTCTCGAACAACCCCGGCAGTCTCCTCACCATCGAGTTCTTCCATCTGCATATCCAAAATCACTAAATCACATGCTTCTATTTCTTTGATTCTACCAACCAAATCTTCTCCGGAATAGAATTTATTAAATACAAACTCTTCGGATTCTGCTTCGGATTCGCTACTCTCTGCTTTTTTTATAATACCTTCTATATTTTATAATACATTCTATATAATCAACATAATTTTTATCATCATCACAGATAATAACTGAATACATTTCTTCCTCCTATTAGTAGGGTTCCATGTTCTTCGTTTCTTTATTAATATGTCTTAACTGTTTTATTCTTTTTAGAACTCCGCGTGTTTCGGTGTCCTCGGAAGCGGCTGAACGTCGCGGATGTTCTGGATGCCGGTCAGGTACATAATCATCCTGTCAAGACCGAGTCCGTAACCCGAATGAGTACATCCTCCGAACTTTCTGAGGTTTAAGTACCACCAATACTCTTCAGGATTAAGACCCAATTCAATTATTCTGCTTTCGAGTACTTCAAGTCTGTCCTCTCTCTGTGAACCGCCGATGATTTCGCCTACGCCCGGCACCAGACAGTCGCAAGCCGCAACGGTTTTACCGTCATCGTTCAGTCTCATGTAGAATGCCTTGATATCCTTAGGATAATCGGTTACGAATATCGGCTGCTTGAATATTTCTTCGGTAAGGTATCTCTCATGCTCTGTCTGTAAGTCGATTCCCCACTCGACAGGGTACTGGAATTCCTTGCCTGATTTTTTGAGAAGGTCAACAGCTTCCGTGTATGTAACTCTCTTGAATTCCGAGTTCACTATGTTATTGAGTCTTTCGAGCAAAGTCTTATCGACGAAATTGTTAAAGAACTCCATCTCCTCAGGAGCGTTATCGAGGCAGTATTTGATGATGTATTTTACCATCGCTTCCATGACTTCCATGTTTTGCTCGAGGTCGCAAAACGCCATCTCGGGTTCTATCATCCAAAACTCCGATGCGTGTCTTGTGGTGTATGAGTTCTCTGCTCTGAAAGTAGGGCCGAAAGTATATACATTTCTAAAAGCCATCGCGAATATCTCCGCTTCAAGCTGGCCGGAAACAGTGAGGTTGGTTTCTTTACCGAAAAAGTCCTCGGAATAATCGACTTCACCTTCTTCGGTTAAAGGCGGATTTATCGGGTCGAGAGTGGTTACACGGAACATCTCTCCGGCGCCCTCGCAGTCGGAACCCGTGATTACAGGCGTGTGGACATAAACGAAGTCTCTCTCGTTGAAGAATTTATGAATCGCATAAGAAACAAGCGACCTTACTCTGAATACGGCACTGAATGTGTTCGTTCTCGGTCTTAAATATGCGATTTCTCTCAAAAACTCCATTGAGTGACGTTTCGGCTGGAGAGGATAGTCCTGCGTAGATGTTCCCTCTACCTTAATGTCAGTCGCTTTTATTTCAAACGGCTGCTTCGCATTCGGGGTAAGGCAAACCTTGCCCGTAACTATGAGCGAAGCTCCTACGTAAGATTTCGCTATCTCATCGTAATTATTAAGGAATTCCTGCTCATATACAACCTGAACGGATTTGAAAAACGATCCGTCATTAAGTTCAATGAAACCGAACTTGTTTGAATTACGGTTGTTTCTGATCCACCCCTTAATTACAACTTCCCGGTCGGCGAAACTGTCCGCAGCTCTGAATAATTCTCTTAATAATACTTCTTTCATGCTTTTTTCCTCTTTTTTAGTAATATTTTTTTGAGCCTCCCGTGACTTAAGTCACGAGTCTTCTCAAATATGCTATAAATTATAAGATAGGATAACATTTATCCGACTTTTTTTCAAGGAAAACCTTTGATTTTTATAATGCTATGGTATATAATAGGTGTGTTCTACCTTCAGACAAAAAATAAAATATGCGGATATGGCGGAATTGGCAGACGCGCACGGTTCAGGTCCGTGTGGGCGACCATGCAGGTTCGACTCCTGTTATCCGCACCATAAAAGCAGCCGGTCTAAAAGGTCAGCTGCTTTTTTCGTAATTTTTTGTGATTTCAAAACTGCTATGGCATCAGCGCAATCGAAGATGTCCGTGTGACATCAACTAAAAACTATTTTACTTTATAGGAAAATCTATCTGACCAAGGGCCATAAATATAGTCATCAATAGTTTCAGTCTTACTCCATTTTGCTCCGTAAAATTCAACAGGTGCAGGAGTAACGCATCTTACTCTGAATGAATAGGTTTTACCTTTTTTGAGTTTGCTTAAGCTGCACGAGGCTTTTGAAAGGTAGTCTTTCGTTGCGTTTTTCCAGGAACCGCCTTTCACTCTATATTGCAGCTGGTAGAATCCGGACTTTCCGCTTGTCCAGGTAACTTTTACCTTACCGCTTGATTTCCTCACTTTCGATATTTCAATTTCGGACTGGTCTGTTACGTAAACTTTAATGAATGTGAAACTGTCGTTCGGTATCGTGCTCTGTGGCGGAGCAATGAAAATACTGTTTGCACCTATATTGGTATTCTCGTTAATATTGACCGTGAGTAGTTGGATTTTGCTTGTGGATGTGTCTTCAATCACATCTCCCCACTCGCATGACAATCCGCTATTCCAAAATGCGGTAACCGGTACTGTTTCTCCTGTATAATCTACAAGGACGGTAAACGAGGTATCGTTGTTGTTCGCAATCCAAGAATTGCTGTCAACCGACACATAGGCAAAAGCGCTGCTGCTAAAGCTGAAAACCATTACCAGTGATAACGCCAATACGATTATTTTTTACTTCATGATTATACCCTCCCCTAATTTTTATCTATACTCTAACAATTCGGATACTTCTTTTCTCGGAGGAACGGCGTTTTCTTCCGCTCGGTAGCCCATAGGTATTACCGCGCCGATTCCCATGTTTTCGGGCAGTTCCAGCAGCTCCGCCAACCTCTTTTCATCAAAGTAACCTTGAATTACCGTGCCGATGCCTTTTTCATGTGCCAGCAGACAAAAGGTCTGTGCCGCTATGCCGCAATCGAACGCTTCCCAGAAATTACCTTTTTTTGTCGAGAACGTACCGTCTTTCTCGAAGCCTGACCTGTTTTTTATGTAGCAAAGAATAAGAACCGCCGATGCTCTTGAAAGAGATTTGGCATTAAAATCGAAGCCCCAACAATATTCTCCGGTTCCGAGTTTTTTTAGCATGTCCTTATCTTCTACAACAAAGTACCTGACAATCTGGCTGTTTTTCCATGACGGCGAATATCTTGCAGCGTCGATTATCTCTTCAATTACTTCATGTTCTATGGGTCTTTCCAGGTATCTCCTGATGCTGCGTCTTTCCTTGATTGCTTTAACTAATTCCATGTCATCCTCCGAGTTGTCCTATTATCTGTTTATCTGTTCTTGAATTCGGCAGGCCTCTTTTCGAGGAAAGCCTTCATCCCTTCTTTTTGGTCTTCAGTGCCGAAGCAAAGTCCGAAGCCTTCAGCTTCAAGCGCTGCCCCGCTGAACATATCCAAGTGGTATCCCTTATTGATAAGTGTCTTTGACTGTCCTACCGCAATCGGTGCGTTGGATACGATTTTTTTTGCGATTGCTTCAACCGTAGGCATGAGTTCTTCAGGCTCTACAACCTGCTGCACGAGCCCTATTCTGAGTGCTTCGTCAGCTTTTATATTGGTAGCCGTAAGGATGAGATATGATGCCATTCCCGGCCCTACGAGCTTGGAGAGTCTCTGAGTTCCGCCGAAGCCCGGGGTGATTCCGAGTCCCACTTCAGGCTGTCCGAAAAGAGCCTTAGAAGATGCTATTCTGAAGTCGCAAGCCATGGCTATCTCGCAGCCTCCGCCGAGTGCGAATCCGTTGATTGCGGCGATAACCGGTTTCTCGATTTTTTCGATGAAGTTCATAACCTTGTTTCCGAAAGTTCCGAATTTCTTTCCTTCGACAGCACTTAAGCTGCTCATCTCTGCGATGTCTGCACCTGCAACGAAGGATCTGCCCTCACCCGTCACGATAACGCAGCGAACCTCATCATCATCGTTGATCTGATTAAAAACATCATAAAGTTCGCATAATACCTTCTGATTAAGCGCATTCAACGCCTTCGGTCTGTTGATTGTAACGTATCCGATTTTTTCTCTTACTTCGTACCTGATTGTTCCAAACATGTTTCTAACTCCTTATAAATAATATATTCGTATCACATGACTCATTGGTTTGAGTATAACATATCTATGACAAAAAACAAACAATATATTCCCATTCGGCGAGAATATATTGTCGATTTTTTACTATATTTAGCGAGATAAAAATCTCTCATGTGACTTCAAAAAACTATCCTCTTATAAGTTCGCTGAGTTCTTCCGCAGTTATTCCCGCCATGTAATCGCACATGTTAAGTTCCTTCAGCTTATCAGTAAGGCTTTCATCAAGCATGGTTCCGATTAGTCCGTTTTCGAGCTCCGCAATATCACCGTTTCCGAAAAAATCGCCGCTGATGTCTATATCCTTGATTTTACCTCCGATTACATTCATCTTTACGCTCACAAGTCCGGCGTCGAATTTTTCTTCTCTCGTCATCTCATACTTGGCACCCTTGCCGTATCTCCATTCCCATGTAGCATACTTTTCATCTCTGAGCTTTTTAATTTCTTTTATATCCTGCTCACTCAGTTCATACGGTTCGACATAGCTGTCTCCTAATATATGTGTTTTGAGTGCGGACTTGAACTCGTCCTTCGTTATCTTTTTTTCCGCGTTAGCATTTATCGTGGTAACTCTTGACCTGACGGACTTCACGTTTTTTGATTCGAACTTCGCTGCTTTGACATTTAACGCGCTTGCAACATCAGCCATGTTGGAGTCAAGCATTATGCATCCGTGATGCATAACCCTGCCCTGCCTGATATATTGAGAATTGCCGGAAAACTTCTTTCCGTCAATGGTTATATCGTTTCTGCCGTTAAACTCCGCATTAACTCCGAAGTTCTTAAGCGTTTCGATAATCGGGACTATAAACATCTTGAAGTTTAGCCCCTCAATATCTTTTTTATCTACCACAAAAGTGAAGTTGAGATTGCCCATGTCGTGATAGACAGCTCCGCCTCCTGAAAGGCGCCTTGCGACTTTAATCTGTTTTTCATCCACCACCTTTTGGTTGACTTCTTCTGCGGCATTCTGATATTTTCCGATTACAATCGTGTTGTCATTTTGCCAAAGCATGAAATAGCCCTCGTCCTTAGGAAGTTTTTCAAATACATATTCCTCAAGGGCGAGGTTAAAGTACGGGTCTGTGCTGTTGGATTCAATATATTTCATCGCTTAGTGTCCGGCTCCTCTATCATGCCGCTATACGCTTCGGGGTTCTTCGGGTCTGACATTCTAACCGCTATGGTCGAATAGCGGGTATGAATTTTTTTGCCGCTCAAGTCTCTCCTGTATCCGCGTATCTTGAAAAAGTATGTCTTGCCGTCTTTATAGTCGCTCAAAAATACCGTTCGCTCCGAAGGCTGTGCAAGCAAAGTAAATGATTCTCCTGCATCATAATCTTCTTCCGAAATGTAGCTTATGTTATAGCCGCCGAGCTTAACGTCGGTGTCATCCAAATCCCATGTCAAAGTCCAGCCTTGATATCCGTCGGCGAGGTTCATGCCGTCAACCTTTATGGTTGCAAGGTTTGACTTGCTGAAACCGCCGGTGTTGTCAATATACCAGATGTGGCTTAGCGAACCGATGGAATTCATGGTCGTATTATCAAATCGCAGGATTCCTAAATTCCTTCCGGATTTGTTCTGTGCAGAATCGACAGCGTAGAATTTACCGTTCTCATAATCTGTAAGCAGTACGCCGTGAATCCCGTATCTCGAGCTGCCGTAAACAACTATACCTTCAGGATGCTTCTTAAGCAATTTTTTCAGCTTGGATTTTTTGTCGGCCGCGCTTCCACCGAGATAATCATGTACCACATCATATCTTAAGCCGTCTCTTTCGTATGAATACTCATATTTAAGCGAGCTGCCGTTTCTTGAAGTACAGGCGACTTTTCTCAGTGAATTATTGGTTACGCCCTCAAAGTATTTCGAACCGTCGAAGTAGAGCGCCCTCATTATCATGTAGGCATTTGCCGAAAGCACGCAGTCGCTCGACCTGTAGTTCTCCAAATAGTAATAACTGTCGTCGTCAATATTCAGTTGTGATAAATCTGTTTCTCCGTAGCCTATGGAATAAAAAACGGGGGATGTAAACACCAACCCCATTATAAATAATCCCGTAACTACCCTCTTAATTGTAATACGCATGGGGCGATTATAGCACATTTGGGAGCATCAAGTCAAATCGACAGGGTTTTTTTCACAAAAAATCCACGTTGCGTTCGCGCCAGCTGTTCGCATATCCATCTATCCGGGCAGTGTAGCATTGCCCGCCGCTCATGGCTATGATATAATGATTACATCGCTTTGCTCTGCAATCATTATATGGAATCATATCGCCGTGCGACTATTTTGCCGTCGCAAGCTCGGCAAAATCGCACATGGCTGAATTATATCATGTAAACATGATATAATAGCTGCAAACGCAGCTATGATACAGGATTATACAGTGAAAATTTATCAAAAAACCAAATTGAGTAACTATATTATATGAGTTCTGCGTGATTAGCCTTATGTCACGATTGCTTCCGCAGCGAGGCGGTAAGGCTAATCACGCAATCGCTATTTACTATAAACAAAGGAAGGAATGTCTATGCCTTTTGCAATCAAAATGCTTCTAACCTGTACCGTGGCAATTTTTCTCGGAATAATACTCGGTAACGGTGCTGTCTATTTTTTTAATAAAATGCCGGGCAAGTGGCTCACGGACTACGGCGAAGAGCCGAGCGAAGAGCTTCTTCATCCTACGGTTCAAAGGGTGAAGTCATTTCCATATAAATATATCTTCAGCGCTTTTTTCGTGTGTGTAGGTATATATTTAGGTGTAAAAAATCCTTGGATTGCACTTCCCGTCATATTCACCCTGTGGCTTCTTCTTGAAATGTCTATCGCCGATATAAAATACCGCATCGTACCCGACCAGCTTATCATGGTGCTGGTTCTCGCCGGCATTGGTTTCATACCTCATCATGCCCGCGGAATTATGGACGGTTTAGTTGGAGCGGTAGCCGGGCTTATTCTGATGCTTGCAATCTTGCTCTTAAGCCGCGTCATAACCAAAAAATGGGCGGTCGGCGGTGCCGACATCAAGCTTTTCACCGCACTCGGTCTGTCCGCCGGCAGCGACGGTATTTTAACTATTTTTATAATTTCAACATTCATTTCAGCAATTCATTTAGCTTACAGACTAATAAAGAAAGAAACCTCCCTGGGAGATTCCTTTCCGATGGTCCCGTACATTTCGATTGGTGCGGGAATATATTTTATTTTCTTACATGACATGATGTACGGCTGGGTGCTTAACCTTTAGAACATGTTATTTCATGAAGGTTCCCAGTATCGAGCGGGCAAGCTGCGCGCCCACATTGCCGCCGAGAGTCTTCCCGAAGCTGCCGCCTGCGGAGCCGATTGACTTTCCTACCTGTCTTCCTATCGTTCCGACTGCTGTTGAGGCGACTTGCTTCACAGCTCTTTTTTTCTGTGCTTCGGCTTTTTTGGCCTCTTTTTCGAGCCTTTTTTGTTCGAGTTCCAATTTTTTTCTCTCGGTTGCATTCAGCTTCTCAAGTTCTTTCTCCGAAAGAGCTTGTGCCGCCGTCTGCTCGGCTTCGAGAGTTATTTGCTGCTCGTGCCTCTTAAAGAATTCGTATGCCGAATCTCTGTCTATCGTGTTCTGATACCTGAGATATGCATTGTTTGTCAGAATGCACTGCTGTTTCTCTTCGTCGGTGATGCTGACGTCCATGCTGACAGGTGCGAGTATCTTTGTCTTTTCGACCACCTTCGGAATACCGTCAAGTCCGAGGGTGGAAACGAGCGCTTCTCCCGTACCTAAGTTGAGTATGGTTGTATATGTATCAAATTCAGGATTTGCTCTGAATGTGTCGGCAACCGTTTTCACTACTTTTTCATCGGCAGGTGTATATGCTCTAAGCCCGTGCTGGATTTTGTTTCCGACCTGCGCGAGTATCGAGTCCGGTATGTCCTTAGGTGACTGTGAAATGAAATACACGCCTACACCTTTTGAACGGATGAGCTTGATTACCTGCTCTATCTTGTCCATCAGCCCCTTGTTAATGTCTTTGAACAGAAGGTGCGCTTCATCGAAGAAGAATACCATTCTCGGTTTTTCGAGGTCGCCTACTTCCGGCAGTGTTTCAAAGAGCTCCGATAGCATCCAAAGCAGGAATGTCGAATACATGGTTTGGTCAGTCACAAGCGTACCCGCATCGAGTATGTTTATCATTCCTCTTCCGTCGGCGCTTGCGGTGAACCAGTCTGCTATATTGAGGGCGGGCTCCGAAAAGAACTCCTCTGCGCCCTTGGTTTCAAGAGCGACTATGTTTCTTATTATCGTCGTAACCGTAGCCTGAGCGATGTTGCCGTATGTCGAAGCAAACTCCGAGTTGTTCTCAGCGACGTAGCCGAGCATAGCTTTCAGGTCTTTAGTGTCAATGAGAAGTAATCCTTGGTCGTCGGCTATCTTAAACACCACCGTGAGCACGTCGGACTGAGTGCTGTTTAAATCCATGAGCTTGGCAAGAAGTATCGGCCCCATTTCGGATATAGTCGTTCTGGCAGGTATTCCGCCTTTGCCGTAAATGTCCCAAAATGTAACCGGATAATTTTTTGCCATTCCTGCGAGGTCGCCTTTGACATCCGAGAAAAACACCGGTAC
>CAYFQR010000001.1:9691-16790 GCA_964345365.1 uncultured Oscillospiraceae bacterium
GTACTCCCGCTTCGCTGAAAGACTCGGCAAGAGTCTTCAGAGTGGTGGTTTTTCCCGTACCTGTCGCACCGGTTATAAGACCGTGCCTGTTTGCCATTTTCGGTTCAATAAAGATTTCGGTTTCACCGGAAAGTCCTATGTGGATTTTGCCGTCTTTATACATATCTCTTACCTACCTTTCAGTTATGTTGTTATTTCCAACTCGACTTCAAGCCGACTATTTCATTGAATATCAGGTTGTCCTTGCTGAAGAGTTTCGGTTCCGCATTGTAGTATCCGTGTCTGAAGAATTGGAATCTCTCCGCAGGTTCCGCTTCCGCAAGCGCCTTTTCGGCTATGCAGTCACATATGTTCATCGTTTCCGGATTTGATATCATTTCACCCGGATTTTCGGGGTCTTCTATCATCAGATATCCGAAGCTTCTTACGGTTATAGGTACACAATTTGCCGCATCGACAAAATGTATCGTTCCCTTGACCTTCCGCCCTTCAAAGCCCGAGCCGGACTTGGTTTCAGGGTCATAGGTCGCGTAGATTTCTTTCACCTTGCCGTTTTCGTCTGCTGAGTATCCCGTGCAGCGAATAAAGTATGCTCCTTTTAACCTTACTTCGTTTCCGGGGGTGCCTTCTTCCTGCGGTGGATAAAGTCTGAAATATTTCTTTTCAGGTACGACCATGAAGTCGGCTCCGTCTATCCAGATTTCTCTCGAGAAAGTAACTTTACGCGTGCCCATCTCAGGTACGGCAACGTTATTTTCTATTTCACATTCCTCGGACATGCCTTCAGGATAGTTGGTTATTATAACTTTCACAGGGTCGAATATTACATTTCTCGACTCGACTTTTTCTTTCAGGTCATCTCTTACGCAGTGTTCGAGGAGTGCTACGTCAACCGTGGAGTTCGCCTTTGCAACACCTATCTCTTCACAGAAGTTTCTAACTGCTTCAGCTGTATATCCTCTCCTCCTTATTCCTGCGATGGTCGGCATTCTCGGGTCATCCCAGCCTTCCACAACGCCGTCATCAACGAGCTTCTTCAAGTAACGTTTTGACATAACCGTGTTCGTCAGGTTAAGTCTTGCAAACTCTATCTGCTGAGGCGGCATCGGCCAAAATCCCACCTCTTCAAGAACCCAATCATAGAGCGGTCTATGGTCTTCAAACTCCAATGTGCATATCGAGTGGGTGATGTTTTCAACCGCATCCTCGATAGGATGTGCAAAGTCATACATCGGATATATGCACCATTCGTCACCGGTGTTGTGATGAGTCACATGAGCTATTCTATAGATGACAGGGTCACGCATATTGATGTTAGGCGAAGCCATATCGATTTTAGCCCTGAGGACTAATGAACCCTCTTCATGTTTACCATCTTTCATCTCCTCAAATAATCTGAGATTTTCATCTACGGTTCTATCCCTATACGGTGAGTTTTTTCCGGGTTCGGTGAGCGTGCCGCGATATTCTCTGATTTCTTCAGGAGTAAGCTCACATACATAGGCCTTGCCTTTTTTGATGAGTTCTACCGCAGAATCGTACATAATGTTAAAATAGTCGGATGCCCAAAGCCTCTCCGCCCATTCGAAGCCCAGCCATCTCACGTCTTCCTCTATGGAATTGATATATTCCATATCCTCTTTTTCAGGGTTTGTGTCGTCATATCTCAAGTTACATTTGCCGCCGTATTTTGCAGCCGTAGTGAAATTAAGGCAAATCGACTTGGCGTGACCGATATGCAGGTAACCGTTCGGCTCCGGCGGAAAGCGCGTTATGACGGGCTTATCGCCGTATTTTTTTGTTTCTAAATCCTTGTCTATTATCTGATGAATAAAATTCGTTGTTTCAGTCATGGAGATTCTCCTTTTATGCTATATTCTGTCTTTACGCCTTGGTAATTTCCACTAAAGTATAACACGAAAATCGTGTGCTTTCCATAACAATAATTAAAATTGACAAACAAAAAAGCATACTCAGTGAAAATACGCCAAGCATGCTTTTTTTGTAAGTCTCTATTTGATTATCTCTCTACTATGAGGGATGTTCCCATTCCGCCGCCGATGCAAAGAGTTGCAAGGCCGTAGCGGCTGTCTCTCTTCATCATTTCATAGATGAGTGTAACTAAGATTCTGCAGCCGGATGCTCCGATAGGATGTCCGAGTGCGATAGCTCCGCCATTTACGTTTGTCTTCTCAGGGTCAAGTCCTAAATCCTTACGGACTGCGAGCGACTGTGCTGCGAAAGCTTCGTTTGCTTCTACAAGGTCCATGTCCTCGATAGTGAGGTTTGCCTTTTCGAGTGCCTTTCTGGTTGCAGGAACAGGGCCTACTCCCATGATTGACGGGTCAACTCCGCCGGAAGCATATGATACGATTTTGCAAAGAGGCTTAAGGCCGAGTTCTTTTGCCTTGTCTGCGGACATTACGATTACTGCAGCTCCGGAGTCATTTATTCCGGAAGCATTAGCAGCTGTAACGATACCTTCCTTAGCGAAAGCAGGTCTCAGTTTAGCAACTTTATCGAGAGTTGTACCTGCCTTGATGTATTCATCCGTGTCGAACAGAATCGGGTCGCCCTTCTTCTGAGGGCTTTCCACACTAACTATGTCATCTTTTCACGTACCTGCCCTCGATGCTTCTTCAGCTCTCTGCTGCGACATAACAGCGATCTCGTCAATCTTTTCTCTTGTGAGTCCCCACTGGCTCGCAACGTTCTCAGCGGTAACTCCCATGTGATATCCGTTAAATGCATCCCAAAGTCCGTCGTTTACCATCATGTCAACCATCGGTACGTTGTTCATTCTGGCTCCCCAGCGTGCCTTAGGCATTGAATATGGTGTGGCCGACATGTTCTCTGCTCCGCCCGCAACTATAACGTCCGCGTCGCCTGCTTTTATTATCTGAGCCGCCAGTTCAACTGCTCTTAAACCGGAACCGCAAACCTTATTGATTGTCATCGCAGGTACCTCTACAGGAATTCCGGCGTCGAGTGACATCTGTCTTGCAACGTTCTGTCCGAGCGATCCCTGGAGAACGCATCCCATAATTACTTCTTCTACCTGCTCAGGTTTAAGTCCTGCTCTGTCAAGTGCCTCCTTGATGCATATAGCACCGAGCTTCCTTGCAGGTACGTCCTTGAGAGTTCCGCCGAAGGAACCGATTGCTGTCCTTGCTGCGCTTACGATTACAACTTCTTTCATTACTTATTGCCCTCCTAAAAGTATTAATATTTATTTATGTGTTTTATGATTTTTCATTCGGTCAATCATATTAAAACACAAGCGTGTAAAAAAAGCAATAGCTCTTTGTTAAAAAAATAACTATTTCTCGTTCTTTTTTTAGTACACAATGTCTTAAATTTAATTTATCAAAAAATTGCCGAAAAGTAAAGCTATTCGGCAATAGTAGTTTAATTAACAAGTTTACATATTATCTAAGAAGAACGGCATTGACGCCCATTTATCGACTTCTCCCTTCTTTAAGAGGAGTGAACCATGAGGATTTCACCTTTCTCTTCATGTTTTACTCTGTAGAGCGCGTCATCGGCTGCATACATGTAGTCCCATGGACGATTTATCTCCAAAGGTACGCTGTTTCTCACACCTTGCGATATCGTCATATATTCGCTTACAGTGGAGTTTTTTGAAGGTATTTTCAGTGCAATAACATCATCCCTCAACTTGAGCGCTACCTCAAGAATCTCTTCATCCGTCATATTATTATATATGATGCAAAATTCATCGCCGCCATAACGTGCCGCGAAGATTCGTTCATCTTCGTCCGTGATTTTCTTCAGTATCTTGGCTATAGCTTTGAGACATTCGTCACCGTATTGGTGTCCGTAGCTGTCGTTTATCTGTTTGAAAAAGTCAATGTCGAGGATTTCGAACCCGAGCATTGTTTGATTTTGAAAAGCCGCTTCAAATGAGCTCTCCGTCATCGCATTGAGCATGGAGTTAAGTCTCGGGATACGATTTATTCCTGCGCTGTTCTTCTTAAAATATTCATATGCGGTCTTCACAAATTCCAGCTTGCGATGTATATTACCCAATCTTCCGTATATGCAGGCGATGTTAAGTGCAGCAATATATTTAGGTCTTTCAAGGTCGCCCGAGACATCTATGACATTCATATAGTTTTCCAACGCGAGCTCGAGATTCCCCTGATTGAACTCATTTATACCCATCATATTATATGAAATTGTAGCGGAAACAGGGTTCTTTTCTCTGACTTCCTCAGGGTTCTTAGACGCTTCAA
This sequence comes from uncultured Oscillospiraceae bacterium, assembly GCA_964345365.1. Lineage (GTDB taxonomy): Bacteria > Bacillota > Clostridia > Peptostreptococcales > Anaerovoracaceae > RUG754. Next base: position 13,948 of record CAYFQR010000001.1, read on the forward strand.
CCAGATGATACCTGAATAATTCACCGTCCAAAAATTCATAATATTCCGAAAGCAATGCATGGCAATATACCTTGGAAACAATATCGTCTTTTTCTTCCGCTTCTTTTAGTAAAGCTTCAATTTTTTTGCAATACTCGGGTTTCCGCTGTGTCTGCCGCTCTCTACGACTTCCTCTATGCGTTCAAGCAAGGTTTTTTCGGTGCTGAAAACATTTTCGCTTTTATGTTCGTTTTTTCCTTTCATAAATAATACCATTTTCTCGCATTATCAAAAATACATAAACTTATTTTTATTGCCATTATATCATGTATACTCCATTGGCAAGGAATTAGTGTTTTTTGCCATTGCCACATATTTTTTTGACATGTGGTGGGGCTTATAACCTTCCTTCGCCTGCCTAAGTGACGGCATTCCCATATCTTCTTCACGATTTACATATATTACATCCTCAGGAAGGTTTCTTACAAATTCCCAATTAATTGCCTGATACAACCCTCTCAGCCTGTCATCCGCTTTTTCGACATGTACTATGACATTATCATGTTTTTTCGTATTAGCGTATTCGCCTATGGTTACCGCTACTATATTTCCCTCAACTCTGATAACGCCTGTGAGAAGTCTTCCTGTATCGAGCAGCTTAAGAAGCTCGACTATCGCCTCGTTTTCGCGTTCAAGTATATCCATGTAATCTTCAGGGGTGTCCTGAAGAATATAGTCATTTTTTGCGTGGATAAAAGCTTCTACTTCGGCAAGGTTTTCTTTCGTTATTCCCTCGTACGTGTATTCATAATTCTTCAGAAAATGATTAAGGTGGTTTTTCTTATTATGCAGCTTACGACCCTTTAGAGTTGCGAGGTCTTCCCTGAGATATACGTATTCATCGTCATCTCTGTCATACGAAAATTCAAAGATATCACCCACAGCTTCTTCGAATATAGCTAAGAGGCTCTCGGGAATGAAGCCCATTACCATGTTTAGACCTCTGTCGTCGAACATCTCTTTTACAGTCATTATAACTTTTCTGAGGTTTAATATATCATATGAGCCCGTGTTTGTGAGCGGCATGGATATGCAGGCTGTCGCCGGTGTCTCATCATCCGTCTCTTCATCACATATCGATGAAATAATCAGATAGCCGTCAATTATATTCCAAGTCATGGAGTGAGTATTTCTCCACATGTAGTTCGCCGGCAAAGTATAGCCTGCCAGGTCATAGTCATACGAGTCGAAATACTCATCGAGCATGGTCACCTGTTCTTTGCTCAAGTTATCAAATCTGTTTTCAAATATCATATTCCTCCGTCCTTAAAGCGCCATTACCTCACCGATAGGCTCTCTTATTACCAAATCGGCATTTGAATCGTACGATGTAGGCTGCTTGTTTATCAATACTAAATTATTGCCCCTGAAATAGCGGATGAAACCCGCAGCGGGATATACTACAAGCGATGTGCCGCCGATAATCAGCACATCGGCATTGCTTATTGCGGTTACCGCTCTCTCGATTACATCTTCGTCGAGCCCCTCTTCATATAGTACCACATCCGGCTTAATCGTGCCTCCGCAAGCAGGACAAATCGGTATGCCGTCCGCCCAATGGGACTTGTCCAACAGATAGTCAAGGTCGTAGAATTTATTGCAGCGCATGCAGTTATTTCTAAGCACCGAGCCGTGAAGTTCGTGAACTGTGCGGCTTCCGGCTTTTTGATGCAGTCCGTCGATATTCTGTGTAACTACGGCTTTCAGTTTTCCCTCTTCTTCAAGCTTCGCAAGGGTGATATGTGCGTTGTTCGGCATAGCCTCGGGATATACCATATATTTCATATAGTAGTCGTAAAACGTAGCGGTGTTTTTCATGAAGAAGCTGTGACTTATTATCTCTTCAGGGCTTGTGCCGTAATCTCTTCGTGCGGCGTACAGCCCGTTTTCAGACCTGAAATCCGGTATGTTTGATTCCGTAGATACTCCTGCGCCTCCAAAAAATACTATGTTGGAGCTGCCATCGATTATTTTTTTCAGTTTCTCGTTCATTTTTGCCTCCTCTTTTTTTGGTAAATATAGCTTATTACTATGTTATCCGAGCAGCTTGAACTTGTCAATAAATCTCGCCGCACTCACCGCTTCGGGAACGAGTCTCATCACCGAGCGTGTGAGGAATATGCTCTTATCCGCGTTTTTCTTTATGTCCAAGGCGACAAAATACATAAGAAGTTTTAATGTCATTTTGTCTGCATCATCTTCATCGTATTCACGAAGTATTTTGCTTGAAACATGGTCTTTTATTTCTTTAATGGTCTTCAGGGTCGGGATTTTTTTAATGTCACTTAGTCTGTCCTTATCCGTTTCGATTTTTTCAGCCGCTTCCTCTAAGAAAATATCCTTGGTATATATCCTTGCGGGATTAAGTCCGATAATTGCACCGAACGTATCCGCCATTTTTAACGTAATTTTATCGAATGCTCCCTTTGAAAACGACAAATAATCTCCGTCAAGTACACCGTATGATTTAAGGCAGTCAAAGTAGCCTAACTTAAGATTTCTTTTAGAATTCTCTTTATCAAAGGTGAACTGAAAACCTAAATTCGATTTAGACTTAATGTATACGAGGTTCGGCACTTTTTCCAAATCTTCTTTTTTTACATTACCATAGGTCTTAAGGTCGACTGCAATAACTTGGGTCGCTCCCTTTTCGAGTGCCATAGAAACAGGAAGCGGGTCTGCATAGCCTCCGTCTATGTACTCGACCCCGTCTATCTCATGAGAATGTATGAAAGGGAAGGCTGATGACGATGCTATTATGAAGTCGGCAAGCTGTCCCTCCGGAATGTCCTCGATATACATGT
>CAYFQR010000001.1:16852-17647 GCA_964345365.1 uncultured Oscillospiraceae bacterium
CGATTTCTTTCAGGTAGTCCTTCGGCTCAAAATCTTCGGGTACGTCAAAGACTTCCTCCGTTTCAAGCTGTTTCCACATATTCATTGTAAGCTCTAAATCGTCCTGTGCAATCATGGCGGCATTTATGGCACCGACCGAGGTTCCGAAAACCATGTCTATCCTGATGCCCATGTCGACAAGAGCCTGCCAAACTCCCGCTTCGTAGGCGCCTCTCGAGCCGCCTCCCCCGAGCACGAGTGCCGTCTTTTTTTGTAAATTATCTACACCGACAATATTTTTTCCCATGGCAAAACACCTCCTGTTTTTTTTAGAGCCGGATTTCTTTAAGCTCCTTAACCTTGTCCTCTATCATGTATATCGGAAGTTGGCTGTAATAAAAAGACAATGCCGACGTCTCTTGATCCGTTATGTCGGATACGGGCACAATCTGCAAACCTATGCTGCGTGCTTTTTCAATGAGTTCTTCTTCATTTCCGGGCTTTTTCAACCTGAGATTCAAGCTGATGCCGGAATGAGTGTCCATCGTTACAACGCTGTCACCCATATATTTATCGATTGCCCCTATTGCAATATCGAGTTTTTTTGCAAATAATGTTCTCATGCGCCTGATTCCCGTGTAGTAATACCCCTTTTCCATGAAAATTGCAAGAGCGAGCTGCTCGGCTTTCGAGCATGTCTGCGTATATTCGTGCTTGGTTGACCGATATATTTTCGCCATTTTTTCGGGGAGAACCATATATGATATTTTGATTGCAGGAAACAGTGTGGAGCTGAAAGAACCCAAATAAACCACC
>CAYFQR010000001.1:17657-30814 GCA_964345365.1 uncultured Oscillospiraceae bacterium
CCCTGAAGTGCCGGAAGCGGTTTTCCGAAATATCTGAGTTCACTGTCATAGTCGTCTTCAATTATGACGGAGCCGTTTTGTTCTGCCCACTCGAGCAGCTCATAGCGTTTAGCGATAGGCATGACTGCACCTGTAGGAAATTGATTCGACGGGCTTACATAGACCGCCGAGCTGATATTTACAGGCAGCTTCGATATATTTATTCCGTCCGGCATAACCGGTATATGATAAAGTGCGAAGCCCGCATCTCTGAACATGGACTGCACCGGAAGATAACCCGGCGCCTCAAGTGATACGAGATTTATCCCGAGCCTTGAAAGTATTCTGGAAAGGTGTGAGGTTATCTGCTGCGTGCCTGCGCCGATAACTATTCTTTCGGATTCGGCATTGACCCCTCTTGAGCGAAATATGTATTTCGATATTTCATGCCTAAGAGCCTTCTCTCCTTGCGGGTCGGACTCAAAGAGAAGCAAATCGCTGTGCTCGTTGTACACACGTGATACGCATTTTTTCCATTTCACAAAATCGAAGCATGACGGGTCATGTATGTACTCGATTGCTTCATTTTCATGCTCAATCTCCAATCTCTCATCCGGAGCCTGTTCCTTAGCTTGAGCACGTCCTATATTCTCAGCATAGTAGCCCGAGTTCGGTTTAGACAATATGTAGCCCTCTACCCTCAGCTGGTCGTATGCAAGCTGCGTAGTCGTGATTGACAATCCGAGCTCTTTTGAAAGCTGCCTGAGTGACGGAAGTTTCTCCCCCGCCGCTATATCTCCCGAAATTATATTCTTTTTTATCTCCTCGTAAAGCTTGACATAGAGAAAATCCTCCGACTTTCCGTCAAGCTCTAAAACTATCGGTTTCACTGTCTTTCTCCGTTTTGATTATCAATTCCTGCGGCTCATCACAAATTCAGTGTCCGGGTTGGTAAAGCTGACATTTCCTGAGCTGTCCAAAAAAATCGCTTCTATGCTGCCATACTTTTTCGATGAATTAAGACGATTAATGAGCTTAGTCCCTTCATCAACTCCCAGTGCCAGACATGCAGTCGACAAGCCGTCACAATCCGCCGAATACCCCGCATCCGCTATTACGCTGACCTGCACAAGGCCTGACTGTACGGGCATACCCGTCTTCGGGTCGAGAACGTGATGGTATCTCTCACCGTCAATCTCTATGTACCTTTCATATGTGCCCGAGGTTACTATCGTGACATCTCTCGCCGGCATAGTGCCTAAAAGTTCCCGTGTTTCACTCAGCGGATATACAATTCCCAAGTTAAAATCAATCGTCGTTTCCGAGGATTCTTTTTCATATTCGGCGCTTAAAGCCTTGCCGCCTATTGCGACAATATTGCCGCCGAGATTGACGACTCCGCTTACGACACCCTTCTCACGCAAAAAATCCGCCGCCTTATCCGCAATATACCCCTTGGCGATTCCGCCCAAGTCTATTTCAATTTCGGGGTCTTTTATTTTAATGTATCCTGTGGATTCATCTATAACTATTTTCTTGTAGTCGATGTGACTTACAGCTTCCTTTAATACATCCTCCGGCGGTACGGCATTCTCGGAATCTTCGCTTACCGCATCATCGAAGCTGTGAAAATCCCAAAGTTTTGATGCCTTGCCGATTGTTATATCGAACATGCCTCCCGAAAGCTCGCCGAATTCTATTCCTTTCTTGATAACCTCAATCGTTTCCTTTTCGACTTGAATCGGCATTCCTGCAGACTTGTTTATCTTGTCGATATCCGAGCCCTCAATAGTTTTTGATAAGATTTTCTCGTAGTCTGAAATCAATTTGAAGCATTCCGTGATTATTTCGTTGTACTTATTATTAAGTTTTTCCTCGCTGAAAGCTGACGGTTCACTGTCCACTCTTCCTCCAAATGCCTTGTTCATGTCAACTCTGTATATGGTAATATCGCAGAGCGTGTTCAGATGAAATGATTCTTTCTTATAACCGCTCCAGTCAGCCTTACTTCCTACGACGACCTCATCAAAAGAACATGCGCTTAGATTACTCGCTGCCGAGACGAACATGGCGAAACCGACAAGAATCGTAACCGCCTTTTTTATTATTAATTTTATTTCTTTTTCTCTTTTATCCATATGTTTTCTTTTGCCTGCCTTTAATGTCATTTTATCTCTTACTATTCTATCATTTTTTGCATGCGATTCCAACTTTTTTATTTTCCTGCTTATTACACTAAAAATATGATATAATAGCTGCATGCGCAGCTATCATATGAAATCATATCGCCGTGCGATTATTTTGCCTTCGCAGACTCGGCAAAATCGCACATGGCTGAATTATATCATGTAAACATGATATAATAGCTGCATGCGCAGCTATTATATAAAATCATATCGCCGTGCGATAGTTACTGCTGTGTTTCGGTGTTGCGGCACAGTGAAATTTAATTGATATATTATTATGAAAATTATTAAAAAATCCGACATTATTCTGTTTTTAATATTGGTTGTCTTCGGTTTGGCCGTGTCGCTGTTTTTTTTGCCAAAAGGAGAAAAAACGGGTGGGGATATCGTCAAGGTCAGCGTTGACGGTGAGCATTACGGCTCTTACTCTATCAATGAAGATAGGGAAATTGAGATTAAAAACGGTGATAAACTGAATATAATTAAAATTGAGGGCGGCACCGTACGGATGCTTCATTCGAGCTGCAAGAACCAAGTCTGCGTTAATTCCGGCAAGATTAAAGAGCTTAAGACGAATATCGTCTGCCTCCCTAATAGAGTAGTAATTGAGATCGAAGGCGAGAACGGAGGTGATACGGATGTCGTCTCCGGCTAAGAATGATGTAAATCCAAACACGGATACTCGCGCGTGTGCCGGCGCCGAGCCAACGCCCATCGATAAAACCGAAAATCCGAATATCGCTTTGACGGGCGGCGAGCTCATTTACGGAATCCGCAGGCGTGACATTCTGACCTTAAGGCTGTCAATAGCCGCAATGTTTGCTGCACTTGCACTGATTTTCAGTTATATAGAGGTTTTAGTCCCTATACCTGTTCCGATGCCGGGAGTTAAGCTCGGGATAGCGAACCTCGTAATTCTGATTGCTATATACAGGATGAACTTTCGATACGCCTTCGCTATAAATATGGTCAGGATATTGGTAGCAGGGCTGCTGTTCAACGGTGTATTCGGCATGCTGTACTCCCTTTCAGGCGGCATACTCAGCCTGCTCGTTATGTATATCCTCTACAGGACACGTCTTTTCAGCATGGTCGGAATCAGTATGGCGGGAGGTGTGATGCATAATTTAGGCCAGCTGTTTTTAGCATGCATACTCGTATCCAACCTTACCTTGATGAGCTATTTTTCGGTTCTGATGTTTTCGGGACTTATAAGCGGTATATTGATAGGCTTTTTTGCCTACATAATCGAAAAAAGACTGCCTCAATTTATAAGTGCAACATTTTAATAAAAATCTAAGGAGAACGCTTTATGGATAAAGAACGAATAAATGATGTCCTCGACGAAAGCTACAAGGTAGGTTTGGAAGTTATACCTGAGGGAGAAGTTGCAACTTATATTCCGGAACTCGCAAAGGCGAACAAATCCGACCTCGGCATCGTACTCCACACGAGGAAGCGCGAGCTTTTCAGCATCGGAGACTGTGAAACACGTTTCACTATTCAAAGCATTTCAAAGGTGATTTCACTATGTGTGGCGCTTGAAGAATACGGTTTCCGTCGTGTTTTTTCAAATGTAGGAATGGAACCGTCGGGTGAAGCTTTCAACTCGATAGTCGAGCTTGACCTTCAGTCAAATAAGCCGTTTAATCCCATGATTAACTCCGGGGCAATCGCTGTTGAGAATATGCTGCTGAACAAATACAGCTTTGATGAACTCCTCACAATAACTCGAAAGCTATGCGCCGATAAAGATATATCGCTGAATAACGATGTCTTTCTTTCGGAGATGAATACGGCATCACGGAATCGTGCGATAGCATATCTTCTTGATTCAAAGGGGATAGTTAAAGGGTTTGTGGAGGAAACAATAGGGTTCTATACAAAGATGTGTTCGCTTAATGTCACGGCAAAATCCCTTGCGAATTTAGGGCTGACCCTCGCGCTCGGCGGTGTAAGCTCATATACGGGGGAGAGGCTTCTCAGACCTGAAACGGTCAAGATTGTAAAGACAATAATGTTTACATGCGGGATGTACGACGGTTCGGGGCAATTCGCGGTCGAAGTCGGGCTTCCTACGAAATCGGGTGTCGGCGGCGGTCTGCTGTCGGTAGTCGACAAAGAAATGGGCATAGGGATATACGGCCCTTCCCTCGACGAAAAAGGAAACTCCGTCGCAGGCAAGGCAGCGCTTAAGAATATTTCATCGGAGCTGGGGCTGCATCTTTTCTATTCGTGATGTCCTGCAATAAAATCGGCGCCACCTTTTAGGTGGCGCCTTATTTATCTTTTTAGAAAGTTTGGTCTTAAGCTTCTGTCTTAGGTGTTTCCGCCGTTTTATTTTCTACTGCCGGAGCTTCTTTCTTAGGCTCTTCCGGTTTAGATGCAGGCGTTTCCGCCGGCTTGTCCTTTGGCGAAGGTGCTTCCGCCGGTTTAGCAACCTTAGGTGCCGGAGCCTGCCTTTTCGCTCTCATGTTGTTGATTGCTCTTGTTGGGCAAACTTTTGCACATAAGCCGCAATTCTTGCACTTTTCAGGGTCGATGAAAGCATGGTTGTTTTCGAGTGTGATAGCCTCGAATTTACATTCTTTGACGCATTTGCCGCAGCCTATGCAGCCCACGAGACAAGCTTTGAGCGTATCTGCTCCTCTGTCGGCATTTTGGCACTGTACGACAACCTTGTTCTTTGCAGGAGAAATCCTGATGACATTCTTAGGGCATGCAGTCGCACAAGCTCCGCAACCCGTACAAAGTTCACGGGCAACTACCGCAACCCCGTCGCAAACTTTGATTGCTCCGAATTGACAAACCTTTTCACAGTCGCCGAGTCCGAGGCAGCCGTATTTACAGGCATTCATTCCCCCAAAAAGAGCTGCTGCCGCACTGCATGATTCAGGCCCCTGATATTCGGACATCTTCTTGGCAAATTTATTGCTTCCGTTGCACATAACTACTGCAACATTCGGTTCCGCAGAACCCGCTTCCATTCCTAAAATCGCGCCGAGCTGCGCTGCACAATCCGCACCGCCTACAGGGCACTTCGTAAGACCTACTCCTTCAGGGTCGGCAGCAAGTGCCGCAGCATAATCGTCACAGCCTGCAAAGCCGCAACCGCCGCAGTTGGCGCCCGGGAGAGCTTCTCTTAACTGTTCTACCGTTTCGTCAACCGGTACAAAAAATACTCTTGAAGCAATAGTGAGGATTACGGCGAATACGAAACCCATTCCTACTACCAAAGCTACCGGTGTTATAATTGGATTCATTCTGTCGCCTCCTTATCCCACAAGACCGCCGAATCCCATGAAAGCAAGGGAAAGTAAAGCAGCCGTTGTCATTGTAATAGGTACGCCTCTGAACGGTACAGGAATGTTCGGGTTATTTTCAAGCTTTGTTCTCATTCCGGAGAATATAATCATAGCAAGAAGGAAACCGATTCCTGCGCCGAGAGCGTTTACGAGTGACTGCGGATAGTTGTATCCTAAGTCTATGTTGTTTATGCACACACCGAGTACAGCACAGTTAGTGGTAATAAGAGGAAGATATACGCCGAGCGCTCTGTGAAGAGCAGGTATATATTTCTTTAATACCATTTCCACGAACTGTACAAGTGCCGCAATAATAAGTATGAATACTATAGTCTGTAAATATCCGATTGACCAGAGATTAAGCAGGTTCATAATCGGCCAGGTAGCTGCCGTCGCAAGCACCATTACGAAAATAACCGCTACACCCATTCCTATAGCGGAATCGAGTTTCTTCGATACTCCGAGGAAAGGACAGATTCCGAGGAACTGAGCGAGTACATAGTTATTTACGAGTATCATCGCTAATAATATTGTCAAATACTGCATTATGCTTCAGCTCCTTTCTTGATTTCTATCGCACCTAATTCAGCCACACATTTTTCCTGGCTGCACATAGATGCAAGAGCACAGCCCTGACAGCTGAAATCTTTAGGTGTGCCGCCTTTTCTGTTGATAATCCAGTTCACCAGTGCGATTATCAATGCGTAAACAAAGAATCCGCCCGGTGCAAGTGCGATTATCAGCATAGGATGTTCACTGACAAAAGGAATTGCTATTGTAAGTTTTGATACGAGTTCCTCTCCACCGAGGAAAAATCCCGAACCGATTGTACCGTTTCCGATTACTTCACGGATTGCTCCGATAATTGTAAGCGAAATTGTGAAACCGATTCCCATGCCGATTCCGTCGAGTGTGGAATCAAGCACTCCATTTTTGTTTGCAAACATCTCGGCACGGCCTAAGATGATGCAGTTAACAACAATTAACGGAAGGAATACTCCAAGCGAATTATAGAGAGGTTCCGCAAATGCCTGAACTACGAATTGTACGATTGTTACAAAACCTGCAATAAGCACGATGTAGCAAGGGATACGAACCTTGTCCGGTATTACCTTCGCGAGCAGTGAAATTGCTATGTTGGAACAAACGAGTACCGCAGTCGCAGCGATTCCCATACCCATACCGTTAAATGCCGAACTTGTGGTTGCAAGCGTAGGGCAAGTTCCGAGCAGGAGTACGAGGTTAGGGTTTTCTTGGATAATACCCCTGGTTAGAACTGCTAATTTGCTGATTTTCTTATCCATTAGTTAACACCTCCTACCAATTTGAATTGCTCAAGCGCACAGCATACTCCCTGGTAAACTCCGTCTGAGGAGATGGTCGCTCCGGAAATGAAGCTCACGGCATTGTCCGCTTTGATGTTTGCGGCATTGCCGAGTGCATTTTTCCCTATGTATTGTTCAACGTATGCAGGCTCGTGAGCCTTAGTTCCGAGGCCCTTGGTATCCGCATGTGCGGTTACCTTAACTCCGGTTATTGCTCCGTCTTGGTCTATGCCTATCATCTCCGTAAGAAGTCCGCCGAAGGATTTGGTCTGTACGGTTACTACCATTCCTATGCCGTCTGCAATATAGCAGTCCTGAACGAATACCTTGTCAGGAACATGAACATAAAGCTCGCCGTCATATTCATCAAAGGATTCAGCTGCAGGGAGAAGTTCCGCTCTCGTAGCGTCTGCCGCTCTTGCAGTATTTTCTTCGATAATAGGCGCCGTTATGTAGTTTACATAAGCGAGTGCAAAAGTAATAACGAGGCAAATAAGCACAAGTACCAATGTCGGTTGTATATTCTCTTTGAAATTTTCGCTTTTCATTTTTTCTTACCTCCATACATTCTTTTTTGGAAAAAGTTGTTGATGAGAGGTGTCAGACAGTTCATGAGAAGAATCGCGAAGGAAACCCCTTCAGGATACTGTCCCCAAAGTCTTATAACCATTGTCATGATACCGCAGCCGATACCGAAAACAACTTTTCCTTGAGGTAACAGAGGAGATGTAACGTAGTCTGTAGCCATGAAGATTGCACCGAGCATTACGCCTCCCGCAAGTATGTGGAAAACAGCAAGCCTTAATGCTTCAGCTTCTCCGGTAGCAGTGTAGTATATAAACGCAAACACGAAAACCGTACCTATGAAGAAGCAAGGAATGATAGGGCTGATGATTTTTTTCCATACGAGGAAGATTCCGCCGATGATAAGAGCTATCGCCGATACTTCACCGAACGAACCTCCTACGAAGCCGAGAAGCATCTGCAAATTTGACGGAAGAACCGCCATGTTCCCCTCGGCAAGCACTCCGAGCGGAGTAGCGGTGGAGGTGGCATCTGCCGCCATCTTCGGTACCGTCCACGTGGTCATGTCGGTTGCAAAGGATATGAATAATACTATACGTGCGGTTATAGCAGGGTTTACGACGTTTCTGCCGAGTCCGCCGAAGAGCTGCTTGATAATCACGATTGCGACGAAGTCACCGACTACAAGTATCCAAATCGGAAGTCCGGACGGAACATTGAATGCGATGAGCATTCCGGTAAGAGCTGCCGAAAGGTCAGAGACCGTCTCACTCCTCTTCATCATCTTGTTCCATGCCCATTCAAAGAATATGGAAGCTGCTATTGAAACTGCCGTAAGAAGCAGTACTCTCGGCCCGAATACATATGTGCTCACGCCAAGTGCAGGCAAAAGCGCAATTATAACCAAGAGCATGGTTTTTTGCGTATCTAATGCTGTCACAAGATGCGGTGAGGAGGACACGATTAAATTGTCAAAATATTTCTTTTCGTTCATTTAATTCCGGCCTCCTTTACTATTTCTTTTGCGAGGGTGTTCATGAATCCGAGCGGTCTGTGTGCCGGACATACATATGAACATGAACCGCAGTTCATACACTGGTTGACGTCCAAATCAAAGAGAGCCTGTGCGTCGTTCATCTCGTAAGCCTCTGCAAGAGCAGTCGGAATCAGATTGAACGGGCATGCTTGGAAGCAACGTCCGCAGTTTATGCAGGCCGTTTCTTCTTTTACCTCGGACTGTGCCTTTGTGAAGGCTAAGATAGCGTTGTTATTCTTAACGATAGGCATTGCATCGCTTGGAATGGCTCTGCCCATCATAGGTCCGCCCATGAGTATCTTACGAGGTTCATGTTTGTAGCCGCCGCAGAATTTAATTACATCATGGATTAATGAGCCGATTGGGGCAATAACATTTTTGGGAATTGCCACGGCATCTCCGTCAACCGTCATCCTTTTTTCTATAAGAGGCATTCCTGTTCTGAAATATTTGCCCACCATCATTACTGTTGTAACATTGTTAAGTATGCAGCCCATGTCGGCAGGGAGTACTCCCGCTCTCATTTCTTTACCGAACAATTCATAAACGAGTACACGCTCGGCTCCCTTAGGGTATCTTGCCTGTAGCGTGAACGTCTCGATATTCTTGATGCCTTTTTCGGCAAGGTATCTGTTGATGTGGTCAATAGCGTCCTGCTTGTTGTCCTCAATGGCAATATATGCCTTGTCGAGTCCGTCATACTTCATTATCATGAGGCAGCCGTTTATCAAGTCTTCGGTATCTTCAAGCATGCATCTGTGGTCGGAAGTGATGAACGGCTCGCATTCTGCCGCATTTACCACGAGGTAGTGAACTTCATCGATGTTCTTAGGATTGAATTTGATGCTCGTAGGGAAAGATGCTCCTCCGAGTCCTACCAAACCCGAATTTCTTACCTCTGCTACGAACTCCGCCAAATCCTTAGGCTCCGCAGGAACTTTAACTTCCTCCGATATTGCCTGTTTTTTGTCTGTTTCTATCACGACCAGTGTGTCAAAGCCACCTGCGGCGGATCTTGCCTGCTCGATACTTTTAACGGTACCGGATACGCTGGAATGGATAGGCGCACTTACGAAGGCTTCAGTGTCTCCGATTTTTTGTCCGACCTTTACGTAGTCACCTTTGCCGACAAGCGGCTTGCAAGGTGCTCCGATGTGCTGAGACATTGAAATCTTTACAATGTCAGGTACAGGCATTACTTCAGTGGCACAACCGGCGGTGTGCTTATAATGACTGACATGAACACTGCTTAGGTGTTTTTTGCTCATTTTAGTGAGACCTTCCTTTCTAAATATTACTGTCATTTGTATGAGTACGGTTATGTGCCGCCATCACGCAGGATGACATCCGTTGCATATAACCTTGAGCATGCGAAAGTTTCGTAAAAATATCACAGAATCATTAGACAATACCCATACAAAATACATTATACATAAACAAAAAACAAAAAGCACTAAATATTTAATATTATATTCAGTGCCTTTGTGTATTTTAACATATAATTATCATTTGTTAAACTAATATGCATCTCTGCTTGGTCTTCGAGCTATATTGAGCCTCAGTTCGCCCGATTGTATCAGCTCAAGCATCGCATCGGCTACTTCAGGGTCGAACTGCGTACCTTTGCACTCTTTAATTTCTCTTGCCGCATATCCTAAGCTCAATGCGCATCTGTAAGAACGTTCGCTCGTCATCGCATCAAATGCGTCGGCAACGCATATTATTCTTGAAAAAAGAGGAATATCATTGCCGCTTATTCCGTTCGGATATCCTTTGCCGTCATATCTTTCATGATGGAAATGTGCGGCCTCTCTTATTTCCGGCTCACTGTCAAACTTGCTCAATATTTAGTAGCCTAATGTGGTATGCGCTTTTATCTTCGCAAATTCCTCATCGGTCAGCCTGTCCGGTTTATTAAGTATTACGTCCGGTGTTCCGATTTTGCCTACGTCGTGAAGCAGCCCTGCAAAATATACTTTCTCAACATCCGAAGCCGATAGCCCCATCTTCTTAGCAATCTGCTCGGCATAAGTCGCAACCCTTCTGGAGTGTCCTCTTAAATATAAACTCTTTGCCTCTATAGCGTTTGCTACGGTTTCGAATGCGGCAACGGAAAGCTTACGGTATTTTTTTCTTTCTCCCGCAAGAGCGGAGAGGGTTTTAATATTTGCAGCGAGAATTTCCTTATATAAGAACCATCCCGCTGTCACCGCAAGAAAGAATATAAAATTTATGGTTAAGTTATAGCTTTCATGTCCCGGAGCAAATTCGGGCAGCAAAACCGCCGTACCGATAATCAATGTTTTGATTATACATTGACTTTTTTTCATCATGGGAATGAAAATAAAGCAAAAAAGCGGAAGGCTCGAAAACGCGATTCCCGTTCCGGGATATCCGGCATTGTGAGCGGTCAGATTAATTATATGCGTAAGACCTGCTATCTATAAACTGACCGCAAAAATAAAAATCAAAGAAAGAACGTTCATATTATGAAACTTCCCTCTTTGAGCACAGATATATGATATAGATGCAAGGCCCACTATCACAACCGTTTCAAGCAAAACAAAAAATCTGACCTGCTCGATATACATGATTTCCACCGTGCTTGCGGAACCGAAAACCATGCCGTAAACAATGTAAAATATATTCGTTATGGTAACAGCAATCGCTGAAAGCACGATGGCGAAACTGTTATACTTTTTAACCCCCTCGTCAAGTTCCTTTGGACTGACTATATATTCACTGCTTTTTCGCATGCTGCCAATCAATTATTCAGTCCCCCCGATTCAAAATTACTCAAAAAATACATTGATATTTAAGCGTATTTTTGAAAATGAAAATACCGAATGTTTTCTGATATACGCTCTGAAATGTACACAGTTTATTATACACTATGGATGAAAAATATACAATGTATTTATATAAATTTTGTACGGTGGCTAAAAATGTTTTATATCGCCATGCCGCCATGTTTTCGGTCGGTCTGCATCTCATAATCTCCCGACAGCAATTCTGTTTTTTTCGTCAAGCCCAATTACTTTTTCCTTTGATTTCCTCAGATTTATTACATATTCAATTATTTCAGCGGTCATAACCTCACCCGGACATATTACGGGTATTCCGGGAGGATATGGTATAAGCGAAGCGGCACACACCCGCCCTTCGCTTTCCCTTATATCTATAAGTTCTTTTTTAGCAGGGATTTCCCTCCTTTCGAGCAGGGAGGCAGGTGCAGCAATCGCGCGAGATACTTCGTGCTCTTTGTCGCCTGCTCGTCCCGGACTGTTTTTTGTTTCGATTAAATCGCTGCTCACTTTACCTGCTCGTTCAGTATTTCTTTTTGTTTCAATTAAATTACTGCTCGCATTTTTTGCATAATGTGTCTTGGCTGATATATCTTTAAAGAAACCGAGCAGCCTATCGTAATCCGCCGCTGTATTCCCGATTCCGGTCATACACATGAGGATATTTCCCGTTGCAAGTTCTGCAAAAATCCCCTCCTTCATCATGAGTTCTTCCAGCTCGTTTCCGTTAAGACCGCATGCACTCATATCGATATTTATCTTCGTCCTGTCAAGCCTGTCCGCCTTTACGAGTTTCAGTCCCCCTATATTCTCCGCACACTTATAGAAACGGTCTACATTCTCACACCATTCCCGCATCAGTTCATGCCCGTATTTAAGCATCATGTCCGCATTTATATCGAGGCTCGCAAGGAGCAGGTAAGACGGGCTTGATGACTGCAATGTCTGAAGTTTATCTTCGACTGTTTGAAGGTCTATGTCATCGTTCATCACGTTCAAAACAGCCGTCTGTGTAAATGATGCAAGCGTTTTATGCGTCGAATTGATGACAAGGTCGGCACCGGAAAGCTCTGCGGACATGTGCGGAAAACCGCATATTTTTGGGATTCCTTCAGACAAATGTGACTTGCTGCCGATACTTTCAAAGCCGAGAACATCGTCTATTCCCGATTTCTTCTTCAATTCATCCATGAACTTGAGATGTGCACCGTGTGCTTGATCTACAATAAGGTAAGAACCTTTTCGGTGACAAATCTCCGCTATCTTAGCCACATCGGAGCAGACTCCATAGTAATTAGGCGATGTAATAATGACCGCACGGGCTTCGGGATTTTCTTCAAGCAATCTCTCCACTTCTGTCGGGGACACTTCTCCCTGTATATCGAAGTGCTCCGATATTTCGGGGTATAGATATACGGGCTCTATGCCGCCGAGCGACACCGCATTAAAAACGGACTTATGGCAGTTCCTCGCCATGATGAGCTTCTCGCCTCTGTTTACAAGGCTTAAAATCGAAGCTATTATTCCGGTCGAGGATCCGTTCACCAGAAGGTAGGTTTTTTTCGAGTCGTACAGCTTTTTGTATTTTTCCGTTACTTCAAGTATGACATCCTCCTGCTGAAAGAGATTGTCCGCGCCCGGTATTTCGGTAATATCACAATCCATTATGTTATCAAGGAAGTTTCCATAGCCGAGTCTTCTATATATAGCACTGCCCTTGTGCCCCGGCATGTGAAATGAAACCGGACGCATTGCCGCATGTCTTAAAAGAAAACTGCTTACCGATTCTCTGTTTTTCATTAACCTGACCTCCGCATTTTTTTATGTTCTCAACCAAAATATCCTATGAATCCGTTTACTCTGTCTTAATAATCAGCACTACGGTTTTTCATTTATTCTGTTTTATTATTTTAACACAAAGCGGAGATTTTTTCTTATATTTTTCTTTAATCAGCGGGCGAAGCTCCTGAATTATTCCGAAATCAGCGTGCGAAGCT
>CAYFQR010000001.1:30914-59791 GCA_964345365.1 uncultured Oscillospiraceae bacterium
GCGAAGCTCCTGAATTATTCCGAAATCAGCGTGCGAAGCTACTAAATTATTCCGATTACTGAAAAAGGAGAGATTAAGTATACATACCCGATTTACTCATTATAGGCAGGGTCTGACGCTCTGTCGAAAATCGAGGTTACGGTTTCGTCAGGTGCAGGTGTCATGAGAGTAACGGCGACGGCCGCTACTCCGCCCATGATGAAGCCCGGTATAATCTCGTAGATTCCCGTCTGAGCGGAAAAGAATATGAGCCAAATTATATCAACGACAGCACCGACTATAACGCCTGCCACTGCACCCGCATAGTTAAATCTCCTCCAAAAGAACGACAGAAGTATTACCGGCCCGAAAGCTGCACCGAATATACCCCACGCATTTTCAACGAGATCCATTATTGCTTGTGCGCCTGAACCTTTGGATGAAGCTATAACATAAGCAATAGCGGAAACGGCTATTACCGTTGCCCTTCCGACCCAAAGAACTTCTCTGTCTCCCGCTTGTTTCCTCATTAACGGCTTGTATATATCGGAAGTAAACGAGCTTGAGGCAACTAAAAGCTGTGAATCGGCCGTCGATACGGAAGCCGCCATTATTGCAGCAAGAATGAAACCTGAAATAATCGACGGGAAAAACCTGCGCGACATAACTATGAATACCGTTTTTTGTGCACCTACAGTCAATAACTCCTCCGCAACAATCATCCTGCCGAAATATCCGATAAGACATGCCGCACCGAGTGACAGTACGACCCAAACGATTGCTACCGTTGCCGATTTTTTTATCATTGAAGGCTTCTCAATCGACATAAACCTTACTATTATGTGTGGCATACCGAAGTAACCGAGACCCCAACCGAGTCCGGAAATAATATCTTTGATATCTGCACTCATGAGACCGTTCCCGAAGTCACAGACCACCTCACTGCCGCCGGCATCGACATAAGTATAGACTTCAGCAAGTTTAGACGTGTCGAGTTCCTGAGTGAGCACCACAACAATAGGGACCAAAAGCAAGGCCGCAAGCATCAATATTCCTTGAAAAAAATCAGTCCAGCAGACGGCTTTAAATCCTCCCAAAAATGTATATCCTATTACGATCAGTGCATAGATTATCATCGCTGTCGTCTCGCTCATTTCGGTAAAAAGCATCGTAAACACCGAGGTGCCCGCAACGAATGCCGACGCAACATATACGGTAAATGCGGACAAGAAGATTAATGCACAAATTACCTGAAGTTTCTTGGATTGGGTTGCGAAGCGATTCGTCAGATACTGAGGCAGCGTTATGGAATCTCCTGCCACTTTGCTGAATGTCCTAAGCCTCTTTGCGCAAAAAATCCAATTAGCCGCCGTGCCGAGCGCCAAACCGACTCCTATCCAAATCTTGCCGAAGCCGAATGCCAAGATTGACCCCGGAAGCCCCATTAAGAGCCATGCCGACATATCGGAGGCTTGAGCCGACAAAGCGGTAACCCAAGCGCCCATAGTGCGGCCTCCTAAGAAATAGTCCTCTTGGTTTCGATTATCTCCGTTAAAGAAAAAAATCAAGCCTACAAAGAAAAGCACTACGAAATATCCTATGAATACAATTATTTCCATTATTCCTGCGTTAAACATACATACTCGCGCAATTCGCGCATCCTCCTTTTATTTGTGTACTTCAGCTTCAACGAAATATCCATATCACATCGGCTTTGCTAAAAGATTTAATGGTTCTTTGCCATATTCCGATAAAAGCTATGCCGTTATAATAACACCGATAATACATAGATGAAATATCGACTAAAACATAGACTTTTTATTATATTTTTGAGGAAACATATCATTTATATATTGAAAAATAAAGGTATTTATTGTAGAATATAGTCTAAACTTATTATTGTATTAAAAATAGTACTTGTATTTTTTGCAAGGCAAATCTGAATATTCTATAAATCACCCCCACCGAATATTCTGCAAGCCGCCCTATAAGTATTTAACATCAAAACATTAAGGAGAAAAAACAATTATGAAAAAAAGCTATAGAAATCAAACAAAATCGCGTATCGTGACTGCAGCATGGCATCTGTTTTACAAATACGGCTACGACAATACGACTATAGATGATATTGTTGAAGCATCGCAGACATCCAAAGGCTCGTTTTACCACTATTTCGACTCCAAGGACGCTCTGTTAGGGTCACTTTCCTACCTCTTTGATGAAAAGTACGAGGAGCTGTCTGAGAGCATGGATGCTTCTCTGAATCCCGTAGATAAGCTCATTTTTCTAAACAAAGAATTGTTCCTTATGATTGAAAACACCGTGTCCGTGAGCATACTTTCGCAGCTTTTCGCGACACAGCTTATAACGCGCGGAGAAAGACATCTTTTAGAGCCGGACAGGACATATTATAAATTACTGCGTCAAATCACTATTGAGGGACATGAGCAGGGTTATTTCAGAGAAGATCTTTCAGTAAATGACATATCAAAAGCATATTCCGTTTTTGAAAGGGGCATGATGTACGACTGGTGTCTTTGCAGCGGGAACTATTCCCTGACACAATATACGCAGCAGCTGCTTCCTCTTTTTCTAAAAGGATTGTGCAATTAAAAAGAGGGCCTAAGCCCTCTTTTATTTTAATATTTTTCTTTATACATACCGGCGATATTACACAAATACCAGCGATAACCAAGGTACGTAGGTTATTATGGAAAGCGCGACTACTCCCACTATGAAGTACGGTATTATATGCTTAACCATAGATTCCATTTTTATCTTAGCTACCGCCGCTCCTACGAAGAGGTTACAGCCGTATGGCGGTGAGCAGAGTCCAAGCGCCAAGTTTACTGCCATAACAACACCGAAGTGGATAGGATTGATACCCATCTGTTCCACTGTCGGAAGAAGCATAGGCGCCATTACGATTATGGCAGGTACCGTATCCAAGAAGCAGCCTACTATTAAAAGCAGCAGGTTAATGAACATAAGCACGATATACGGGTTGTCCGATACTCCCGTAAGGAAAACCGTTATTCCCTGAGGAACCTTCTCGAATGTCATGAAGGTCGAGAATACGGTCGAATATCCTAAAAGGAAGGATGTGATTCCGTTGAGCACGGAAGTGTCCAGGAGCGTGTTATATAAACCCTTTAAGGTCATATCTTTATAGACAAAGAGGCTTATTATTATGGAGTACACTACCGATACACATGCAGCTTCAGTAGGTGTGAATACTCCGGAGTAGATTCCTCCCAAAATGATTACCGGTGAAAGCAGTGCCCAGAATCCGTCAACCGTAGCCTTACCCACACTCTTAAATCTCGCAAGCATTTGATTGCCCAAATTGGCAAGTCTGCCGCCTATTGTGAGTGACTTGGCATCTGTAATATGGGTTTTGAGATTCTTTTTTCTGAGGTCGGTTCCCGAACGGCGACACAGTATAATATTTGTAGCAACAAATATGCAACCGATCAGGATTCCCGGAAGTATACCTGCAAGGAAAAGTTTCGGTATGGATACGTTTGTCGATGCTCCATAGAGTACGAACGAAAGGCTCGGAGGGATAATAGGCCCCACGATACCTCCGAAGCAAACAACCGTTGCAGCGTATGCGGGATCATAGCCCTTCTCTTTCATTTCGGGAATCATCATGCTTCCGATTGCGGAAGCTGTGGCCATACCCGAACCCGACAGCGCTCCGAAGAACATACATGCAATTATGCTCACGCAGCCTATCGCACCGTCTACGAAGTCTACAAGCGTAGCAGCGAAGTTGACTATCCTCTTAGCTATTCCGCCCGTCGACATTATCGTTCCGGCAAGCATGAAAAACGGGATTGCCATTACGGTGAAGGAGAATATACCGCTGTAGCAATATTGTGAGTTAATTACCATGTTCAGGTCGGAAAACAGGAACATGGAGAGCATTGTAGCTCCGCCGATTGCGAAGCCCACGGGAACTCCGATGATAAGGAGTACAAACAGTGTGATAAATAATGATGCGACAGCCATCAGTCTGCACCTCCTTCCTGTTCATAAGCTTCAACCGCCGCAGCAACCTGGTCTACCATGTGCGGATGGGATGGGGCGGTATAATCTTTTGTTATGAGTGCGATTACGTCTCTTACGATGACGGATATCAGCCTTAACAGCATGAATCCGCATCCTAAAACAAGTGAAAGGTAACCCCATGAAGTGCTTATCTTGATTCCGGCATATCTTACGTTAACTTGGAACTCAACCAGAATCACTGCATAATAAATTGTAACCAATAATATAGCCGCAAGTATGAGATATGCGATTATTTCGAAAATTTTCTGCCATTTCGGCGAAAACTTATCTATAACAAGTGTAATTTTAATGTGCTCGTTTCTTCTCTCACCTATTGATATTCCCAACCATGAAATCCATACGAATATGAACTTGCCGAGTTCTTCAGACCATACAAGTGAGTGATTGAAAACAAATCTCATAATGATCTGTAAAAAAATAAAAAATACCATAAGGGCGAACATTGAAACCAGACAAATATCTTCCGCTCTGTCGATAACTCCGGTTATCTTGCCGTAGAGCGACTGTTCTTTTTTCATTTTTGTTCTCCTTGTGTTGTTAAAGTCTTGAGGTAATAACGGAGGGAGAGGGGGAGAGATTGTCTCCCCGTTGATTTTATCCCCCGCTAATCGAGTTATTCCTTTTTATTTAGGAACCGTAGCAAGCCATCTGTCGATTACGTCCTGGCCGACTCTGTCTTTCATCCAGTCATATACCGGCTGGCATGCTTCTAAGAATGCGTCGGTTTCTTCTGCAGTAAGCTCATATACTTCCGCTCCCTCAGCCTTGAATCTCTCGATATACTTGGCTTCGTTTGCTCTTTCTTCAGCTCTCTGTCCCTTAGCCATCTCGTGTACACCCTCTTCCAAAACAGCTCTGTCAGCAGGGTCAAGCGATTCAATCCACTTAAGAGATACGATAATAGGGAACGGTGATGAGCAGTGGTTTGTGAGTGTTACATAAGGAGCAACTTCGTGAAGGTTGAAGTCGTTGAATACCCCTAAGCTGTGGTCGAGTGCGTCAATCTGTCCCTGTGAAAGTGAAGTAACTACTTCGCCCCATGCCATAGGTGTAGGGTTTGCTCCCATTGCGTTCCAGATTTCAACGTTAAGGTCGTTCTGTGCGATTCTTACCTTCTGGCCGTTGAAGTCTGCGGTGTTGTGGTAAACCTTGTCTCTTGAAATAATTTCTCTGATTCCGTTGTAATAGAGGTCGATGCAGTAGAAGTCAACGTCCTTGATATACTCGTTGAAGAGTTCGAGACCGCCGTTTTCAAGCATTCCTTCTTCCCATGCTTCAAATGAAGGATAGAGGAACGGAAGGTCGATACAAGCCGACTTGTCGCCTGCAACCTGTGTGAAGCAGGAAGAAAGGTCGAATACCATTTCAACCGTTCCAAGTCCTAAGCCTGCGATAACGTCAGTAGTGTCTCCTAAAGAACCGTCGGAAAATACTTCAACCTTGAAGCGTCCCGGCGCCTTTTCTTCGAGATAATCTCCGAGCCATACCGCCCATGTGTTAGTGGATCTTGATGATGAGTCGGTGTGTGCAATCTTGATAACGATCGGGTCTGAGGACTCACCGTCTGTGTTTCCAGGTGCGCTCTCTCCGCCGCAGGCTGCGAGCGATAAGCAAAGAGCAAGCACCATGATAAGTGCAATAATCTTTTTCATTTTCTTTAATCCTTTCATAAAAAATATAAAGCAATGCTACCTTTCGCATAGATATATCAGCAAATAATGTGCCAATTCGTTTTTTTTCTTTTCTCCTTGTTATAATTTTGTCACTTATATGCATGTAAATCCTTTATTTTTCAATGTCTGACGAAATTAAAAAAACCACCGCAAAATGAGGTGGTTTCACTCTGAATTTATAGAAGTACTATGTTGCAATATGTTTTTTATGAAATATTTTTCATTGTTATGCGAAATATATTTCTCGTTTTTTTGAGGTTTATACGGTATTTTAACATGATTTTCTCTCTTTTTTATACAACCTTAGCGTATTTCGTGGTAGATATGCCGCCTTGCGTTATTTTCGAAAACATATTATTTGAGGTCAGAAAGGTCTATTTCATATTGGCTTATCTTATTCCAAAGTTGTCTCGAAGTAATGCCGAGTACTATTGCCGTTTGTTCAACATTGCAATTCTTTTTTGAAAGCATTTCCGAAATGTATTTTTTTTCAAATAAACCTCTTGCACTCCTGAGGTCTGTAACTCCGTTTCGAAGTTCTATACATGAATATTGATCGCCGCTCGGCATTATGAATTCGCTCTTTGTTATATTGCCGTCTACCGAAAGCGCCATCATCCTCTCAATCATATTCTTGAGTTCTCTTATATTCCCGGGGTAATCGTAATTCAGCAATCTGTCCATCACCTCTCCGTCAATGTTGGCGTTTCTCTTTTTTTGGTCATTTGCGGTCATTTTTAAGAAGAAGTCGATCAGGCCCGGAAGGTCCTCCCTCCTTTCCCTAAGCGGGGGTATGGTCAACGTAAGAGTATTTATCCTGTAGAGCAAATCCTCTCTGAATCTTCCGGCTTCTATTTCAGCGGAAAGATTTTTGTTGGTTGCAAATACGAATCGTACATCGAGGGCGATGCTTTTGTTTGAGCCGACTCTCTCTATTGTCCTGGTTTCTAGCGCACGAAGCAACTTCCCCTGGGTCATAAGCGGCAGGTCACCTATCTCGTCCATAAACAATGTGCCGTAGTTTGCCTCTTCAAATTTGCCTATCCTTGTCCCTACGGCGCCTGTGAATGCCCCTCTCTCATGCCCGAAAAGCTCGGACTCGATAACTCCTTCCGGAAACACCTGGCAGTTCACGGGTATGAGCGGCTCATTCGCACGTTTACTGTTTCGGTGAATATAGTTGGCAACCACCTCTTTGCCCACGCCCGACTCTCCCAACAGAAGTATGTTGATGTTGGTATCGGCCGTCCTTTCGCACATATCCAATATTCTTCTATATGTGCGGTTCTTGGAATCCAAAAAGAATTCGGACAGATTCTGTTTTTTAATCAAAATCTCTCCTCTCCTTTTGATTCGCCTCATCTCCACAACCTTTTCGACCTTTAAGAGAAGTTCATCGAGGTTACCCGACTTGACGAAATAGTCGGTTGCACCTTTTCTGATTGCGTCGACGGCACTTTCTATGGAGCCGAAAGCAGTGATTACTATTATATCTATGTCACGTCCGGAACCGCAGATATTCTCAACCAGCTCATCTCCGCCCATTATCGGCATTTTCAAATCGGTAATTACCAATTCAACATCATTTTCATCTATATATTCGAGAGCCTCTTTGCCGTTTGAGCAAGTATGGGTGCTATATCCCGCCTCGTCAAGTATCATGGAAACCACTCTCTGATATTCTATTTCGTCGTCCACTATAAGTATTCTAAAATTATTTTTTTGCATCATTTCATATTCCCCTTGTCTTGTTATTTCACCCGGTGACTTGTTTTATGATTCGCTATTTTCACTTAAAATGCTATCTTTTTTCAGTTTTCCTGCAGGGAATTCGACAAAAAATGTAGTCCCGATTCCTTGTTTGCTCTTGACACTCATGCTTCCGCCTATCTCATGAAGCTCTGTCTGCATGATATAAAGTCCCAATCCCGTGCCGCTGTCCTTTGTCGTATAGAACGGATTAAAAATGTCTTCCAATTTATCTTCCGGCATTCCGCAGGCATTGTCCGTAAATTTAATTCTAAGTTCCGATTTGTCACTTGCAACTCTGATGAGTATCTTCTTATCAGTCGTGGTTGCTTCTATAAAAGCATCGACAGCGTTGTTTGCAAGATTAACCATGCATAGTTTAAGCAAATCCTCATGTATCCGGAGCCTTCTTTCTTTTACATCGCTGATATCGATTTCAAGGCTTATATTGTTTTTTTCTATATCTTTACGTTCAAGCTCCATTATGGAATTAATTAAATCCACTATGTCTGTCTCTACAGCTTCATCTCTCGAAAGTCTTGAGAAGCCGAGCAGATTTTCAATCAAACCGTTTATCCTGTCAACCGAATCATCCATAACCTCTATGGCGTGTTTTGATACGGAATCATTTATTTTCTTTTTCAGCACATAAAGATAACTCTTTATAAGACCGAGAGGGTTCCTTATTTCGTGTGCCAGCCCTGCGCTTAATTCGCCGACCGCTATCATCTTCGCTTCCTGCCGGTTAAGCCTCTCGTGTTTTTGGCGCTCTGTATCATCTTTAACTATCAGCATCCTGTTGCTTGAAGATTCATTGACTACGGCTATCGTGACCAGATAGTTTTTGTCACCGAAAGCAAAAGCCTTTGTTTCGTTGGAATGAAGCAAAAAAGGTTTCAGTTCAGGGATTTCATCCGCATTTTTACCCACAAGCTCGGTAATCGGCATACCTACAATCTCGGCTATTGTCTTGTTGGCAGCTAAAATATTTCGATTATAATCCGCAACCGCTATGCCGTCAGAGAGTGAATCTATCAGGTTCCTGAGTTCCTGTCGGCTCTCTTTCAGTTCCTTTGTCTTGATATTGACTTCATTGGCCACACTCTTGTTCCAGATGAAAAACGCACCGAATATTGCGATTATAAGAGAAATGATGTTGGCGGTATTAACTCCCTCGGAGAACTCATCAATCTCCGGTATGAAAGAACCGAACCATTTGGAGTTAATGTGACTGTACTGGTTGTTCTTTTTCATGGCGAGTATACCCTTGTTAAGTATACTGAATAGTACTTCCTGTTCCATATTTACCGCAACCGCAACGTCTTCCTCAGCTATCGAGTCTTCAAGGAACTTATATCTGTTCGACATCAAATCTTGATTTAATTGATAAGATATCTTCGCCTCATCGCCGATTATCGCCTCAACCTCCCCTTTTTCGAGAGCACTGAAACATTCATCGATATTTCTTGTCAAAATAAGCTGAACAGCCTTTCTATTTCTGAAATATCTGTTTGCTTCATGGTGGGCGGTACTTCCGGAAACCACCGCAATTTTAAGTCCCGTCACATCGGATATCTTCGAGTATCCGGATTCGCCGTCAACCAATACCTTGCTTCTTTCGGTATAGAGCCTCTGCGTGAACCAAAAAACACTCGTATTCACCCTGTTCATATTGAGAACGGAGCAGTCCATCCCCCCGTTTTTTAATTTGATGGCTAGGTTGTACTTATCATAAACGACGGGTCTGAACTGGCACTCGAGCGAGACGGACAACTGGTTAAAATAATCCACCAATATCCCTGTATTCTGAACCGAATTTTCGGACACGAAAGCAAACGGAGCGTCATTTACTCCGATGCCGTAATTTATTATATTAGTCTTGAGATAGTTTCTTTCCTCAGGAGTAAGCGGCTGCGAATATCGGAAATAGTCATATATTCCGATGTCGTACCGATAAACTATATCAAGAATCTTCACGCCGCTTATGATGAGTGTAAAAATAATTGCATATAGAATGAGCCTCTTACGCATTTCTTTGCTCCCCACTGAAATTTATTTCACAGGTTCAGTATATATATTTTACGTTCTGCTGTCAATAAGCAAAAAATCAAAAAGCCGAGTAAGTTCAAACAGAACCCCCAAAAGTTGAACCTGGAAATTCAATTTTTCGGGGTCACATTAGCCAACCTTATTCGGCTTTTTAACATCAATATTTATCGTTCTTCTCAATTATGTCGCATCCCATGTATTTTCTCAGCGGCTCAGGGACTATGACGCTTCCGTCAGCCTGCTGGAAGTTTTCGAGAATTGCTGCCGTTGTCCTTCCTACCGCAAGCCCCGAACCGTTCAATGTGTGAACGAACTCCGGCTTGCCGCCTTCGCCTCTTCTGAACCTGATATTCGCTCTCCTTGCCTGGAAGTCAAGGAAGTTGGAACACGATGAAATCTCCACATATTTGTCGTAAGACGGCATCCAAACTTCTATATCATAGGTGCAGGCGGAGCTGAATCCAAGGTCTCCGGTCGAGAGTCTTACCACTCTGTAAGGAATATTAAGCTGCTTCAGTACTTCCTCTGCATCGCTTGTAAGTTTCTCCAATTCATCCCAAGAGTCCTCAGGTCTGCAAAACTTGACAAGCTCCACCTTGTTAAACTGATGCTGCCTGATAAGTCCTCTGGTATCTCTTCCCGCGGAACCGGCTTCGGCTCTGAAGCATGGCGTATATGCCGTATAATATATAGGAAGGTTTTCTTCGGGAATAATCTCCTGAGCCAGCATATTTGTGACCGGTACCTCCGCTGTAGGTATCAGAAAGAAGTCTTTTTGAGGAAGATAGAACATATCCTCTTCAAACTTCGGAAGCTGGCCCGTTCCCGTCATGGCAGTCCTGTTTACCATAAACGGCGGGAGTATCTCAAGGTAGTTTTGCTCGAGCGTATGCATGTCGAGCATAAAGTTCATAACAGCCCTTTCAAGCCTTGCTCCGAGCCCCTTGTAAACGGTGAATCTCGCTCCGGCAATCTTTCCGGCTCTTTCCCAATCCAAAATATTAAGCTCTGCACCGATATCCCAATGAGCTTTGGCTTCAAAATCGAAAGTCGCAGGCTCCATAAATCGTCTTATCTCAACATTGGCGGACTCATCCTCACCTGTCTGAACTGTTTCGGCGGGTATATTCGGAATATTAAGCAAACAATCCCTGATTTCGCTCTCAACTGCCGACACCTCCGCATCGAGTTCTTTTATTTTAGCGGAAAGCTCTTTCATTTCCGCCATAATTTCGGTCGTATCCTGTCCCGCCTTTTTCATCAAAGGTATTTCCTTTGAAACGGTGTTCTGCCTGTTTTTCATCGCTTCAACCTGCGACAGCAGTTCTTTTCGCTTATCGTCAAGCGGAAGGGCGTTCTCGATTCCGAAGCTGCCCTTAGTCCTCCTCTCTACGCCGGCCTTACAGCCCTCGTAGTCTTCTCTTATTCTCTTTATGTCTAACATATACAGTCCTTCTTTCTAAAATAGGTTTCTCTTGTATCTAAGATACATGGCTTTGAGTTTTTCGATTTGCTGCTGTATTTCGTACTGAAGTTCCGAGGCTCTGTCGTAATTCTCACATTCAAGGGCTTCTCTCGCCATTGTCAGAAGCGACTTCTCGGATATTGTATCTTTAGCGATAAAGTATCTTAACTTATTGATTTCTTCCCACGTTTTTTCATCAAGGTCTGTCGCATCCTCACCGTGCCTCTTCATGCACTCCCTGACATCCGTCATGGCGTTAGGAAGATTTCTGGCATTAAGCTCCGTAGCCCATTCATTTACTATATAGGCCCTATATGATTCAATGGATTCATCATCCATAATCCCGTCCGAGACCGCCTTTAGCTTATCCGGGTATCTGTCAAATGCCATCATATTTTCCCAAACGGTTTTCGGTGGCACACCGAAAAGTTTATCTCTCTCTACTTGAGAATATTCGGTGAAAAGATTTTTTTCGGAGCGATATTCCCTATCTTTTTCAAGATAGAAATCTTCTTCCCCCGCCTTTTTGGATACTGATTTTTCAAGGTCTGCCGGAGTCATCCTGTTTTTAAGAGATGCTTTGATGCCGTCGAGCATAGCCATATATCCCGTAGCAAATATAAGATACGTGTTTGACTTGGGATTAGGCGACCTCAGTTCAAAACGAGTAGCGAGCGGATTATTCATGTCTCTCACAAGGCCTAAAAGAATCGTTCTGTTTCTTGACGGCTCGCATGGGCTGTGACCGAGCGAAGTCACTATACAAACCGGAGCCTCATAACCCGGCTTAAGTCTTTTGAATGAATTCGTCGTCGAGCTGATAAACGGATTCATAGCCTCATAATTCTTGAGTATTCCCATCAATGCACCGTAGCCTACAGGGCTTAAAAAGTCACTCTGCATATCCTTCGTATTGAAAAGATTCACCAATCTGCCGTCTTTAAGTCGTGCGGATACGCCGAAGTGCGTATGCTCTCCGGAACCGGCTACACCTTCCACAGGCTTAGCCTTAAATGTAGTACTCAGTCCGAAAGAATTGAACACATCCCTTATCGCATATTTCACGAGCTTCTCGTTATCGGCTGCCTGCATAGGCTCGGCATACTTCCAATCTATTTCGAGCTGTTCCATTATATGATCCATGCGGCCCGAAGAAGTGAGTTTTGACTTAACTCCGCCTACCTCCTTGTGCCCCATCTCCATGCCGATTCCGTAGCAATCGAGAAACTCAATCGTCCGTTCAAGAGCAGTCCTCACAGGCCCGTATGTCCTTTTCCAGTATTGTTCCTTAAGCTCTTGAGAAGTTGAAAGCTCTTCTCTGTCCGCTCTGTCGTCAGGTGTTCTCACCCAAAATTCGAGCTCTGTGGCACCGGTAAGCACTATCTCTTCTATTTCATCTACTGAATCTATCCCGCCGATATACTCGAAGACATATGGGGATTCTTTGAGGCAAGCTAAGAGATCTACCTTAAACTTATTTAGGGCATCACGTAGTATCGTTCTCGCACCCACTTCTTTTTTGTCATTATGAATGAGAATAGCGGGAATCCTTAGGGTTCCTACCGGAAACCCTGTTTCTCTGTCTATATTTTCAAAGTTATAGTCCACATACCAGTTGACATCCATATCCGGTATCATGTCGACTTTCGCGTTATTAAGCTCGGCGATTTTGGGAAGATTCACGCTTGAGCCGTCTGTCTGAACGCCATGAGTCAACATCTTCTCCATATCTTCCATAAACAGAAGTATCGGTATCCTTTCGTCCGTATCGTTCGCAGCCAAATCAAGACCCGCAAACGAAACGAATTTCACTTCAGGGTGTTTTTTGAGATATGAACTTATCTTTTCTATATCATGCTCTCCCTTGGGAATATTAAACAGCATCTTTTTTCTGTCAAATTCCGGCATAAATGTCTCCTTGTTTTTTATTATTCGGCACTGTCAGGCTCTGCTGCATCCGTGTCGGTAGCACCGTCCTGCGCATCATACTCAGTTATTAATTCGCCCTCCGGATTGCTGTCTATCACCTCAGTGAGTGTAGGTATATTATTTGCGCTTTCACTCATTAAAGCAAGCTTATTCAGATAATTCTCAAGTTCCTTAAGCTGCTCGCCGTATTCCGCCCAATTTCCGGCCTTAAGTGAAGACTGCGATTTATTGAACGCATTCTGTGCTGCGGTGATAAGTTCTTCAAGTGTGCGTTCGGATGCGCTTCCGTTGCTCACGGTTTCCGGAGTTTCAGGGTCAGCTACACTCTTGTTCTCGGTTATATCATACCCGAAAAGGTCTATGATACAATCTTTGAGGGTTTCGCCGTAGGCTATGCGGTCTTTGTATGCCACTATGATACGCTTAACTTCCGGAATAGAGCTGTTCTGAGCCTCAAGATATACAGGTTCTACATAAAGGATTGATGTGTTGATAGGAATTACAAAGAGGTTTCCTCTCCTGTATTTGGTACCGCTTGAGTTCCAAAGAGTGAATTCCTTGGAGATTTCGGTGTTCTGGTCAATCTGTGCCTCAATCTGCTCAGTACCGTATATCGTCTTGCTCTTAGGGAATTGATAGAGAACCAGCTCGCCGTAGTTCTCACCGTCGTTTCGCGCCACCATAAGCGCAGTCATATTTTGCTTCGACTTAGGAGTGAACGGAACTGAGT
Source organism: uncultured Oscillospiraceae bacterium (assembly GCA_964345365.1). Classification (GTDB taxonomy): domain Bacteria; phylum Bacillota; class Clostridia; order Peptostreptococcales; family Anaerovoracaceae; genus RUG754. The sequence goes on from CAYFQR010000001.1 coordinate 44,563, forward strand.
TGAAGAACTCAGCCTTGCTCTCTCCCGGAAGTTTGGCAATGTAATAATTAGGTGTAATCTTTATCTTCTCGGTTCCATAAATCTCGTTGGCAATATCCCAAAGGTCCTCCGACTGATAGAACACATTCACATCTTCCATGTGATACTTGGAATAAACATTCGCCTGTATCTCAAAAAGGGTGTTCGCATATCTGATATGGGCTTTAATTCCTTCAGGCATCTTATCGAGTGATTTGAAAAGAGTCGGATATATCTTGGAATATGTCATTGCAATAGGGTCTTTTTCGTCAACAACATAGAAATCCGTGTTTCCGTTGTATGCGTCAACCACGACCTTAACGGAGTTTCTGATGTAATTTATTGAACTCTCTTCGGAATAAGGTTCGGAATACGGGTAGAGCGATGAAGTGGTGTATACATCCAATATCCAGAAAAGCCTTCCTTCCGATATTACCATGTACGGATCATTTTCGTAGCTGAGGTAAGGCATGATTGTCATAACGCGCTTAACCACATTTCTGTTTATGATAATCTTTGAATCGGAGTTGATATTTGATGAAACGAGGAGCTTAAGCGAACCCTCTCTGATTGAGAATACCAATCTGTTGAAAAGGTTCATCTTAATTCCTGCAGTTCCCTCGTAAGTAGTATATGCGTTGCTGTCTCCGGCAGGATAGTCAAATTCTTTTTCATCGGTTCCTACGACCACGTACTCGTTTGCGAGCTCTCCAAAATATATCTCAGGTCTCTTAACCTGTATTTCTTCTACGCTTGATTCCGGAGGTATATTACCTATGAGAACATCAGGCTGCCCCGAGGACGTAACCTTGTCTACTCTCGACATGGCTATGCCGTATCCGTGCGTATATTTAAGGTGTTTGTTCAGCCACGTGTCCGAAATCTTGGATTCATCTATCTCACGCGCAGTAAGAAATGTCTGAGTATATTCGCCGTTAACCCAATATCTGTCGTTGTCGACGTCATTAAATGTATAGTATTGACGAATTGACTGGGTCTGATTATAGAACTGCTCCACAGGCTCAAAGTCGTTAATACGTATATTGGTGATAGTTTCCATATTGTTTGCTATATCATCGGAAGTCAAAGTATTATCCACAGGGAAGCTCTTGACGGTTACATCATCGAGGCCGTATGCATATTGTGTGTACTCTATATTCTTCTCAAGATATTTTGATTCTTTGTTTATTTCGTCCGGAGAAACTATGAAGTTCTGAACGAGCGATGCTCCGCCGTAGCCTATAACGCCTATTATGATCATGAGGGCAGGCAACACGAAGAGCTTCTTATATGCTTTTTTCTTCATATTCACAACAAACGTGAATGCCGTAATTACGGACATAGCGCAAAGAATCCTGAGCATCCAAAGCGTCACGGTAACGTCGGTGAAACTGGCTCCGTAAACTATGCCCGTGTGCACATGAAGAAGTCCGAACTGCTTAAGGAAAAAATCTACCGCAAGCATGAGAAAGAAGACAAATCCCATAGCGGAAAGTTTACCTGAAGCGATGGCCATAAGGCTTCTGAAATTATCATCATCAATCTGTTTTTTCGGCTTCGGTGCGCTACGCTTGATTTTGATACCTAAAAACTTTGAGAACAAGTCTTCGGCTTCTCTTTGGGCATTCTCGAAAGGATTTGCGGAACCGGAATATCTGGCTTCTCCCGTTTCCTGCGAGTCACTACCAGGGGCTTCGCTTGTTTGAGGTTCCTCCTTGAACATGTCGGGAGTCCTAACCGTCATGAGTATCATATAGTAGACTACCGTTAAAGCGATAATGCCAACGATAACTCCTATCATCAGCTCGTTTAAGCGCTTCAGGAACTCAAGCTTGAAAATATAAAAAGATATGTCAATATTAAACAGCGGGTCCGCTATATCAAAGCCCGTGCTGTTGGCAAACTTCAATATTTCAAACCACAGTTGAGTAACCGCAAAGGCTGTACTGGCGCCTCCAAACAGAACAGCCATGATTAAAGTGGCCTTTTTTAATGCTTTCATATCCGTCTGCTCAGCTGATGCTATTCGCTTGAAATAGCTTTTTCTGAGATGTGTAAGATATAGAAGCACCAAAAGAGTTATCACAACAAATGTCGGAACTCCGACTGTAAGCTGCGTCACTAACTGCTTAAAAAACACATCTAAATATCCCATTTCACCGAACCACAAGAAGTTCGATATAAACGAAATTAGAGATAGAAAAAGGGCTGCGACCACCACTACAGCAGCGATGATCATCAGAATTTTTCTTTCGAATTTGTCTTGTCCTGAATTATACACTGTTAATTTTCCTCCTCTGTTTCATCCTTGATTTCTTCAATCACGATTTTTTCTTCATTTATTTTAAATTTTATAGTCTGTACCTTTGATTTTTCCGTTCCGTCCGCAGTCGCAAAGGATATTCTGTTAAGAACATAACCTGTGTCGTCTTCCATTTTCACATCACAGATTTCGAGCGCATTTATTCCTAAAAGCTCGGAGTTTTCATTTGAACTCAACCATGAATCGTAGTAATCAATATCGGCAGAAATAAGCCCCTCGCCATAGCTTATAAAATCGCCATCTGCAAGCAGCTGCCATTCGCCGTCTTCAAACTCGGGCAGAGACTGAACCTCCGGAAAGGCGAATGTACTAAGCGTGCTGAATCTCAGGCTGTCATCAAGCGCATAATGAACTTCGCCAACGGTTTTAAGTTTTGTGCTCTTTTCGGAAACTATATTTGAAAGATAAACCGCGTTTGTGTTTGCGGTCGCTTCCACATTATCGTCGGTATTCACAGGCTCGGCGGGCTCTTCATTGCCGCTGATTTTATCAATCAATTCCGTTCCTTTTTCAATGGCTACGTCAGTATATTCGGCAACTATACTCTCAGGAAAGAACTTTTTCGCAACATAACCCGTACCTAATGCAAGCATCGCTATGATTAAAACAGCGAGCAGGAATTTAGCAAATCCGTTGCCCTTTTCGGGTTCTTCGTTGTCTATTTCTTCAAAGAACTCCTTTAGCTGCTGTGCCTTCTCGGTTTTTTGCGTGAGCTTTTCTTCAGAAATGCTGATACCGGCATAAGTAAAAGTATTACCGGAATCAGTACCCGGAAAAACATCAGCGTACTTGAACCCGCCGTTTTCTTTTGATTCGGATAAGGGAGGATATCCCGTGTCTCCCTCATTCGGTATATTTTTAGGTGCCCCCGGGCCTGAAATTACTATATGCTCCATGCCTGTCGCGTCAACATTCGTTGTTTCGGCAGGCAGTGCGGCGGACACATAAGTGAGTTTGGTTTTAGCGCTCTGCTTCTTTGCTTCATTTTCTGCGAAAGCATTCTGAGGTACGTATTCCGCACCCATTTTTTCGAGTCTTTCCTTTTCACGTCTTAAAAGCTCCTTAAAGGCATCATTGTTCCTGTGGAAAGTATAGAACTTTTGATTTGCTCTCTCTTCAGGCGATAATTCGGGTTCCTTAAAGAGTTCATCATAAAGATTGGCGCTTTCCTGTGTTTCTTCCATTACGCTTTCGGTTTCTTCGGAAGGTTTCTCACTCTCGATTTCAGATAATTCTTCGACTAACTCCACGTCTTCCTTTGTGGATGCATATACGTCCATATACGTGTCCGAGCCAAACGGCTTATCATCTTGTAAATCCGCCTCGGTCACTATGCCCACAGGCATTGCCTCGGTCGTTGTCCCCACAGGTTTCGCCTCGGTCGTAGGCTCATCTATATCCTTTAGTTCGGAAATGTCTTTCAATATGTCTTCAAACAAAGGTGCGCTGTAGTCTTCACCGACAGCTTGAGTCTTTTTATCGTTCGGCATTGAAAAAAGCTTCGAAAACTTATTATCAACCGGTGTAAATATCGTTGTCACGGACGGGTCGAGATTCCCGGCATCAGAATCGCGGGAGGCCAATTTATTTTCATCTCCGAAAAAACTGTCGAGCTCTTCACTGGAGTCTATTTCAGCAGAAACAAGCGGTCTGTATTGAACCGTCGCAGTACCGAAATTTGAAGGGCTTTCTTCGTTTCCAAATAATTCTCTTTCTAAATCTTCAAGAGAAATTATGCTGTCTTCCTCAGCAGGCTCTTCATTTATGTTAATTTGTTCCACAATCGGCTCAGGAATTTCATTCCTCAAAATCTCTTTCGCCATCCCCGCCCCGAAAAGAGAGCCTAAAATCCTCTCCGCCTTTTCGCCTTTATCAATATTAAGATGCGGCTCGCTATATGATTCGTCGAGACCGGTTCTTCCTGTCGGTCCTAAAGGCTCAAACTCAAATTTTTCTACCCTATCTTCATCTTCGCGCGACAAGTTTCTTTTTTCGAGGACTTCGCCCCAATCGATGTTTACCTCTTCCGTCTTTTTTTGCTCGGCGGTAGGTAGGCCGTCAAGATTCCAGTCAAAATTTATCCTTTCACGAGTCTTTTTTTCTGCAGGCGCATCAACCCCCGCTTCTGAAAATCCTCGAAACTCTTCACGTTCTTTTAATATCTCTGCAGTTTTTCTTTCAGCTTCAATCCTAAACGGCGGATTAAAAACCACATCATCATATCTATACATCTCCGGCTCGTTCTGCCTTGTTTCCGAGCCACAATATGCACAGAATCTGTCGCTTGGATTTAATTCTTTTCCGCACTTCGTGCAAAACATCTCATGCCCTCCGTCTATCTTTCTTTAATCACGAATTTGTTTCATTAACTCTTCTTCGGTAAATATCCTGCCGGATCTGTTCGTGTCCCTGTTATCCGGCCCGAACTTTCGGTATGGTAATGCCTTTATCAAGTTTATCTGCTCAACTTTGACCGATTCGGATTCCTTATCATTACGGTTCGAATTGTCGGTGTTTGGCAATATGGTAGGTTCCTGTGCCGGTTCTGCGGCCGGTGCTGTTACAGCCGAAACAATACTCTCATCGACTGTCTTCGGGGCTTCCGTTGAAACTGCCTTGACTTCCTGCGGCGTCTCAGCTTGCGGTTCAACCTTGACTTCCGGCGGTGTCTCAACCTGCGGTGCAGCCTCGGCTTCCGGCGGTGTCTCAACCTGCGGTGCAGCCTCGGCTTCCGGCGTCGTTTCAGCCTGCGGTGCAGCCTCGGCTTCCGATGTCGTTTCAGCTTGCGGTGCAAATTCATCCTGCGGCGAGGTATCCGCCTCATCCTGTATCGTCCAGTCTATATCTTCATATCTGATATGTTTTTTATTTTCTTCGATTTCACTTACGCTTCTTTTTCCTAACCTGTAACCTATGTATCCTATCAAAAAAACGGCAAGTAAAATCCCCGCCCCGATGTATATTTCGGGGTTTGATTCGTATGCCGAGGTCAATTTATCAACAAGTTTTTCGATACTTTCTTTTATGAAGTCAGTAGCCTCACCGTCAGCTATTTTTTCTATTTGTTCTTTTATAAAGTCAACAGGCTTACTGTCAGCTATTTTTTCAATAAATTCCAATGATGCCGCCCGCCTTTTCAAACATGTTTTATCGTATAAATATAGATGTTAATATTATAGTACAGAAAAGTCAATTTTGCAATCAAACTTGCACTAAAAATAGGTGAACAGACAATTTAATTTTGTATTATTATACATATATACCCCTGTTTTTTCTATTTCAAAGAACAGTCGCCGGTTTTGAGGCAAAATCCTCATTTTCAACAAAAAAACATTGACAAGCAATTTATGAAATGTTAATATAGCTAATGTGCCAAATGACGCGGGACATTGCGGACCATTAGCTCAGCCGGCAGAGCACCTGACTCTTAATCAGGGTGTCCGGGGTTCGAGCCCCCGATGGTCCACCATTAAAAATAACCTTGAGAACGTAGTGTTTTCAAGGCTTTTTTGTTTTTTGCATATTATTATTTTCACTCAATTTCCGGACACCCTGATTTTTCGGTCAGGCGGTTTCTTCGTTTCTTTTATGTCCCTCTTCCATAATGGCGAAGAGTACAACAACTATGAACTCGTTCGGAAACGGTGAAAACTCTCCCGGATTTACCATGGACATGAGGAAAATGCCTCCGAAGGTCATAGCCATTGCGACGGTCTCTTTTGACCGGGTGTCCGATATCGTCTTAAGCCTTATTATTAGCTGTGTGGTATAGGCCACGAGCCCCACAAGTCCCATGCTTCCGATTATCTGTGCAAACCAATTATGGTAAAAGACGATGCTGCCCGGAACTCCCGTATATATGTCTCCGTTACGGCTGCTGCCGAGTCCGAGTCCGAAAAGCATATTTGACCTGTAGTCTTCAAATGCCCTTCTGATGAATCTCAGCCTGCTGTCATCCGAGTTCACAAAAAATGTTCCGTCCTCAAATCTTGACGCGAATAGCATCATGAATATTTCCACACCTGCGACAAGAGCGGGGATTGCAAGCAGGGCTGCAGCTTTGATATTTCTTTTTCTATGTTCTACATCGTAGTAGATAACGTATAATATGCCGACAACAAAGATTAGCGTACCGATGAGCGTACCGCCACGCGAGCCCGAAAGCATCAAACTAAGCATTATCGTAACGGAACCCAAGATATGCCCTATATTTTTGGTTGCGAAATAGAATGTTGACGGTAATCCGAGAAGCATCATTGTCGCGGTTGTGTTTCTGTATTTGCAAAAAATTACTGAAAAATCCGCAAGGAATCTGTCAAGGTTGGCATAGTAGAATCTAACCGTCATAAATGCGGCAAACAGTGCTGCGGCATAGAGAACGGCCATATATCGTTCCCTTACGTCATAGCTTTTTTCGCAGGTAATATACGCTTTAGCTATGATGTATACGCAGAGCATGCCGACTCCGAGACCGGCTATATAGTAAAGAGATGTGTAACTAGCAACGTTCATTATCGTATTTGCCCCGAGACCGCCAAGCACCGTCGCAAATGAAACCATTATGAGCGGTATCAGGTTGGCGCCGGTTTTGAACGGTTTGGCATAGATAGCCAAATGAAACAAAAATGAACCGATTATTGCCGCAATCTCATATTTGTACTGCACAAGCATCACATCGTAATGCCGGAAAAACACGACTGACATCATGCTCAGCACCAATATCGGATACACTGATGCGAGCAGGTCGCCGCAAAAAATCAGGAAAAGGCAAAGAACCGCCGCCATAACCGTCATCCCCTGCTCTACGTTTATTATCGAATAAGCAGCGGCCAAAGTAAACAGCAGAGTGAAATAGTGTCTGCTGTTCCATATAGCTTCAAGGCTGAAGACTCGTTTATATTCAAGAACTTCTCCCTGCTCTATCATTCGTGGCATTGTCTTGTTTTCTAAGTTTACGTTTTTCAAATCAAAATACCTCATTAAAGCGCTTTAGCTTAACACACAAATAAATATTTTACCTCTACTACAATTTTTTGTCAAATTTTCAAGTGCCGGTTACGATTCCGACATCAAGTACCGGTTGCCCTGCCGACATCAAAAAACATCAAAAACAATATTGAAGAAGGCTGTGCCTAAGCAATTTTTCTCCGTTTATCGCTTAGCGCAACAGCCCTCTTTTCAAGAGATAAAATACCACTGCTTTTTGCGCGGCTTCACCCCATATTTTCAATCAAAGTTTATTTGAGAACTTCTTTAACTCCTGCTGCAAGTCCCGCAATGCCCTGAAGTTCCGACGGTATGATTATCTTGGTAGCCTGCCCCTGAGCCAATGTACCTAAGGCTTCAAGACCTCTGAGCTTAATTACGGCGTCATCTGCGCCGGCATTCTTCAGAGCGGTTATACCGTGAGCCTTGGCTTCGTTTACCATACGAATCGCTTCCGCTTCACCTTCGGCTTCTCTTATTGCTACCTGCTTGGCAGCTTCCGCATTAAGTATGGCGGCTTCTTTCTGTCCTTCCGCAATGAGGATTGCGGAGGATTTTTCTCCTTCCGCACGAAGGATTGCCTCTCTCTTTTCTCGCTCCGCTCTCATCTGCTTTTCCATCGCCTGCTGTATGTCGCGCGGCGGAGTGATATTCTTAACTTCTACACGGTTTATCTTGATTCCCCAAGGGTCTGTTGCCTCGTCCAAAACAATTCTGATCTTCGAGTTGATATGCTCACGCGATGTCAGCGATTCGTCGAGTTCAAGGTCGCCTATGATGTTTCTCAGCGTAGTGGCTGTGAGGTTTTCGATTGCCGCCATAGGATTTTCTACACCGTATGCGAAAAGCTTAGGGTCGGTAATCTGATAGTAAACCACCGTGTCTATTTCCATTGTTACGTTATCTTTTGTTATAACAGGTTGCGGAGCAAAGTCGATTACTTTCTCTTTGAGAGAAACTCTTCGTGCGACTCTGTCAATAAGCGGAATCTTGAAATGCAGTCCCACCTGCCATGTTTGCTTATATGCTCCGAGCCTTTCTAATACATAAGCCTGTGCCTGTGGTACTATTCTGATATTTGTCGTGATTAAACTGATTACTATTAAAAGTAATAATGCTAAAATTATTAATCCTATTATTCCCGGCATTTATTTTTCCTCCTTTTTAACAACTATAAGTTTCACACCGGATATGTCCGAAATGATTACCGTCTCTCCGACATCGAAAGCCAATTCGTCATCCGCTGAAACAGCCGACCAATCCTGACCGTTTAACTTGACGCGTCCGGGACTGTGGGCTGCAATGCTTTCGATTACAATGCCTTCCCGTCCTATTATCGCGTCGGTGTTTGTTTTTTCAGAGCCGGTTCTCAGTTTATTTACAAATATCTTTCTCGTAGTCGCAATCAATATAAGCGATATGACGAGAAAAGCGATAATCTGAGTCCATACCCCCGTTTTTAGAAGCGCAAGCCCCATTGCGGCGAATGCACCGCATGCCAGCCAAATTGTAGTAAGACCTACGGTCAGCGCTTCGATAATCAGAAATATCACCGCAAGCACAAGCCAGATCCATACCATATAGTCGGCAATGTTGAAAACTGCTCCCATGTTTTCTCCCTTCTGAATTAAAATATGTTTACATGTTTATTTTAACATATCCGGGCAAAAAATACACGTATTATGCTGATTATTTAATTCGTTTTTACAAAAAATCATTCGTTCTTAATCGCCTCAAGCGCCGAAATCTTAACTGCTTTGTTCGCGGGATAATATCCCGATATGACGCCAATCGCTATCGAAAAGAAGATTGCGAATATTATCAAGGCCGGCGTAATTGCCGAGCGTCTCGTTATATTTTCACCGCCGATAAGCGCCTGCATTATCGTCTCACCGGTTATACCCATTGGGAAAACTCCCATGGAGACAAGGTTCGCAATCACCGAAGCTATAATGCTGAATACGATTCCGCATATTCCGCCGATAAGCCCTATGCATCCCGCTTCCATGAGGAAAAGCGTTCTGATATCCTTAACGTAGCAGCCGAGAGCCTTCATAATTCCTATCTCCTTCGTTCTCTCGGTGATGGACATTATCATGGTGTTGGCTATTCCGATTGCCGCGACGAAAAGTGAAATCGCGCCGAGCCCTCCGAGCATCAGTTCGGTATTTCTCGCCTGCTTAGCCATTTCTTCCCTGAAGCTCTGCATGGACGACGTGTTGTAGCCTTGTGCTTTGATGGCGCTTTCTATCTCTGCAACCTTGTTTATATCTGCCGCCTTGACGAGAACCTCGGAAGGCGTAAGCTTGAGAGCGGCTGGTGATGTACCGGTCATCTTCGATACAAGCGTTTTGAATGCTGCCGTATCTACAAAGAGCCCTTCCGATGTTTCCCAGCCCTTGCTGTAATCTTCTTTAAGCACTCCGATAGCCTTCATGTCCATTGAAGTCGATTTAGGGTTTTCTTCCATGGTCGAAATTTTTATTTTCATTGTTTCTTTGAGCGGGTCAAAAAACGGGTCCGGAAGCTCGGCATCGGGGTTGTAGTTTCCCTCTTCATCATACATAAACGACCATTTGTCGATTCGATTATTCATTTCGGATTTATATGTATCGACAAACGAATAGGCAAAGTCCTGCCCGGCAGCAACGAATATAGTTCTTTCGTCACCGCCCGATGAAGGGAACTTCCCGTCATTCAGCTTAAAGCTCATGTCTTCCATGTATTTCACGTCCACGCCGACGAGCTGTGCCCAATCTGCCTTATATCTCTCGTTTGAAGCAGAAACCTCTACAGTATATTCGTCCAAACGGTATTTAGGCATTACCGCCTTGACTCCGTCAATCTGCCGGAAACTTTCAAACGCTTTATCATCAAGCTTAACGTTTGATTTAGCCGAATGGCTCGGATAGACTTGGATAATCGTCAGGTCGCCCATCCTTGCAATGCTCTGCTCCTGCGTTTCAGACATGGCGGCACCGACGGAAACCATTAGTATTATGGAAGTGCATCCTATAAATACGCCGAGAGCCGTGAGAAAGGTTCGTCCCTTTCTACGCATTAGGCTATCACGGCACATTTTGAATAAATCTGATATTATCATTTATCTCCACCATCTTCTGTAGCCGCCGATGACATTTCCGATTCGGAAGTCGCAGATGCCGTTTCCTTAGCACTCTCCTCTTCGTCCCACTTGGCCCAAAGAGCTTCCTGCTTTTTAATCTTAGCGTTCTTTCTCTTTTTCTTAAAAACAATGAGACCTGCTATCGCCGCTATGATGAGTACAACAAAGAATACCCATTTAGGGAGTCCGAGTATCTTGCCTGTATTGTCTTCCGGTTCCATCATATCGCCGGGGCCCATTTCCGGCATATCCGGAGGCATGAATTCGATAGCATTTAACTTAACATCAAACTCTCTCTTTTTAGTGTCACCGTTCGAGTCTTCGTATGTAATCTCTATCTTAACGGAATTTTCCCCCGCGTTATTAGGGGTTATGGCGAATACAATCGTACCGTTCTTGCCCGATTCTATATTTCCTATAACCTGGTCGGGTCTTTCCGTGAAGATGTCTCCGGAAACCGATGCGGCCACATTGGATATCGCTGTCTTTCCCTTATTTACATAATTCACTGTGATGGCAGTTTCCATCCCCACGGCAGCATCCATCGGGACAACCGGGGCGTCGAGCTTGAACTTGTCAGGCTGATATTCAGGTACGGAAACTTTGAGGTTTGCAGTTCCCTGCTTACGCACATTATTGTCTACATACTCATAAGTAAATGACAGTGAAACCGTATTTGCCGACATTGTAATTGAAGGTGAAACCTTCAGCGGAAGAGTCACTGATTTTGTCTGTCCCGCTCTTATTTTCTCGAAATAGAAGGTATTCATTCCGCCGTTTATCGTAAAGTCCGCTCCTGAATCGACAGTCGCAACCACGTTTTCAACAGCCAATTTTTTGCCGGTATTTTTGAATGAGAGACTGAGGTTGAATTCGGAATTTGCAGCCACCGGCTTTCCGCCGTAATCGAAACCTGTGATGATTATATTAGGTACGGGTGCGTCGATTGCCTTGCCGTCCGCGCTTTCGCCGGTCACGGTTGCCGGTACGGATATCTTGAAGCTGTCCGATGCCTGAGCCATATCATTTTCACTGTTAGATATATAATCGTAATTAAGCGTTACATCTAAGTACTGGTTCTGAGAGGCTATTCTGTCAAAAGCCTTAACCTTTATTTCTTTGGTTGCCGATGCGCCTGCAGCGATTGTACCGAGCTCAAAGGAAGTCTGCGCCTCTTGCATCATCAGGGATTCCGACGTCGTTACGCTGAGAATCGCATTGGATATAGAGCGCTTGCTTGTGTTTTTTGCTGTTACGGTTATGGTTCTTGTTTCTTTTGCTTTGATATTTCCTATGAGATCCCCTCTGCTGAAGATTATCGTCGGCTTGGTGTAAGTTTTAACCTGAGGCTTGTTAGCTTCCCATGCGGCATTCGCAGCGGCAGCATCAGCTGCAGCTTCGGAATTGCTGTAGCACTCGGTTATCGTGAAAGTCACCTGGTCATATGTTGCCGGAACTGCCGTACTGTTTTTTACGAACAAGCTGAGCTCCTTAGCACCGCCTTTATATTTAAGGCCTGTAACGTTAAGCACAAGCGTATTTCCCGAGGTGCTTCCGTCAATCGCGACGGTTCCGTTGTTGAATCCGTCGGAAACGCGAGATATATCCGCTGCGGTAATTCCCGCTGTGCCGCTCGGGACCAATATGCTGACTTTAACAGCTATGGTATCGTTCTGTCTGATTTTTGCAATCGGCCCTGTCGAGCTGGTTATCGAATAACCGCTTCCCTGTGCGGTCGATGCGTAAGTCGGCATAGCCATGGCTGAGAATATCATCACCGCAGCCATTAAGATTACAATAAACTTTCTTATCATATAGTTTGTCTCCTGTTGCATTTTTTTACCCCTTTATAATTTATTCTCTAACTTCTTTTTTTACATTTGAAACTGTGTTGCCGGCTTCATTCTTTACATTTGAAATTATTTCACCGTCCATAAGCGTGACTATCCTGTCGGCGTATTCCTTCATCTCAGGGTCATGCGAAACGAGTACGATTGTTTCTCCGTATTTTCTCGCGAAATCTCTTATCATCCTCATGACCTCTCTTGTTGTCTTGGTGTCGAGGTTTCCTGTAGGTTCGTCCGCAAAAACCACCTCAGGCCTCGTGACAAAGGCTCTCGCGATTCCCGCCCTCTGCTGCTGACCTCCGGACATCTGCCCGGGAAAGTGAAACATCCTGTTTTTAAGTCCGACGGCATTAAGCATCTTCATGGCCTCTATTTCTCTTAAATCCTTGGGCATTCCCTTAAACATCATCGGCATCGAAACATTCTCAAGCGCCGTGAGTTCGGGAAGCAGGTTATAGGATTGAAACACGAAACCGATATGTTCCTGACGAAAAGCGGCAAGCTGATTTTCATTCAGCTCTGAAATCGGGACTCCGCATATGTTCACAGTTCCCCTCGTCGGTTTCTCAAGCCCCGCAAGCTGATTAAGCAAGGTTGATTTACCCGAGCCGGAAGTACCGAATATGCAACATATTTCACCTTTCATTATCTCGAGGTTTATATTTTTTAACGCCACGACCCGCTCTTCGCCCATGAAATAGACTTTTCTCAGATTCGTGACCTTGATTATCGGCTTTTCGTTTTTTTTATTTTTTTCTTGTTCTTGCATGGTTATCTTCCTTGTGTGTTTTCTTGTCGACTTTTGCAATCGGACTTTGTACCTCTCACGGACTTAAGTCAATAGTGTTCTCAGCCGGATTACATAGACCTTAAATCGACAGATTACTGTTTACCTCCTCAAAATCATACTCCCTTTTAGTCGTTTTCTCAACAAAAAACACTCTTTCTTTTCATATTTTTTTGTGGATTTTTGTAGTTTTTTTGAATTTTATATCATTGATATTAAGATTTCATTACGACTTTATTAAAATCAATTTTTTGATATTGACAGTGTACTACAGGTGATATACTGTCAAGCAGAAAAAGCAATTTTCACAGAAAATACATATCATATTTGAGATTATATCAAAACAAGGGGGTATTTCAATGTTTTTAGATTATCTCGGGTGGGGGCTCGGGCTTCTTATTAAAGGTTTCGGTCTATATTTCACCGTAATTTCACTGGTTCATTTTTTCAAAAAACCTAAGCCGTTTTCGCACCATGCGGCTGAGACCGGGTTTGCTTGTCTGATAGCGGCAAGGAATGAGGAGGCTGTTATCGGGGATTTGGTTTCCTGTCTATTAAATCAAAATTATCCGAAACATCTAATAGATGTATTCGTAATACCTAATAACTGCACAGACAGGACGGAAACAGCAGCCGAAAATGCCGGCGCACATATAATAAATGTCGGGAGCGATGTCAAAAGCAAGGGTGCCGCTCTTAACAGAGCCATAAGGTTGCTTCTACCCGAACCGAAATACGATGCGTTTCTGATTTTCGATGCCGATAATATATTAAATGATGATTATCTCAGTGCCATGAACGACGCTTTCGTTTCGGGGGCACGGGTTTGCAAGTCAAAAATTACAGCAAAAAATCCGTATGACAGCTGGGTATCCGGCTGCTACGGACTATATTTCGAGCTGTTCAACAAGTTTTTCAATGAGCCGCGTGCCGCGATAGGTCTCTCACCTAAACTCATCGGTACGGGCATGGCTGTAAAGCGAGATGTTCTTATTAAAATGGGCGGTTGGAACACCGAAACAATAGCGGAAGACACGGAATTCAACGCGGAATGTGCACTGAGAAGAGAGAAAGTATCGTGGGTTCCGGATGCAGTGGCATATGACGAAGCGCCGAATTCATTTATCGTTTCACTCATACAAAGGAAGCGTTGGGTAAGCGGCATAATGGATGTCTCGCTTCTGAAAATCGGCAGTCTCGTAAGAGAGCTCTTCATGAAATATTATTACTCAAGGTCGCACAGGGCACTCGTCTTTGATTCCCTGATGATTCTGCTCGTTCCGTTTTTTCAGGTATTCTCCGTGCTGCCCGGCGCGATACTCTTCGCATCCGCTGCAGTGAGAGATACCGGGATTTTATACGCGCACGTATATCTGATAGGACTTGCAATATCATATTCGGTAACATTCCTGTTCGCATTATTCCTCGCCGGTTCCTCTCATTACGATACTCGAAGAATGCTGAAAGCGGCACTGATGTTCCCGATATTTACAGCCTCGTGGCTCCCTCTTGCAATCGTTTCCTGCGTAAAGCGCACTACGAGCTGGACGGAAATAAAGCATACCTGCTCACTATCTGCCGGCAATGGTGAAAAACGGGCATTTGCGGCTGTGCGCATCAGGTAGATGCCGGATTTCAGCCGGCGTTAAGCAGTCAAATTTTTCATTATGTACAAAAGCCGTCACCATGCTTTTCGGTTGTCGCTTCAGATAACTCTTACGGCTTCACTGTGAGAACAAAGCACGGTGAAGGCTCTCATACATAATACAATAAATATCATACAACAAACGCGTCGCCTGCCATGGCGATTTTCACTTTGTCGCCCAGCCTTATTTTGAAGTCGATTATCGCATTCATGCCCGTGCAGTGAACAGGGAAAATATACTCTACCCCCATTTTCTCAATCTTATCTATGACTTCCATGCAATGTTCCTTGCTTGCCGAAAACAGATGCATGCCTGCAACAAGGGAATTTATTTTTTTGTTCGGAAATACACCTTGAATATATTTTAATATCGGCACTATCCCCTGATGGCTGCATCCGGAAAAAACATTCAGCTTGCCGCCTTCTTCGATGACCAAGGTCTGTTCGTGTTTCATCGGGTCCGGCAAAAATTTGTCGCCTTCCTTGTAATGAAATATTC
>CAYFQR010000001.1:59801-69545 GCA_964345365.1 uncultured Oscillospiraceae bacterium
GGCCCTCGGCTCTCGGCACATCGCCTACGAGCCACACGCCCTCTTCAATTTTGAATGTTCCCTCGGTCTTGACTATCCTGTCATGATACTTTTTTAAGAACTCATCATCCCACGGAACTCCCGTTTCCGCTCCGTCCGAAAGGTCGAAAGTCGGTCTGAACGCATCCTTATGCACGTAAACTTCAGCGTGCTTGTTCACACCGAAAAATGCCTCGGTGCCACCCGTATGGTCGTAATGCCCGTGGCTTACGGTTGCATAGTCAACGTCCGCCAAATCAATTCCCATGCCTGCGGCGTTTTTTATCAGCATCGGTGACGCTCCCTGATCCATCAGTATCTTTTTCGAGCCGGTTTCTATAAGAACCGAAAGCCCCCACTCCGCATTACATTCCGTGCTCTCGGTCTTGTTATCTATCAAAAAACTTATTTTCATAGTATGCTCCTTTCATAAGCAATTATTATATATATCGTTGCGCTAATTGATGTCGAAGCTGAGCAAAGCACGGTTAAAATCATCTCAAATAACCTGTGCTTATATTTGTTACTATTATATACTGATTTTCATTGCTGAGCAAATAAAATATTATTATTTTTTTGTTGACAAGGCACAAATTATTTGATATTATGTCAGCATATTCGACAACATGTCGAGATAATTATTGAGAAAGGGCTTGTGTCATGAAGACAGCACGCATCGAAAACAGAATTATGGCTATGATGATGAGCATGTGCGTTATGGGCATGTGCATGTTTGCGTGTGATAAATCTTCTGATGTACTTTAATCAAGCTCTTAAAATCAGTTTGCTTATCCCAAGGGTTCATCGGAAGATGAACCCTTTTTCGTATCCCGGTTCACACGCAAACGTTAAACCCGAAAGAACGAAACAAAGGACAAAGCCAAGTCAATTCAGAATTATAACGCAGCTTGACTAAACAAAAAATTGAAAATTGCCCGAAGATACATAGGCCGATAATCCGACCCGCGTATCATAGCACACTAAATCAGTATATTATTAAATGAAATGAAAGGATATGAAATGAAAAAGACATTAAAGAAAGTATTAGCAATCACACTCGTTATAGCTACAGTACTCGCAATCTCCGCCTGCGGCGGAGATGACGGAGAAAAATCCGTCGTAATTGCAATCCCTAACGACACGACAAACGAAGCAAGAGCTCTTGCACTCCTTGAAGCTCAGGGACTCATCACTCTCCCTGAAAGCACGGATACAACCGTAACCCCGAGAGACATCGTCGACAACCCTCATAACATCGAGTTCAAAGAAGTGGAGGCGGCGCAGCTTCCAAGCATCCTTCAGGACGTTGACTATGCGGTAATAAACTCAAACTACGCAATCGGTGCCGGAATTACACCGTTTGTCACGGAAGGAACGGACGTTTCCTACCCTAATATCATAGCGGTAAAGGAAGGAAACGAGGCGACAGCTAAAATTAAAGCATTAATAGCTGCGGTAAACTCACAGGCGGTAGAGGATTTCCTCAATGAAACATACAAAGGTGCCATAGTGAGCGACATTAAGAATCCGGGCGACGGATATGACGCCTCCGTAAACTACGATGAGCTCCAAGGCGAAACCATTAAAGTAGCCGCTTCCCCTACACCGCATGCCGATATTTTGGCCGTAGCCAAAGAGGTTCTTGCCGCAAAGGGTGTAACTCTCGAGATTCAGGAGTTTACGGATTATGTATTCCCTAATAACGTAGTAGAAGACGGAACTGTTGACGCAAACTATTTCCAGCACGTTCCTTACCTTGAAGACTTCAACAAAGAAAACGGCACACACATCGTTTCCGTTCTCGAAGTTCACCATGAGCCGATGGGCATTTATTCGGACAAGTACACAGACCTGTCCGCAATAAATCAGTAAATAAGTTGCAAATAAATGCGTGTGCGCACTCCGCACACGCATTGCTATGCCTGAAATTTTTTGCAGCAAAACCGATGAAGCCCGTGACCGACGTCATGAGAGGTTCAACTTCAAAGAATAAAATCAGGTACAAATAAATTATGTGATTTTACTTGATATTCCTATCGTTTTGTAAGAGAATAGAAGAGATTTGAATAAAATATAAATATAGACTAAAAGGACTGGAATCGGATGATAGAGATAAAAAATCTTGACAAGACCTTTCTCGGCCAGGACGGGAAGGTAGACGCACTGAAAAATGTAAACCTCACAATAAATGACGGCGATATATACGGAATTATCGGCATGAGCGGCGCCGGGAAATCAACTTTGGTGAGATGCATCAATATGCTTGAGCGCCCTACCGGTGGAACTGTGCTTATTGACGGAGTCGACATCGGAGCGCTTGATGAAAAAGAACTTAGAAAAATCAGAAAAAGCGTGACGATGATTTTCCAGAATTTCAATCTGCTCATGCAGAGAAACTGCCTTAAGAACATATGCTTTCCTTTGGAGCTTATAGGCATGAATACTAAGGAGGCGGAAGCTAAGGCGAGAGAGCTTTTGGAACTGGTAGGACTCCCCGACAAGGCTTCGGCCTATCCGTCACAGCTATCGGGCGGCCAGCAGCAGAGAGTTGCTATCGCAAGAGCACTTGCCACGAATCCTAAGGTGCTGCTCTGCGACGAAGCCACATCGGCACTCGACCCTAACACGACTCACTCAATCCTGCAGCTTATCAAGGATATAAACAGGAAGATGGGCATCACCTGCATCATCATAACTCATCAGATGAGCGTAGTGGAAGATATATGCAACAGAGTTGCCATTCTTGATAAAGGAACCGTTGTGGAGGTCGGTGATGTCAGCGAAGTTTTCTCTCATCCCAAGTCGGACGCAGCAAAAAAACTTGTTTACCCTGAGGGAATCGCGGAAACCTTACCGTTAGCCGAAGGAGAGCACCACATAAGGCTCGTGTTCTCGGGCGACGGCGCGACCAATAAACCGCTTATAGCAAGACTTTCACAGGACATGGGAATAGAAGCCAATATACTATCCGCCAATACCAAGACAATCGAGGACAAATCCTACGGAAATATGCTGCTCGGTATCAAAGGCGGAGATGATGTTATCAAAAAAGCTATAGAATATATAACAAAAGACGGAGATATCTTTGCAGAGGAGGGGAGCGGATATGTTAAGTAAAATATTTGACCCGGCGGCTGTAAGTGAAGCACTGGACATAATTCGCACGGAATTTTTATTCGGTACATGGGAAACCGTTTATGTTACTCTGCTCGCCACTTTGTTCGCTATAATCCTGGGGCTTCCGCTCGGGGTTCTCCTCGCTACAGGCGATAAAAACGGAATTTTACCGCTTCCGAAATGGCTGATGTCATTTCTCAATGTGACGGTGAATCTGCTCCGCTCCGTTCCGTTCCTCATACTTATGATTTTGGTTTTCCCGCTTGCGAGACTTATAGTCGGAACCACGGTCGGAACGGTGGCGTCCATCGTGCCCCTTGTGATAGCAGCGTTTCCTTTCGTTGCAAGACTCGCCGAGTCAAGCTTCAGAGAGGTCAATCCCGACATCATAGAAGCTGCGCAGTCCATGGGTGCTTCCCCTATTCAGATTATTACAAAAGTGCTGATTCCGGAGAGCGTCCCATCGCTTATAAGCAATGCGACTATCGCCATAACAACCATCCTCGGCTATACTGCAATGGCGGGAATAATAGGCGGCGGCGGTCTCGGTAAGATAGCAATAAACTACGGATTTTACAGATATAAGACTTTAGTAATGATATCTGCTGTCATCCTCTTAATACTTCTCGTACAGATTTTTCAGACCGTCGGGGATAAGGCGGCAAGACGCGCGGATAAGAGATTACTTTAATTTCTGAAAAGTCAAAATACTCGTGACTTAAATCACGGGGGTTTCCGGCTATGATATAAACACATTAAGTTAAAATAAAAATGAGCAGGCTCTATAAATTTAAATTTATATAGACCGGCTCATTTTTTAATTCATTTAATCATGCATAATGCAAAAAATGTTTTGCTTTATTTTCATATATTTGTTCTTTTCTATTTGTTGTCAAACTCTTTTTCTTTTTTTCTGAGAGCTTCCGCAAGCCCCGTTAAAGGGTCAAAGGCTCCGAACTGTTTCGCACGGTCTTCGATGGACATTTTAGGGTACTTTGACGGCGGACGACGTATGCTCATTATGTCATTTTCTGCGCAATCGCGCATTTCACCGGAAATATTATTTTTTCCTTTTTCACTTTTTCCCATTTTAACGCCGCTTCCCTTTCTCCCGCTATTCTACATCCGAGTTAAAATATTTATTTGAAATATCCAAACAGTTTAACGCTCTTTTTACAAAAATTCCTCACAGTTTACCTTTCATTATTTTTATTTGATTTATCTGAAGCCTTATCGTTTTCTGAGCAAACGACTTCGATTTTTCCCGAAGTCCCGCTCGAGTGGCCGCCTATCTGAGTATTTCTCTCCAATGTAGTTGCGGCATCATATAAATCCATGCCTTTTATCATGGCATTTTTGCCGAACTTATGTTTAATTTCGTTTATGGTTTTTTGCACACCCTTCTCTTTCGAAAGATTCCGTTCCTCCATTACCTCGAAGATGTTTAGCTGCCTTGCCGCCGTATCCTCTCTTATGTTATTGCAGTTCAAATATATCTTTCTGACCATGATATCTTCGTCGGCTATGCGGTCATAGAGCTCCGCCAGCTTCGGCACTATGATGCTCGATGCATTCGTCGGAAAGCCGAGCGATATGCTGCCGCGGGCAGGTTCTTCCTCTGATCTTCTTGTGTAGATGACATATAGAGTATAGGATTCGGTTACCACATTTCGTTCGACCATTTCGAGTGAAATAAGCTCCGCCATTTCCTTTACTATCAGTCTACCCTCGTCATGAGCGTAATCACGCATGAGAACCTGACCCCTGGATATGGAATTCGTTTTCGGCTTGTATCTCTTTATTATGTCTATTGTAACGGGTTCCACTCCCCATGCGTGGTCTATCAAAAGCTCCGCATCTATCCCGAAAACCCTGTGCATAAGGTCTTCGTCGGCTTCGGTTATCTGTCGCATGGTGTATATTCCGTATTTTGCGAGGCGTTTGGCGGTTCCCGAGCCTACTCTCCAAAAATCCGTTACAGGTTTATGCTCCCACAGAGTTTCCCTATAGCTTCGTTCGTCCAATTCTCCTATAAAATCAGGCGAATGTTTCGCCGTGATGTCGAGTGCAATCTTCGCAAGGTAAAGATTTGTCCCCACACCTGCAGCTGCACGCACTCCCGTCTTTTCAAATACGGCATTCGCCAGCATTTCCGCCATTTCCTTCGCCGTTTTTTTGTAGAGCTTCAGGTAGCTTGTCACATCGATAAAACACTCGTCTATTGAATACACGTAGATATCATCTTTGGAAATATAGCTCAGGTATACTCCGTAAATCTCAGCGGAGTAATCTATATATTTCTGCAGTCTCGGCGGTGCAATTATATAAGGTATACTTTTCGGAATCTCAAAAACCCTGCAGCGATTTTTAACGCCCAGGGCCTTCATAGCCGGCGAAACTGCAAGACATATCGTTTTATCCGTTCTTGTAGGGTCGGCTACTATCAGGTTGGTCGTCATAGGGTCAAGCCCTCTTTCCACGCACTCAACTGAAGCGTAGAACGACTTTAGGTCTATGCAGATATAGAAGCGCTGATTTTTTGTTGCCATTTTAGTCCACCTGCTTTTAAGCTGCAAGATTTATCCGTCGACAGCAGTTTTTTGCTATACTATATAATTCAAGTCAAAGTTTATGACTACAAAGAATTTAGGGTCATACTCCTTGATTTTTTGAGAAAGTACTGTTGTTATCTCTTCTTCCGAGAGCTTGCAATCCGGTGCGAGTCCGATGTCGAAAATTACATTTGTATGCGTCGGCCCCGCCACGAATCTCAGGTCGTGAAAATCGGTTATCCCTTCCAATTCCGATACGGCCTTAACGAGAATATCCTGCACCGGTTCTCTGTTAGGATTCGACATGTCAATCGGATCCATATGCGTCGTCGCGAATATTTTGAGTTCCTTCCTGAGCCGGTATTCAATCTGATCAACGAGGTCGTGACTCTCCATCACGTCCACTTTGGAATCCACTTCGATATGTACCGAGCAAAAAACTTTACCCGGGCCGTAGTTATGCACTACGAGGTCGTGTATGCCTATGACACCTTCGTAAGACATGCATATGTCGTTTATCTGTCTTACAAGCTCGATATCCGGCGATTCCCCTAAAAGCGGACTTATTGTTTCCTTCGTAAGTGAGATTCCCGACCAAACGATGAAAACTGCAACAAAAAACCCCAAGTATCCGTCGATTTGAAGGTCGGTAAATCCGCCTACTATTGTTGCTATGAGAACCGCAGTCGTGGATATGACATCGTTTCTCGAGTCCGTTCCGGTCGCAATGAGTGCAACGGAATTTATTTTTTTGCCCGCCGCTACATTAAAAAGCGCCTGCAATATTTTTACGACTATTGCAATCAAGAGAACCGCCACAGCCGTCCAGCTGAATACTATAGCTTCGGGATTTATGATTTTTAGCACGGATTCTTTGGCGAGCATTATGCCGACGGCAATTATTATTACCGATACAACCATGCCGGCTATATATTCTATCCTCGCATGGCCGTACGGGTGCTCCTTATCCTCCGGCATTCCGGCGAGCTTGAAGCCGATTAGGGTGATAACGGAAGATGAAGCGTCGGCAAGGTTATTTATCGCATCCGCCATTATAGCGATACTCCCGGTAAAAAAACCTATCGCATATTTCATAATGCAAAGTGCGAGGTTGGATACTATGCCGACTATGCCTGCGAGTTTGCCGTACCTGTCCCTTACCTTTTGTTCTTTTACATTTTCGTAATCTTTTATTAATGCCTTAAAAATGAAATCCATTTGCACTATCCCTGTTATATCCTTTTTATTTTATTCCGAATTAAGCTGATTTTGTCGGTTTCGGTCGATTTTTGTCGAACCGCTCCTTTGCTTACTATATGATACCGTGTATATAACGGGTCAAGTCTTTTTACTTGGATTCGGCAGATATCTTTTTTAATACTATAGACATCTGGTCGGGACACGACGTGTTTCTAAAGCCGCAGGTGATTCCTTCCAGCCTCTTTGCCGCTTCATCAATATCCATTCCTCTGAGCAAAGCTATTAACCCCTTGTGATTGCCGTCACAACCGCCAAAAAATTTTCCGTCAATGAACTTGCCGTTCTCTATCTCCACTGCGCAGCCCCGTGCGCAAACTCCATTCATCTTCGATTCATATTTCATTTTACTTTGTGTTCCTTTGCGTGTTTTGGTATAATGTCTATTATATCATGTTTACATGATATAATAAATATTAAAGGCTGATTACGATGGAAGAAAGAAATATTTTTCTTAAAATAGCAGAAGACAGGTTCGACAGATTCTTGAGTTTCGGAATGATTGACTCGGTGGATTTTTTGACGCTCGAAGAGCAAAGCACATGCGACCGTTTCGTCAAATCGCATATTAGCGATGGAGTTTGTTTTTACGGCGGTTATGCGGATGCCGAGAGACGCCTTATAGTTTTCATGCCCGCATATACCGGAGTAAGAAGCGAAGATGATGTCAATGATTTTTTCTCGGCTAATCCCGAAGAAAGTCCTTTGGAGATACTAAGAGTGCGGATACCTAAACAAGAGAAAGTTGAATTAGGACACCGCGACTACCTCGGTGCGCTCATGGGAATGGGAATAAAAAGAGAAAAGGTCGGGGATATAATAGTACTCGAAGACGGCGCGCAGATAATAATAAAAAAGGAGATATCAAAATATCTCTTGGAAAACTTCGGTAGCGTCGGCAGGGCGATGCTGACGGTCGAGCTTGAGAACATCTCGATGGTGGATTCCGGTAGCATAAAAAAAATTGACGTGAGATTGAATGTTTCGTCCCCACGCCTTGATAATGTTATCTCATCGGTATTCGGCATTTCAAGAAAAGATGCCGTATTCGCAATTTCAAAAGGTATAGTTTTCGTGTCGGGCAGGGAAGTTAATAAGCCCGACTATCAAATTAAAGACGGTGAAAAGCTCGTCCTGAGAGGCAAGGGCAAAGCCATATATAACGGAGTGGTCGGCACCTCAAAAAAAGGCAAATCCTATATCTCGGTCACAAAGTATGTGTGAGGTACGACCGAGAGCGATTTCTAAAATGTACTTCTTCAAGCTATTTTCAAGTTTTCAATGCATGGTTGCGGCAACCAATGCGAAGGCGATGCCTGCTATGAATGCAAGTGTAGAGTGTTTCTTTTCGTGTTCACCCGCTTCAGGTAATAAATGTGATGCAGAGATGTAAATTAAAACACCGGAAACAAATCCCATTGCAAGTCCCAAAATATCTTCACTGAAATATCGAACAATCGGATATACAACAAAAGCACCGACGGGGGTCGTCAATCCGGCAACAATGAAAGCATAAATCCCTGCTTTCTTTTCATTCATCCCGCCCTTAATCAATACGGAAAAAGTTATAATGCCTTCGGCAAACTCGTGAATGACCAAACCGACACCGGTAAGAACTCCTATCGCCGTGCTCATACTGAAAGTAACTGTATATATAACTCCGTCCATCAGAGAATGAATGGCAATTCCTTCCATTGCGGTAATTCCAAAAGCCAGCTCCTTTTGCTTCGTTTTGTATTTGATAATCTTATTGCTGAAATACATGAAAATGAAACCTATAAGCGCTAAAAAGCCGGCATAAGAGTTTTTTTCCAATGCATGAGGCAAAGAAATTATCAGCGGAGAGGAAATAAGTATTCCTGCGGCAAAGCACATACAATACTCTTTTGTCATGTTCGCCCAACTGCGTTTTTTGTAAATAGTCCCAATTCCGAAACCGTTTATAAACATTGAGCTTATCGCAAATATTGTAATCCAATTAAAAGTACTAAGTTCTTTCATTTATGTTAATTCCTCTCTATTGTCAGCAACCTACTCGTTGAAATACCAACAATTACTTAAAGTGATAACTCCATTATCTTCATTATCCAACTATATTATATACGTTTATTACTAAGTGCGGAGCAATGTCCGTGTCTCCATTTCATAAAGGAAACAGGTCGGTTAAGTTATAAAAAAGAAAGCAGCTACCAATACAGAAAATTGCGTCGGTAGCTACGTTCTTTTTAATGGTGCGGACAACAGGAATCGAACCTGCAAGGCTTTCACCACACGGTCCTTAGCCGTGCGCGTCTGCCAATTCCGCCATGTCCGCATATTGACAGTTTTTTGGACTGCCCCATTATATTACACTTTTTAATATCAAAGGTCAAGTGTTTTTTGTTGTTTTTCGTAGTTTAAGAGAATTTTTAACCCGTATTTTTTGTTTATTCTTTTTAAGAGAGCCGGAGAAAATCTCCGACCCTCTTTCGATATCTTATCTTGTTTTAACTTCTGTGGTAAGTCTTGTCGCTTCTTTGTATTTCTTAAAGAATAACATATATATCATATACCCCAAAAGCATAAGGGCGATTAAAAGACCTATAATGTTCACTTCACCGTTCGCAGCGTTTCCGAACTGTGTTACCATGAAGGCTGCTGCGTAAGCGAGGCCGCACTGGTAGGCAATCGCAAACCATGTCCATTTAGAATTGTTCATCTCTCTCCTGATTGCACCTATCGCCGCGAAGCAAGGCGCGCAGAGAAGGTTAAATACCAAGAACGAGTATCCAGAGACGAAAAGTCGAGGATTTTTTCATCA
>CAYFQR010000002.1:0-64195 GCA_964345365.1 uncultured Oscillospiraceae bacterium
TAGGGCGAATAGATTACGCTTCTTTAGGGTAAACGCTTACTTGCTTTCTGGTCTTGTCTTTTCTTTCGAATTTGACATCTCCGTCAATCTTAGCAAACAATGTATCATCTCCGCCGATACCTACGTTATTTCCCGGATGGAGCTTGGTTCCTCTCTGTCTGACTAATATGCTGCCTGCGCTTACGAACTGTCCATCGCCGGCTTTTAACCCAAGACGTTTAGACTCAGAGTCGCGACCGTTTTTAGAGCTACCTACACCTTTTTTACTTGCCATAAGTGCACCTCCTAACTAAAAATCAGTAAATTACTTGCCAGCGTTTTCAATAGCTTCGATGATTACAGCCTTAGTTGCTTTTTCATCGATTGCAATATTGTTAGCTTTAGCAATAGCAATAAGTTCATCTTTTTTCATTGAAGCCGATACTTTAATAGTTTCTGCCGCTACAGCTTCTTCTACTACGGCTTCTGCTTTCGGTTCGGATTTTTTCTCTGCCTTCTTAGGTGCAGCTTTACCGCCGAGTGAAGTAATCTCAACTTCCGTGAACGGCTGTCTGTGTCCCTGTTTCTTTCTGTAGTCCTTCTTAGCCTTATACTTGAAGATAACTACTTTCTTGCCTTTTCCTTCGCTTAAAACAGTTCCCTCTACTACGTCTCCCGTGTAAGGTGTCCCGATTTTAACGTCGGCACCCTCTCCGATTACGAGAACATGGTCAAAGCTAACCTTCTCGCCTTCTTTGACATTGAGTTTCTCTACTCTTATAACGTCTCCGTTCTCTACTCTGTACTGCTTGCCGCCTGTTTCGATAATTGCGTACATGCTTTTCTTTCCTCCTTTATCAGGTCTCGCCATTAACGGTAGCGATAATTATTTTTATCGCACTTCAAAAAACCGTATTTGAGCGGTCAACCATTAGATAATATCAAAGAACAATCTAAAAGTCAAGAAAAACTTCTTGACTTTTAGAATTTATTTACTACTTTTTATAAATTTGGAGTGAAAGCACACAAGAAGACTTATTTTTGGGGTAATTATCCCACATATTCCCATGTTTTTTCATTCCAATGAATCGCAAAAATATGTTATTTTTCGATTATCACGCCGTCCTCATCGACGAAAAGGTCCATAATTTCGTCAAGTTCGCTCTGGTTTATATCGTTATCAGCCTCCTGCTCCGAAGCCGGTGTGCTCTTAAGAGTTTCTCGGAGAAGCGTTTCTATCTTATCCATAGTGTCACGATGCTGAATGAGATAATCCTTGACGTTTTCTCTTCCCTGTCCTATTCTCTCTCCTTCAAAACTGTACCATGAACCGGCTTTGTCGACAATCTTCGCCTCGACCGCGCAATCCAATATATCGCCCGCTTTTGAGATGCCGTGTCCGTCCATTATGTCGAATTCGGAAATCTTGAACGGAGGGGCCACCTTGTTCTTGACTATCTTGACTCTCGTGCGGTTGCCGATGACATTATCTCCGACCTTCAGGCTCTCCACACGCCTGACATCAAACCTCATTGACGAATAGAACTTAAGAGCCCTGCCGCCTGTCGTAACCTCAGGGTTGCCGAACATGATTCCGACCTTTTCACGAAGCTGGTTGATAAATATGACACAGGTATTTGACTTATTAACCGTACCCGTAATCTTACGAAGAGCCTGAGACATAAGCCTTGCCTGCAGACCTACATGTGAGTCTCCCATCTCCCCCTGTATCTCGGCACGCGGCACAAGAGCCGCTACGGAGTCAATTACGATAATATCGAGAGCTGCTGAGCGTGCGAGCATGTCACAAATCTCAAGCGCCTGTTCTCCTGTATCGGGCTGCGAAACGAGAAGTTCGTCAACATTGACGCCGAGATTCCTCGCATATGCGGGGTCGAGCGCGTGCTCCGCATCTATGAATGCAGCTCTGCCGCCTGTCTTCTGCGCCTCAGCCACTATGTGAAGCGCAAGCGTGGTCTTACCTGACGACTCCGGTCCGAAGATTTCAACAATCCTTCCCTTAGGAACACCGCCTATACCCGTTGCGATGTCAAGCGATATAGAGCCCGTAGAAATCGCGTCGATGTTAAGATGAGTTTCGTCACCAAGTTTCATTATGGAACCCTTCCCGAACTGCTTCTGTATCTGTGCGAGAGCGGCTTCAAGGGCCTTATCTTTATCGGATTTATTAACTGTATTATTTGCCATAATCTGTCTCCTTAATAAAATAGAACATTTGTTCGTGTTTTAATCATACACTAATTTCTTTGTCCGGTCAAGGAAAATTTAAGGATATTATGCAATTATTTAAACTGTCGAAACAGGTTAAATCAAATATTACAATGCTGCGATTATCTCATCATAAAGCTCATCGAAAGTTTCAAGAGCTTTGTACATAGGATAGTCTTTTTTCAGCTGCTCGGTACTTCTGAAAAGGAAGCCTTTTTTAGAAGCCTGAATCATGCCGAGGTCGTTAAAGCTGTCCCCTGCCGCTATCGTTTCAAACCCCATAGCCTGCAAGCATTTTACCGTTGTCAATTTTGATTCTTTACATCTCATTTTGAAATCGATTATTTCACCGTTTTCGCCGACCACGAGTTCATTGCAGAATATCGTAGGATAACCCATCTTCTTAACCAGCGGTTCTGCGAACTGAGTGAAGGTATCGCTTAGAATAATCACCTGTGTCTTAGCCCTGAGCTTATCCATGAACTCTTTCGCTCCGGGAAGCAGGTCTATCTTTGATATCGTTTCCTGAATCTCTTTAAGACCCAAGCCGTGTTCCCTTAATATATCCAGCCTGTAATTCATGAGCTTGTCATAATCAGGCTCGTCTCTCGTAGTTCTCCTTAATTCAGGTATTCCGGTCTCCTCTGCAAATGCAATCCAAATCTCCGGCGTAAGAACACCCTCCATATCCAAACATACTACGTTCATACTTATTCCTCCTCGTTTTTTTTATTTGTAAATACGCTCAGCAACCTTCTGAGAAAAGGTTTTGCCGGCACTACATTTTCTATTTTTTCGTTAAAAAGCAGTTTCCTTATGGCGTAAGCCACCCCTTCGTCCTCATTTGAAAGGGTGATATAGTCCGCA
The DNA here is from genome assembly GCA_964345365.1 of uncultured Oscillospiraceae bacterium. Lineage (GTDB taxonomy): Bacteria > Bacillota > Clostridia > Peptostreptococcales > Anaerovoracaceae > RUG754. Next base: position 3,076 of record CAYFQR010000002.1, read on the forward strand.
ACATCTTTTACCTCGTCCTCACCGTTCGCCATAGCGACTCCGAAGCCCGCTTCCTTTATCATATCTATATCGTTCGGACTGTCGCCGAAAGCGATTACCCTCTCAAGCCCTATCCCGGTAAGCTCCGACAGGATTCTGAGCGCGTTCGCCTTTGAAGTTGTTTCGGCTCCGATTTCAAGGTTCGCCTTGGTAGAAGAAGTCAAAGTGAAACCGCTGAGCTTACCGAGCCTCTCTCTCATTTCAGCCTTGTCTTCCTGCTCCCTGAAGTGAATATTGATATTTTCTATTTTATCGATATTGTCTCTCCAGAATTGCCATATATCCGGCACCGGCTTCCTCGTGCGTAATATATATTTTGCGCTCAAAAAATCCGAGCCGTTCAATTTCAAATCGTCATAAAGTGACTGTGAAACGAAAGCTTCTCCTTCAGAAAAAACTTCCACCGGATGCGCCATATCTTTCAAGAAATCAACCAACATTGCGGAAGTTTCTGCGTCAATATATCCCGAATAAAGAAAGTTACCCGTCGCAACTTCAACGATGTGGGCGCCGTTTGAACAAAGCACGTATTCAAGTCCCTCAATGCCGAGAACATAATCGGGAACCGCAACTATAGGTCTCCCCGTCGCAATCACGACATGATAGCCTCGCCTTATGGCTTCCTCCAATGTCTCCTTCGTCCTCCTCGTAAGCCCTGCCCTTGTCAATGTAGTGTAGTCAAGGTCGAGTGCGATAAGCCCGATGTCCTCGGGCAAAGTCCTTTTTGAATTATTTACTGTCATTTTATCAGCCTGTATACCTCGTTAACCATTCTTAAAGCAAAATATATCCTGTTATATTCTCTGCCCTTGCTCCTCCTTTTGACTTCAACACACTCGGTTTTTCCCATATATGAAATACCTATATATGCCAGTCCCGCAGGTTTATCGGGGCTTAAGTCATCCGGTCCGGCAACACCTGTTATAGATATACAGATGTCCGAACCCGTTTTCTTTTTGAGGCCTTCCGCCATCTCGACGGCAACCTCCTCGGATTCAGCGGTATATTTTTTCAAAGTTTCGGGTTTCACATATAGCTCTTCCTCTTTCGCTCTATACGAATAGGTGACGATTCCTCTGTCGAAAACCTTTGAAATGCCCGGAACATCCGTGAACATCTTCGCAAATAAGCCGCCCGTGCAACTCTCACAACAAGAGATGCTTATATTCTTTTCAATAAGAAGCCTGCCGACAATGTCAATGAGATTCTCATTGTTTTCACTATAAATATAATCGCCGATTATTCCCTTTACTTTCTCTATCATCTCAAGGCAAGCCCTTTCAGCCTCTGCGTAGGTGCTGCGCTTTGAGGTGATTCTGAGACTGCACTCTCCTTCCTTCGCATAAGTGGCGATAGTAGGGTCGGTCTGGCCGTCAATCAGCGGCAGGAGCATCGTTTCAAGTGTAGACTCCCCAAGGTTTCTTGTCCTGATTATTCTGTAATAGATTACACCGTCCCTTTTTTTCTCAAGGTACGGAACCACATGTGCATTAAATATCGACTTCATTTCATTAGGCGGTCCCGGAAGTGCAACCACTACTTTGCCGTTCTTTTCCAGGAGAAATCCCGGTGCCGTTCCCGCAGAATTTGTTAAAACTATCGCATTCAACGGGAAAAATGCCTGTTTAAGATTATTGTCCGACCACTTATACTTTGCTTTTTCAAAGTGATTTTTTATCTTTTCGGTTTCTTCGGGGAACTCCACAAGTTCTTCCCCGAAATACTCCGTTATTATCTCTTTTGTTATGTCATCCTGCGTAGGGCCGAGACCACCCGTTGTGATTACCATATCGCAATCCTCGTACGCGACATCAAGCATCTTTTTAAGTCTCTTCGGGTTGTCACCCACCGAATAATGATACAGCACATCCATGCCTAAGTTTTGAAGCTGCTCCGAAATATAGGCAGCATTTGTATTTACAATTTGTCCGAACAGTATCTCTGTTCCTACCGTCAATATCGCCGTTTTCATAATTATCCTTTAATTTATTTACCTCGATAAAAATTATAAACTTAAATTATAAACTGTATATTGTCAAATCTAAATTTCCTAATACGAAACCGTTACTCCGAAAACACCTGCTTGTTATCGAGTACATACTCGATTCCGGAAATTACGGTCATGATGAGTGCAGCATAAAGCATTACCTGTGAAGCAGCGAAATACCAATCCGTTTCCATCACGGGACATAAGAGCAGCATACATACCGCTATCATCTGAAGTACGGTCTTTATTTTGCCGCTCATACGAGCTGCTATGACTATGCCCTCGGATGCAGCCACCGTTCTCACGCCTGCGACCAAAAACTCCCTTGCGAGTATCAAGACGAACACCCATGCGGGTACATATTTCGGCACCATTAAACAAAACGCGGAATACACAAGGATTTTATCTGCAAGAGGGTCCATAATCTTTCCGAAATTTGTTATAAGATTATGTTTGCGGGCTATCTGTCCGTCAAGCATATCTGTAAATGATGCCGCAATAAAAATTATGAAAGCAGGAATATACCGGCCTGTCATATATGCCGCTATAAAAAACGGAACGGCTATCACTCTTGCAACTGTAAGTTTATTAGGCAAATTCATCCCTGTTCCTCCACTTCTCTTCCGACAAGGTCATAATCATAAGCATCGATTATCTCAACCTTTACGATATCTCCTGCCTCTAATTCTCTGTTTGCACTGAATATGACGGAATTATCAATTTCGGGGGCGTCATATTCCGTTCTCCCGATATAACTGCCGTCATCGTCACGTGCTTCCACAAGTACAGACAGTGTCTTTCCGATTAGATTCCGATTCAGTTCATAGCTGATTTCAAGCTGTAACCGCATTACTCGGTCGAGGCGTTCCTGTTTTACGGATTCTTCTATCTGATTATCCATATCGCCCGCAACAGTTCCCTCTTCCCTTGAATATGCAAAACATCCGAGCCTGCTGAATCTCTGTTCGCTTACGAAGTTCAAAAGCTCCTCAAAGTCCTTTTCGGTTTCGCCGGGGAAACCGACAATGAGAGTTGTCCTAATAGCAATATCAGGTACAGCTTCACGGAGCTTCTTAATCGTATCTCTGATGCTCTCCGCAGTCGAGCGTCTTCTCATAGACCTGAGCACGCTGTCCGACGAATGCTGAATCGGAATATCGATATATTTGCATATCTTAGGCTCATCTTTTATCACTTCAATAAGCTCATCGTCTATCCTGTCTTCATAGCAATACATGAGCCTTATCCACTCTATCCCGTCAATCTTGACAAGTGAGCGCAAAAGTTTCGGCAGACATCTCTTTCCATACAAGTCATAACCGTAAATTGTCACGTCCTGAGCTATAAGTATCAGCTCTTTACAACCCTTTGAAGCAAGAATCTCAGCTTCATTCAAGATGTCTTCCTCTTTCTTACTCCTGAAACTCCCCCTTATATGCGGTATTACGCAGTATGCACAGCGATTGTCGCAGCCTTCCGCGATTTTTAGGGTGGCGGAGTAAGGATTATCCGAAAGCACTCTCTCGCTATACTTCAAAAAATCATCATGGGAATGAGTTACATTGCACCTTTTCTCGAAATTTCCGAGGCTTTTTAAGATTTCGGGAAGCTTATGATATTCGTTGACACCGATAAACATATCGACCTCCGGCATCTCAAGTGTAAGCTCCTGCGAATATCTTTCCGAAAGGCAGCCGGAAACGACAAGTTTCTTTCCGCCGGCTTTATATTCCGCCATCTCGAATATTTTCTCAATAGACTCCCTTTTGGCATCGTTTATAAAACCGCAGGTGTTAACAACTATGACATCCGCATCGTCGGGGTTGTCGGCAAGCTCGAAACCGTCTTTTATGAGGAAGCCCTTTGCAACCTCACTGTCATTGAAATTCTTAGGACAACCTAATGTTTCAAAAAATATTTTCATTAAAACAATGTCTCCTGTTTGTTCTGATTTTCGGCATAAGCCTCAAACTCCTCTCTCGTCATCAAAACCTGACGAGGTCTTGAGCCGTCCTGAGGGCCCACAACGCCCATCTCCTCCATTATATCGACTATCCTCGCCGCTCTGTTATATCCGATTCTGAATCTTCTCTGGAGCATTGATACCGATGCCTGCCCCGAATCTATCACAAGCTCCATAGCATCCATAAGAAGTTCGTCCGTATCGGCGGAATTACCGTCGGAGGCTCCGTTTCCGTTCACATCCGAGCGCTCAATTCTCGCTAAAATCTCCTTCTGTTTGCTGTCATCGGCATTGGCGACAGACTGTGATTTCACATAGTCTATTACTGAATTAACCTCTCTGTCGCTCACGAAACAACCCTGTATTCTGGTCGGCTCACCCTGCCCCATAGGTCTAAACAACATATCGCCTTTACCTAAAAGCTTTTCTGCACCTTTTTCGTCAAGTATAGTCTGTGAATCCACATGTGAAGATACCGCAAAAGCAATACGTGAAGGTATATTTGCCTTAATCACTCCCGTTAATACATCCACAGACGGCCTCTGAGTCGCGACAATCAGATGCATCCCGGCCGCACGGGCTTTTTGAGCTATCCTGCAGATCGAATCCTGAACCTGCGAAGATGCCGCCATCATTAAATCCGCAAGCTCGTCTATGACAATGACTATTTGCGGAATGACTTTTTCTTCCTCATTGCTCAACCTTACAATATCATTGTATGTTTCAAGGTCTTTCGCACCCTCGGTATGAAATTTATTATACCTTTCCTCCATTTCCGCAACCGCCCAGTTGAGTGCAGCTGCGGCTTTCGTAGGGTCTGTAACCACCGGTATTAAAAGATGCGGTATACCGTTATAGTTGGAAAGTTCGACAACCTTAGGGTCGATTATAATCATCTTCACCTCATCGGGAGTCGCCTTGTATAGAAGCGAAGTAATAATTGAATTGATACATACAGATTTACCGGAACCGGTAGAGCCGGCGATAAGGAGATGCGGCATAGCTTTAAGGTCTCCTACAATAACGTTTCCCGAAATATTCTTGCCTACCGCAAAAGTAATCTTTGATTTTGCTTCCTTAAAGGCGGGTGAATCAATGATTTCCCTCAAGTTGACAGGAGAAAATCCTTCATTCTCTATTTCAATTCCTATCGCCGCCTTTCCCGGTATCGGGGCTTCTATCCTGATGCTCCTTGCTCTGAGATTGAGTGCGATGTCATCGGCAAGATTTACAACCTTTGCCACCTTGACACCGACAGCGGGCTGTATTTCATACCTTGTGACCGTAGGCCCCTGTGTGACCTGAACCACCGATGCATCGACGTTGAATGAACGGAGAGTTTCTTCAAGCTTCATAGCTTTTGCCTTAAGAGAGCTCTCCGGCTCTTTATTGGCGGCTACCGCCCTGTTAAGCAGATTTATCGGCGGAAGCTTATATTTCTTACCCGTAGGAGAAATATTCAATTCCTCGCTTTTAAGCATAGCCTCACTCGCTTCTCTGTTTGTTATCCTCTTTTGAGGCTCCTTGTCAGCCGTACCGTACTCCTGAGAAACAATATTGTCAACGATGACGTCATCTCCATCCAGCCCGTAGCCTGACACCTGAACTCTCGGTTCCTCAAGGCCGTAGCTTCCGCTTTCGGTTCTGCCGAACAGAGAATCATCCTTCATATAGCCTATAATCGTCTTTTTGCCGGCTGAATTATTGACACCGGTTTCTGCTTTCGCCGACGGAGGTATATATTCCTCTTCTCTTCTTGATGCGACAGTTCCGGCTGATACGGTCGAAGGCTTTTGAATATCGGTCTTCGACGGTCTTTTAACCTCAGGCCAAGGGTCGTTATTCATCACTGTCTGCGTTCCCTGTTCGTCTTGGTAAACCTCGTCCAAATGAGAGTGTTCCTTGATAAGACGCCTCTCCTCCAGCTTTTCACTTATCTTATGTATGAATCTTGAAAGCGGTGTATTGATTAGTAAAAGAAGACAAACGAGCGCAGTGACTATCGAAAAAATCCAGCAACCTGCAACACCGAGCCATTTAATAAGAGCCGATGCGATGAGCATGCCTATGAAGCCGCCGGATTCAAGCAGAATTCCTTTGGTATAGAAACCTGAAAGTGCCGCCTTGCTCCATACTATCTGTTCCGCGGAAACGAATCGAATCGAATTCATCGTGCAAAGCATGAATATGAATAAAAGCATCAACGGAACCGTTCTTACACTGAAATGAGAGGTTTTTCTTGCGAACAGAAGTACACCGAATATAACCATGAAAACGGGCAGGACAAAAGATATCCAACCGAAAGTCCCTCTCATAACTTCTCTTAATATGTTTCCTAATTTTCCGGCACCCTCCGTAAAAACAGCAACAGCAAAAAACACGCCGATTGCGATAATGATTATCGCCCATATCTCGTCCATTACACGTTTGTCCGCTTTTCTCTTAGCCTGTATCTCTTCAGCTTTCTGTCTTGCCCTTGATGTCGGTTTCGATTTTGAAGCACCCCTGCCGCTAGCGTTAGCCATAGTGATTTCTCCTTAAAAAAACATTGTTTTAGCTATTATCCCTACACCGATAACAAATAAATAATAGGAAAAGTATTTCAGCTTATTGTTTTTCACGATTTTCAGCATGACCTTTATTGCAAAAAGCCCGCTGATAAATGAAATGAGCACCCCGACAGCAACGGGTCCCGCTTCGCCCGGAGCCAAGCCCGCCTTAATTCCGTCGGGAAGTTCCAAAAGAAATGAACCCAATATTGTGGGAATTGAAATTAGGAACACAAACCTAACAGCAAATTCTCTGTCAAGCTTGCAAATCAGCGAAGCAAACAACGTAGAACCCGACCTTGATATTCCGGGTATAATTGCAATACCTTGCACAATCCCGATAAATAAGGAATTTCTATAATTGAACTGTTCGATATTTCTATCACCGCCACCGTATTCCTCGGCAATCAAAAGCAAAACGCCTGTAACGATGAACATCGCGGCAACAAAAGCGGGATAAGCATACATGCTTCCGAAAAGATCTCCGAAAAACAAGCCGATAATTGCGGTCGGCACACAAGAAACAAGTATCATCACTCCTAATTTTCTGGTTGGATTGTCTTCCAACCTCAAACCTTTGCCCGTACATAAGTCTTTTATTGTTAACACTAATTCTTTCAGCAATTCCCAAATATCTTTCCAAAATACGATGAAAACTGCAATCAGTGTTCCTAAATGCAGTAGAACGGCAAAGAACACCATGTTTTCTTCTTTGATTCCGAAATAGTTTTCAACTATTGCCAGATGTCCCGACGATGAAATCGGTAAAAACTCCGAAAGTCCCTGAACGAGTCCGAGAACCGTCGCCTCAAAATAACCCATTGTTTATTTCTCCTTATTTTCCAAATATCCCATTTTATAGAGCGTCTCCGCACCGAGCACTCCCCCGCCTGCGGCTCCACGGAGCGTATTATGTGAAAGCCCTATGAACTTCCAATCATAAATACTATCTTCTCTTATTCTCCCTACGGAGATTCCCATGCCGTTTTCCCTGTTTACATCCGCCGTTACCTGCGGTCTGTCATCTTCACGGAAGTACTTTATAAACTGCTTCGGTGCTGACGGAAGCCCATTTTCCTGCGGATATCCCGAATAGTTTTCTATCGCCTCTATCAATTCTTCTTTAGAGGCTTTCTTTCCGAGTTTGACAAAACAGGCCGCAGTATGACCGTTTAACACCGGAACCCTTATGCATTGACAGCTGATACGGATATTGTCCGCATTTACTATTGCCCCGTTCTCTATTTTTCCCCATATCTTAAGAGGCTCTTCCTCGGATTTTTGTTCTTCTCCGCTTATATAAGGTATGATGTTTCCTGCCATTTCCGGCCAGGAGCCAAAATCCTTGCCCGCACCCGAAATAGCCTGATATGTCGTTATGACGGCCTCATAAGGCTCCCACTTTTTCCAAGCCTCAAGAACAGGCACATATGACTGAATCGAGCAGTTCGGCTTAACCGCAATAAATCCCCTCTTTGTTCCGAGCCTCTTTCTCTGACTTTCAATTATCCTGTAGTGCTCAGAATTGATTTCAGGAATTACCATAGGAACGTCCTTTGTCCAACGATGTGCCGAATTATTCGATACGACAGGGGTTTCAGCCTTGGCGTAGTCTTCCTCTATCTTAATTATCTCTTCCTTATCCATATCAAGTGCGCTGAAGCAAAAATCGATAAGATCGGAAACCTCGTCAACCTTGCTCACATCCATCACCTTCATTTCTCTGACGGACTCGGGGATATCGATATCCATCTTCCATCTTCCGCTAACCGCTTCCTCATAGCTCATTCCTTCTGAGCGAGGACTTGCGGCAACTGCCGCTATTTCAAACCACGGGTGATCATGGAGAAGTGTAATAAACCTCTGCCCTACCATTCCTGTAGCTCCTAAAATACCTACTCTTAATTTTTTCATTATCATCAGCCTTTCTATATTTATTTCTTTGTCTTTTCTTTCCATTCGCACAGCTCGTTTATCGGGCAAGCAGGGCAATCGGGCTTTCTTGCTGAGCATATATTCCTGCCATGAAAAATCAGGCTGTGGTGTGTCTTTGTCCACCTGTGCTCAGGTATGTTTTTCATCAGTGACAGCTCCGTCTTAAGTACATCTGCGCCCTTTGCTATGCCTATTCGGTTCGACACCCTGAATACATGAGTGTCCACGGCTATTCGCTGCTCTCCGAAACCTACGGAAAGAACTACATTCGCGGTCTTCCTGCCGACTCCGGGAAGCTTTATCAGCTCATCGTATTCATTCGGTACTTTTCCGGAATGTTTCTCAACGATAATCTCTGACAGTCCGATTATATTCTTTGCTTTTTGGTGATACATCCCTATTCTTTTTATACACTCTTCCACTTCACTTATCTCGGCGGACGCAAGCAAGTCCGGAGAAGGATATCTTGCGAAAAGCTCCGGCGTGACCACATTCACCGCCTTGTCGGTCGTCTGTGCCGACAGAACCACGGCAATCAGCAGTTGGAACACATTTTTATGGTCGAGCGCACACTCCGCTTCGGGATATGTCTCTTCTAATATATCTAATATTTTTTTAATTTTTTCTTTTACCATTGATTTGACACATCTTCTTTGCTAAAATTGTATACAATCTATACCCGGAGGTTAAACATGTTAAAATTAGATTTCCTTGACAGTAATTATATTGATAATCGTCCGATATCCGAAAAAATATGCGAACAGTTGAAAATCGAGATTCTTTCGGGTGAAATAAAGCGCGGCCAGCGCATTACCGAAAGCTCGATATGCGAGAAATATTCGGTTTCACGTCCGCCTGTCCGAGAGATAATGAACAGGCTGGCAGCAGACGGATATATCTCTCTTATTCGTAACAAAGGAGCCGTTGTGGAGGGTTTTAACGCCCAGGTCGTAGACGACCTCCTTTATATGCGCAATCACCTGTATCCTCAGGCAGTTCAATGGGCGATTGAAAGGATTACCGTGGATGAGTTCGATCTTCTCCGAGAAACCATAGGTTTCATCAGATTTTATACGAAGACCGGTGACGTCGAGAAAATCCTGAAGTTCTGCGACGGTTTCAACAGAATCATATATTATGCCACAAAGAACGCCGAGCTTGAAAACGTAATGATTAAATATGACTTCGTTATCAGACATTCGATTAAGCATCAGCGTTTCCCTGTAAATCTCCTTGAAATCCTGAGAGACGAGTATGATGCCATATTCAACGCTTTTCTCAAGAGAAACGTATCGCAGGGAACGGAAGCCGCTCAGATACATATTTTCAGGTCGCTTCTCAGACTTAAGGCTCAGAAATAGCCGTTTCTCAATCGCATCCAGGCTTAATACCCTTTCATTGTTTCAGTCGATGCAGGAGAATGTTTCGAAAGTAGCCGCTGCAAAAGACTTTTCACAAGAAGCCGTTGCTCAAAACTATCCCACTATAACCGACATCAGCCATACAACCGGCGGTGTTATAATAATCGATGTAACATTAAATATTATAAGTGCCATAAGTATCAAAGTGCCTCTTTGATATATAGGATACCACCAGCTGTATTTTCTAAGGTCGAATATCTGTGTTATTATACCCCAGCCGTCAAGCGGAGGGCAAGGTATCAGGTTGAATATCATCAGTACGAGGTTAATATATACCGTAAAGAACACCATGTCGAACAGGATTCCGTTTGCCATTGAGTTCTTAATCATAATCCTTGCAATAATTCCGAAGAACACGGCAATCAGTAAATTGATTGTAACTCCCGCTATAGATACGATGAACTCGTCACGCCTTTTGTTCTTATAAAAATACGGGTTTATTTCAACAGGCTTTCCCCAGCCGAATCCCGCAATGATTATAAAAACCATACCTATGGGATCAATATGTGTCATAGGACTTATAGACAGTCTCCCTTGCGACTTCGGTGTCGGGTCACCCAATAAATGCGAAGCATAGGCATGCCCCGCCTCATGTAGCGATATTCCTATAATTATACCCGGGAGCAGAACCAACTTAGCATACAGCCAGGCGCCCGGATTACTCATGTTAAGCAATCTTTCTACAATGAGGATTGCAATAAAAACCCAGAATATCGGGTCCATTCTCCTGAAAAATCTTTTTATATCGTCGATTATTTTTCTCATCTTTCTCCTTTTTAACGGTCATGATTTATCTAAACTGATTTATTCAATTCAGTCTTGACACTCGGCAGTCGGTCTTTCAATAATAAAAGCCTCTTTTTACATCGGAATATTCCTCAACCCTCGCCAAATACGCCTCCATCGCCGCCTCCTCATGTGCGAGCTTGGGTTCCTCTATCCCGATGCTCCTTAAAAGCATCTCGGTAAACGGAGGATTAAGCACCAGAAGCGGCCCGATTAAGTATGTCCCGATGAAGTTGTTTTTCTTTATCCCCTCTTCCGTAATTTCGGGGTTAAAACCTGAGCCTCGTTTTGTCATAAAAGCATAACACTCTTCGACGCCGGTATAGCAGCTATGTGAAAACTGTGATTTATATCCGACAATAATTGTATCGCCGTACTTACCGGAATATTCTCCGAGATAGAGCGAATTAAATCTCTTCATAAGGTCAAGCTTCGCATATGTATTGAAGATACCGAGACACCTGAAGATTTCCCCGTCCGCAGATTCAATCCTGTCACCGAAGACTTCGATTGCATTTCCCGTTATCAAAAAATGCACGCCCAGCTCTATGAGCTCTCTTATTCTCTCCACATATTTTCCGAGTTTGTCCGTCACAAGACGCTGTGATGACTCCGACATCGTGCCCATATATATTAAGTCGGGCAGATTATTTGCAAAATACGGTTCTTCGGTCAGGTAATCCTCAACAACCTCAATCTCGTCCGAACATTTTTTTAGATAGCTTATATTCTCAAGGTCACCGTAAAGATTGGCGACCTCCGGAAACAATATTTCTATTTTAATCATTGAAGTCGCCCTCCTCAAGCCTTTTTTTAACCATATCGGCAACCTTTATTCCGAGTTCCAAAGAATCCGTTCCATAGAGAACAAATATATTATCATTCTCAAAAAACTTCAATCTGTCCGGTGCATCGATTTCCTTTTCGGCGAATGAAAGACGGCTTTCATCTACGCCTGCGAGCAAAAGTCTGAGCTTATGGTCGTGCCTTCTCGGGCCGCAGAGCACGATATTCTTAATATTATCTCTGTTAAGAAACTCGAAATCGCAGTCATAAAGCCAGCAGGTATTTTCACTCCAGTGTTTCATATCTCCCTGACATGAGTTCATCAGAATTATTTCCTTGTCGCCCGGCATCCCTGAAATATAATCAAAAACCCTCGTCGTAGCGAAAGCATTTTTTTCTTTTGCGAGCATTCTGAACAGCTTCTTATCCCCGAATTGTTCTTCATCAAATCTCGACTCGACCAAGTTTACCCTTTCAAAAAATCCTTTTATTTCTCCTGAGCCGTATCCGAGTTCAAACAAAAGCGTTATTACGGAAACTTGGTTATATATATTAAATATGCTGTCGTTCAAAAGGCGGTAACAGCCCGTTTCTGACGGCGTGTTCACGTCAATCGACATTCTGTCGGTGTCCGGGTTTTCCGCCGTATAATCGTATTCCGGAGACTTAAATCCGCAATTATCACAATAAGCCTTGCCGATATGATTATACCTCAGATACTCGTATTTCAACCTGTGGCTGCAAACGGGACAAACTTGAAAGTCATTTATAAGATTAATGCATTCCGTAATGTCATTCTCAAGCCTGTTAACACCGTAATATACCCTCTTGTTTAACGGTGCTATTCTCGAAGATATAAGGTCATCAGCATTTAGAATGAGTATCGAATCCTCGGGTATATTATTTGACAGGAAATCGGCGATATATTCAGGGTGAGCATTTCTCATTATCGAATCTCTGCTTAGGTTTGTTACCAATATATATTCGGGCTTCAAGAAAGGAAATACCCTCTTCGCCGACCTCTCGTCAACCTCAAAAACTCCTATCTCGTATTTTTCCGAGCCGAAAATGCTCATTCCCTGCACGAGTGCCGTGGCAATTCCCGTGTCAATATTGGAACCCGCCGAGTTATTCAGAACTATTTTATTGTCAACTCTTAAAATGTCGGTTATCAGATTGGAACAAGTAGTCTTGCCGTTTGTACCGGTAACCGCAATTATTTTTTTCGGCTTTTTTGCATAGCTTAAGAATGACGGGCAGATCTTAAGTGCGACAATACCCGGGAAATTTGTCCCGTTATGTTTGGTTATCCTAAGTGCGACAATCGCAAGCTTAGCCGCCCAAAGCGCTATGATATATCTGATAAAGCCCATTATTTTATCGCCTCCGTTATGGATTTGTATGTTCCCTGTTTCAGCTTCAAATCTTGACAAAGGTCTTGTGACGGGTAGCTGTTTCCTTCAATCAGAAGAGGCCCGTGGTCCTCGGAGATGCATACGTCCCATCCGACATAACCCACCTGCGGCACCAGATTGGCTGCTTCCTGAATCATGCCGAGAACTTCGTCCCATTTCGGAATTCGGAAACCCTTCAGCACCGTTCCTGAACCGGGTACTCTCTCGAACACATTTCTGTCTTTATCGAAACCGTCGGAAATGATTTCTCCCGTCTTAAAATCATAAATTGTAGAAATACCGCCGTTATTGAAATTATCCACCACAGAACCGGGTTTACCCATCCTTATCCCGCCGGAAACTATTACAGCCTTGCCGTCTTTTAATATTGTGATAACCCTAATGGTGTTCACGGAATCGGCGCTTAAGAGATTCATCGTCTTGTCCTGTTTCACCACTTCCTCCGCAAGCGGCTTATCATTATCTACGAGGTACATATAAAGCTCCTCGGTATCCCAATCCGAAACTTTAATCTTTTCGATACCTCTTCCGCAGCTCTCATGAAGAGGCTTGACCATTATATATTCTTTGCCTACAAGAAAAGCTTTGAAGGCTTCAGCATCGCTTCCCTCGACTCTGTCCGTTTCCTTAAGTGCAGTCCCTTTGATGTCTCCGAACATCTTCCCTTTGCCGAGGACTATCCAGTCGCGCTTCATAAAGCTGTTGAATTTTTTGTTAAAAATCGCCTTGTCCTCGAAATACTGTATATATCTCCTGTCGTTGAACCTTTTGAAGATCTTGTTATTCTTGCCGAGTGTGAGGATTTCATCCCTCTCCTTATGGTTTTTATTGTACATCTCAAAAAACTCATAATCGACATGGCCCGAGCCGTACCTGAGCGTACAGTAAAATATGTCCCGACGTACCGCCCTCCACGATTTCCCCGTTTTAGCGGCTATCCTCTTTGCCGTTTCATCGAACCTCGACAAGTCTGTTGTTTTAAGTTTTTTAATGTAGAAGCTAAGATTCATGTAAGTGTTCTCCTCAATTCGTTAAGTCTGTAATTATATGCCTCAATGATGTTTTTTTCAAACGCTATCTCATCATTGAGTCCCATAAGTCTCAAGAGATATTTGACAAAATACGGGTTAAAGATGAGATATGGCCCGAGAGAGTACGTGGCAAAGAAATTATTGACATGAATCCCCTCTCTCCCGGTTTCCGGATTCATCCCGATTCCCGTTTCAATTTTCAAAAAATAATCCTTAAACTCACCGTAGCTGAAGCTGAATTGGCTCCGGTGCCCGAGCAGCGTCATGTCTTCAAACGTCGCTATATACTGCGAATTATGCCTCGGCAAATCCATATTCCTCACGGAATAAAAATCAAACAACCCGAGTGCGGGCACTTCTTTTATCAAATTGCCCGACAAGTCATTTTCTTTTATTAGATTCCCGAATATTTCGATTGCATTGCCCGTTACCAAAAATATGGTGCCGGCAGCTATCGCCGCCTCTATCTCGCCTCGATACCCCCTCAAAAGCTCTATCGTCTTTTCCTGATGTCTTTCCGTCATGCATCCGATATAGACCATATCGGCATCTGCTGTGAGGAACCTCGGCTTTTCGAGATGATGTGTCATGATAACCTCAAGCTCGTCGCTGCTTTTTTTGAGATATTCGATATTGTAACATTCACCGTAGATATTGGTAAACTCAGGATAAATAAATTCAATCTTTTTCAACTGTTTGCCCCCTTCGCATATTCTACGATGCTGTCACGCATATTTTTCGCCTTGGTAACATAATCAATTTCAAAAAGCACATATACTTTATCTATTCCTTCCCTGTCCACATGCTGCGGAATATCAGCCTCCTCCTCAACCGCCACAATCTTTTCCTCTGGCACTCCTGCGAGGAGCAGCCTCAGCTTATGATTGAGAAACATGTGTCCGCCCACCACAATCTTCTTGATATGCGGGCGATTCAAAAACTCATAGTCGGTTTCATAAAGCCATGAAATCGTTTCGGTCGGATGATGTCTATCCTGCACCTCGTCCATAAGAAGAACCACATTTTTGTCGGACGGCTCGTCTGCCATATATTCGAATACCGTAGCAGCCGCCGAAACATTCTGCGATTTAGCCGCATAAGCAAAATATTCTATCCCGTTATACGTTACCGACGACTCTCTGATATCCGTTATCTTCTGCCTTTGCATAAACTCCGAAATAACACCCATCTCATAGCCAAGTTCCAGAAAAAGAGCCGCTGCGGTAAGCACGTTGAAGCAGTTGAACATCGTATCCGAAATCAGAGGCACGGTTTCTCCGTTCAATGTCATCGTTTTATTTAAGAGGTCTATATTTTTTGCGAGATATTTGCTCTCGGGAGTCTTGAAATCACAGCTCTCGCAGTGATATTTTCCTATATGTCTGTAGAGTCTGTAATCGTATTTTATCTTGCCGTCGCATACGGGACAGACTGAAATATCCCTCGAAATATTCGGCAGCGGTCTGAAACTGTCATCATCGATACCGAAAAATACCCTTTCAATATTTTTGGCAAGCCCGATTGAAATCGGGTCATTGGCATTTAATATCGCCTTTGCGCCTTTTTTTGACATCCTCATGCACTTTTCCATGTGATTGAAGATGTTCTCGGGATGCCCGTTTCGTCTTAAACTGTCCTTGCATATATTGGTTACAACTATGTAATCCGGCTTAAGCTTCACCATCTCCGTATCCATCGAAAGCTCATCCGCCTCAAGCACCGAGCAGTCCACCTGCGGCTTGTTGAAAATATTCACTCCCCTGATGAGATTAACGGCAAACCCCGCCATGAGATTTGCACCCCAGTCGTTAAAAGAAGTCGACAGTCCCCGCTCGCTCAAAAAATCGTTCACAAGCACGGATGTCGTAGTCTTGCCGTTTGTGCCTGTAATGGCTATCGTGAGCTTCGGTTTAGAAACAATTTCTAAAAAATCCGGACAAATCTTACACGCCAGGAGCCCCGGCATATCCGTCTTCGGTGTGCCTCTGAGCTTATAGAATAACATCATCATTTTCGCTCCCCACAGAGCGATAAAAAATCTGAGCATATTGCACTCCCTAAAGTATCTCGGTGAGAAGCCTTGAGATACTCTCCTTGAATCTTACAAAAATCGGACGTTTATTATAATCTTCCATTGTCAGTTCACGGCTGTTCTTCATATCTTCCTCAAAGGATTTTACCATTTGCTCCGTAAATTCCTTATCGAAGATAAATGCATTTGTTTCAAAATTCAGCTTAAACGACCTTATGTCGAAGTTACATGAACCTATGGACGTGACCTCCCCGTCCGCAAATATCGCTTTTGCATGCAGGAAACCTCCGTCATAGATGAACACCCTGCATCCGTCCTTGAGCAGCTCTCCCACATTGGAAAGGGTCGCCCAATATACGAAAATATGGTCAGGCTTATTCGGTATCATTATGTTGACTTTAACTCCCGATTGCGATGCCATCTTGCATGACTCTATAATCGATGCGTCCGGAACGAAATAAGGAGATTGAATATATACGGAATCCGTAGCAGCGGTAATCATCTTCATGAAACCGCGCTTGATTTCCTGCTTTGGAGCTTCAGGCCCGCATGAAACGATTTGCAGTCCCATATCGCCGGCAACCTCGGTATTGATACGCCCCGCATCAAGCAAATCGAGCTTCTCCTTAGTTACGAAACGCCAATCGAGAATGAATCTCGTGTTAAGCTCGTTCACTCCCGTTCCCCTGATTCTCACGTGTGAATCACGCCAATGTCCGAATTTCGGTGCCAAATCACAATATTCGTTGCCGATATTATATCCGCCCGTATACCCTATTTTGTTGTCGACCACCAGAATCTTTCTGTGGTTTCGGTAGTTGAGGTTAAGCCCTATCTTTATCCCCATCCTTGCCAATCTCGGAGGGAAAAAATATGCCACCTTGCCGCCTGCTTTAATATATTCTCTGAGCACTAAGTTATTCAAACCTCTTGAGCCGAGAGAGTCTACGAGCAGCCGAACTTCCACGCCTTCTCTCGCTTTCTCCGTCAGCGCCGCTATGAAACGCTTGGCTGTCTTATCATTTTTGATTATAAAATATTCCGCATTAACGGACGTTTCGGCATTTCTTATATCTTCAAGCATCCTGTCAAACAGCTCATTCCCGTCCACGATGAGTTCTATATCATTCGTTTCGCTATATATGGCATTGCCGTAAACCTGATTCAGTATTACCAAATCCCTCCACTTGTATGCGGAGTAGTTATCAAGCCTGAGTTTCCCTTCCTCCAGCTCTTTAATCTGATAATCGAGATAGCCTCTTATAACGCTTTCCTCGTTATCATAGAGTTTGTTTATCTTGATTCGGGTAAGGTTCTGATTAAAAATCAAGTATAGTATGAACCCCAACACCGGAACAAACGCCAAAACCATAATCCACGCCAAAGTAGCAGTCGATGTTTTTCTCTCGAAGAATATGACTGCCACGATTAATATGAAGTTTATTCCATATACCACCATTGTAGAGGATATATAGCCAAGCGGCGTTTCCATTTCAAACATGATTAAATCAATTCTCCTTCTAAGCTGAAAGTGTTTGAAGCTGTTATTTTAATATCTGCAAGTTCACCTGTCATACCCGGCTTTCCTTTGAAATTAACGAGTTTGAAGGTTTCGGTTCTTCCGCTGTAATTGTTTGAGTTACGTTTCGAAAGTCCGTCAACCAATACTTTCTGTACGGTACCGACATATTCGGCATTTTTTTCGGCGGAAATCCTGTTTATACATTCGACGAGCCTGTTAAACCTTTCGTGTTTGACCGTTTCAGGAATCTGATTCTCATATCCCGCCGCCGGTGTTCCTTTTCTTATCGAATAGAGAAAGGTAAATGCGGAGTCGAATCTTATCTCCTCGCAAAGACTCAGCGTTTCGTCAAATTCGTCCTCGGTTTCCCCCGGAAAACCTACGATAATATCGGTGCTGATAGCAATCTTAGGGTCAACCGCCCTGAGTTTTTTAATAAGCTCGATATACTTTTCTCTGCTGTATCTCCTGTTCATCTTAGATAGAACATTACTGCTTCCCGACTGAACGGGAAGATGAAAATAATGGCAAAGGCTCTTGCAATCCCGATAACACTCTATGAGTTTATCCGAAAGATCCTTGGGATGAGATGTCATAAATCTTATCCTCTCGATACCCTCTATCTTGTCAACGGCCCTTATCAGATCCGGAAAGTCCCACTTCACGCCGGAGCTTTCGCCAATATAGCTGTTTACATTTTGACCGAGGAATGTAACTTCTTTAACGCCTTCGGAAACGAGTTTTTTCACTTCATTTATGATGTCCTCGGGTTTCCTCGACCTCTCACGCCCCCTTACATACGGTACTATGCAATATGTGCAAAAATTGTTACAGCCGAAGGTAATATTGACATAAGCTTTGTGCTTAAAAAGTCTCTTTGACGGAAGGTCTTCCACTATCTCCGCACCGTCTTGCCAAATTTCAAGCTGTTTCCGCTTTTCGTTGTATAAATTATCAAGGAGCTTAGGCAGCTCATGTATATTATGAGTGCCGAAAACGATGTCGACCCACGGATATTTTGATTTTAACGTGTCGATTATATGCTGTTGCTGCATCATACAGCCACAGACGCAGACCGTAAGGTTCTCACCCTCCTGTATTTTTCTGTGCTTAAGTTGTCCGAGCGTGCCGAAGAATCTCTTATCGGCATTTTCTCTTATGGAGCATGTGTTAAAAAGAACTATATCCGCTTCCTTTCTCTCCCGAACAGGTTCATATCCTTTTTCGATAAGCATACCTGCAATTATCTCCGAATCATGCTCATTCATCTGACAACCGAATGTTGTAATATGAAATCTCTTACTCATGTTTTTCTTTCCTGCCCATGAGAAGTCCCACACTCTCTTCCGCAGTGACTTTCCCTTCTATGAGCTTATACATAAGCTCCGTTATAGGCATCTCAACTTTATATTTTTTTGCAAGCTCATAAGCCGCCTTTGTGGTGGTTATCCCTTCCACAACCATTCCGACTTTCTCTTTGGCGGCGTCGACATTCATGCCCTTGCCGATTAAAATTCCGCATCTCCTGTTTCTTGAATGCATCGAAGTACAAGTTACAATCAGGTCTCCAAGCCCCGTCAGACCCGAAAAAGTCTCGGGTTTGGCACCCATCGCTTCACCGAGCCTTATCATTTCCGCGAGTCCCCTCGTCATGAGAGCGGCTTTGGAATTGTCGCCGAGTCCGATTCCGTCGCAGACTCCGGCACCGAGTGCAATAATATTTTTGAGCGCACCGCCGAGCTCAGCACCTATTATGTCGTTATTGGTATATACTCTGAAATTTTCCGACATGAAAATCTTCTGAACCTTTAGTGCAAACTCGCGGTCTTCCGAAGATACCGTAACTGTAGTCGGCAGAAATCTCGCGACCTCCTCGGCATGTGACGGCCCCGAAAGACAGGCATATTTCGCAGATGTACAAACCTCTGCAGCAACCTCCGAAAGCCTTTTGAGAGTCTTGATTTCCAAGCCCTTTGCAACGTCTACTATATTAAGTGAATCCGAAATATTTTTAACCTCTGTAAGAAGCTCTCGAAACGACTGCGCAGGCACGGCGAATACCTGAATATCGGAATCTTTTATCGCTTCACTCAGATTGGATGTAATCCCAAGTCCCTCCGGAAGCTCTATGCCCGGAAGATATTTGTGGTTCCCTTTCGTTTTGGACATCATATCCGCCTGAACCTGATTTCTCGCCCAAAGCACGGTGTCGAACCCCTTTGCGCTGAGCTGAATTGCGAGAGACGTTCCGAAGCTTCCCGCACCTAATACTGCAATTCTCATGTTAACCGTCTCCACCTTTCTTTTTTACGAATATTGACATCGGAGGCTCTTCTCCCTTGATGAGCCTCGCTATATTTCCCTTATGCTTGACAAGTATTACGGTCGCCAGAACCGCGGCAAACGGCAGGAACTCCGGTTCAAGCAGCCAAGCTGTCGGCACGGCACTTATCGCCCCGGCAATGGAACCTACCGACATCCTCTTGGAAAGTACGGTGAGCACCGCAACAATGAGCAGCAGAATAAGTGCAAGCTTCCAATTCACACCTAAAAGTCCGCCGAAGGCTACCGCCACGCCCTTTCCTCCCTTAAAGCTGTAATAAACAGGGAAGATATGACCTATAAATGCAGCCGCACAGGCAAAATATCCGAAAAGCGGGTCTCCCGTAAGCGTTGCCGACAAAAAAACCGCAGCAGTCCCTTTCAATATATCAATGCATAGAGTTATAACGGCTGCTTTGCCCCCGAGCACCCTCAGAGCATTGGTGGTGCCGGCATTTCCGCTCCCCTCTTTTTTTATGTCGATGCCCCTCATCTTAGCGATTATGGTGGATGGAGAAATGCTGCCGATAAGATAGGACGCCGCTATTACGACTATGTAGAATATAATTTGATTCCTGTCAGCCAATGTAATCGTCCCTCTCTCCTTTTTCTCTGAAAACGAATTTCACCGATGTCCCCTCGAAACCGAAACTCTCTCGAATCCTGTTCTCAAGATATCTCGAATATGAGAAGTGCATCAGCTCCCTCTTGTTAATTTGAAAGCTGAACAGAGGCGGTTTAACACCTATCTGTGTCACATAATATATCTTTAGCCTCTTGCCCTTATCCGAAGGAGGCTGCTTCATAAGAATCGCGTCTTGAATGAGCGAATTGAGCTGCCCTGTAGGAACCCTCATGCTTCTGTTTTCCGATACAGCCTTACAAATATCCATAACTTGATTTACTCTCTGTTTTTCAAGAACGGAAATAAAGATTATCGGAGCATAGCTCATAAACAGGAGCTCCGCCTCAAGTCCGCGCTTAAAGTCACGCATGGTATTTGTTTCTTTCTCAATCAAATCCCATTTGTTTACAGCTACTACAATACCCTTGCCCGCTTCATGTGCAATTCCGGCAATTTTTTTGTCCTGTTCCGTCAAGCCCTCCACCGCGTCAATCATTACAAGACATACGTCACAGCGTTCAACAGCTGCAACGGCCCTGATTACCGAAAATTTTTCGATATCGTCACTTATCTTTGACTGTCTCCTGATACCTGCGGTATCTATGAGAACGTATTTCTCTCCGTCCTTTTCAAAAGGCGTATCAATGGAATCCCTTGTGGTTCCCGCTATATCCGAAACTATCACTCTATTTTCGCCGAGCAGGCAATTCACAAGCGAAGACTTGCCTACATTCGGCTTACCTATAACCGCAATCTTAATGCTGTCGTCGTCTTCCTCATATGCTTCCTTAGGGAAATTCTCAACTATCTCATCGAGCACATCGCTGAAATTGAGCATATTTGCTGCTGATACCGGAATGGGCTCGCCTAAACCGAGTTCATAAAAATCATAGAAGAAATCCGGTAGCTTGCTCGGTTTATCAATCTTGTTAATTATTAGGATGACTTTTTTGCCCGTCCTTCTGAGCATATCCGCCACCTCGATATCTGCATGAGTAATCCCTTCCTTGCCGTCGCAAATAAACAGGATTACATCCGACAGATCCATCGCAATCTGTGCCTGTTCCCTCATCTGTGAAAGTATAACATCCGAGGATGAGGGTTCTATTCCGCCGGTATCAATCAGACCGAATACTATGCCGTTCCAGTCGGTTTCGGCATATATCCTGTCTCTCGTAACTCCCGGCGTATCTTCCACGATGGAGATTCTCCTGCCGACAAGCCTGTTAAACAATGTACTTTTCCCGACATTCGGTCTCCCGACTATCGCAACAACCGGTTTACTCATTGAATATTCCTCCGATAAAAGTTTCGGGGTCGAAGACTTCCAAATCCTCTATCCCCTCACCTGTGCCTATGAACTTAACGGGCATATCAAACTCTTCGGAAATGGTTATGGCTATGCCGCCTTTAGCGGTTCCGTCAAGTTTAGTTATAACTATACCCGTCAAATCGGCGACCGTGCCGAATTCCTTAGCTTGAGATATGGCATTCTTGCCTGTCGTAGCGTCTAAAATGAGAAGTGTCTCTCTCTCCGCCTCAGGCCACTCCATCGAAATAACCTTATTCATCTTTTCAAGTTCGTTCATGAGATTCTTTTTGTTTTGGAGTCTGCCTGCCGTGTCGCAGATAAGCACGTCGGTTCCCCTCGCCTTAGCAGACTGAATCGCATCGAATATAACAGCCGACGGGTCGGCACCTTCCTTGTGTTTAACCACATTAACGCCGCATCTGTCTCCCCATATCGAGAGCTGCTCCGAAGCCGCCGCTCTGAATGTATCGGCAGCAGCAAGCATAATTTTGTTCCCTTCTCCCTGCAGTCTGTGAGCAAGCTTGCCTATCGTGGTAGTCTTACCGCCTCCGTTTATGCCTATCATCAGCACGACAAGCGGTCTTTTATCGGAAAGCCTATGTCTTTCACCCTTGTCAACACATTCTTTTATGATACCGGTCAAGGCTTTTTTAACATTCTCCGGCTTTACTATATAGTCAACGGATAGTTTTTCTCTCAGCTTATCCATAATAACCATCGTCGTCTCCATACCGATATCTGATGTAATAAGAGTCTCCTCTATTTCATCCATAACATTCTCGTCAACCTCCATCCTCGCACGCAAAGTATTGGAAATTTTTTCTCCGAGACTCCCGAAAAACCCCTTTTTTTCTTTGAAAACACTCATATGTTTCTCCTTTTATATTTCGAATTCATCGCCGAGCTTAAGCGAGAGCACCTTGGAAATGCCCTGCTCAGGCATGGTAACTCCGTAGAGTACGTCGGCATACTCCATAGTAGCTTTTTGGTGAGTTACTACCGCGAATTGAATGTCGTTAAACTTTTTAAGATATCTTGCAAATCTGTCAATGTTCGCATCGTCAAGCGCCGCTTCCACCTCGTCCAAAATGCAGAAAGGGGTCGGCTTGGTCTTTAACACCGCAAACATGAGCGCAATGGCGGTCATCGACTTCTCTCCGCCCGAAAGAAGATTGATATTCTGGAGCTTCTTTCCGGGCGGCTGTGCAATTATATCTATCCCCGACTCTAAAGGATTGTCCTCATCCTCAAGCCTGAGTTCCGCTGTACCTCCGCCAAAAAGCTCGCGGAATATCTCCTCAAAATTGACGACAATCTCGTTAAAGTTCTTTTTGAACCTCGACTTAATGTTTATGTCCATATCGCTTATTATGTCATTAAGCTCATCCATAGCATCGGTGATATCTTTTCTCTGCTCCTTCAGAAAGCCGTATCTTTCGGAAACTCTGTCAAACTCGTCGATTGCACCTACGTTTATCTCTCCTAATTCTTCAAGCCTGTTCTTGATTTCACGGCTTTCTTTTACGGCACTTGAGTAAACAAAATCTTCTTTTTTAAGTTCGAGCGCCTGTGCATAATTGATTTCAAAGTCTTCAATGAGCTTCTGTTTGGCTGCTTCGAGTTGGGCTTCGTTTCTCGCAAATCTGATTTCCTGCTGCTGCTTTTGATCCGCATAGGAGTTATATTCCTCCGTAATTCTGTCAAACTCGAGCTTAATCTCTGAAATCTCCGAAATCACGCCTGCCCTATCCTTATCGACATGTTCGATATATTCCTCTAATTCCTGCTTTTCAGAACACAAGTTATTGTAAACCTCTATCGAATCCCCCGACCCGAACATAAGCTTATCTCTATAGCCTTCTATTCTTTCTTTGTCCTCTACCTTGCTGTCTATCTGCTCGGTAAATTCATCTATATTATCCTGGGATATCTCCAGCAATGTTTCGAGCGAATCAAGCTTGTTATCAATTTCGGTCTTCTTAACCCTTGCCTCCGTAATAGCTTCGTTTGATAAGCTTATCTTCGCCTGAATATCTTCAAGAAGCTCCATTTCCTTCAAAGAATCTTCTTCAAGGGCCTTTATCTGTTCATCCAATCCGTCAGCCTTCAGGTTTGCCTCCTCAATCAGTTTATCGGCATTCCGGTAATCATTTTCGATAGCATCAAGCTCCCTGTCCCTCTTCTCATTAGCTTCCTGAGCGTTTCTGCCCGTTTCGTTAAGAGTTATAATCTTCGCCTGAATATTGGCTTCACGGAGCATAAGTTCGGACAAGCCGCTTTCAAGCACCTCTATTTCTTTTTCAAGACCGCTCTTCAAAGCCTCTTTTTCAGAAATTGCGTCCTTTGTCTCTTTTAACGATTTTTCGAACGCCGTAAGTTTTTCTTCCAACTTGGAAATCTCATTTTTTCTTGCAAGAAGATCGGCTGTTTGATTCTTATATTTTCCGCCTGTAATGGCACCCGACGCGTTTATGACCTCTCCGTCAAGAGTTACGAATCTGATGCCGCTGCCGACATTTTTCGACAACCTTATGGCAGTATCGATATGATCAACAATAACAACCCTGCCGAGCAGATATTCGGCAATTCCGCCGTATTTTTTTTCAAAACTTACGATATCCGACGCAAGCCCTTCAAATCCTCTCGCACCCGATATGGTCTTATCCAAGTTGATTTTTTTGCCGCGTACGGACTCGATGGGCAGAAAAGTCAGTCTTCCGGACTTTGTATCCTTAAGGAGATTTATCGCTTTCTTCGCATCTTCGTCCTTTTCACAAACAATATTCTGAAGGGAACCGCCGAGGGCCGTTTCTATAGCAACCTCGTAACCTTTGGGTACATTTATGAGCTCGGCGACAACACCTGAAATACCCCTGAGGTTACTTTTCATTATAAACTTTACGGCTCCGTTATATCCCTCGTAATTTGCTTCCATTTCCTCTATCGTAGTCTTTCTCGACAGAGCCTGTGAGGATTTTATCCTGAGCTCCTCACCCCTCGTGAAGAGCTCCTTCAATTCTTTCGACAGCTTATTTTTATGCTCGATTGCGGAAAATTTCTTTTCGGTTTTTTCTGAAATCCGGCGTTCTGTTTCATCTTTTTCTTTTTCTGCCTTTTCTATCTCGGCGTAAACCGCACCGGAGCTTGAAGCAAGTTCCTCCGCTTCGGCGATTACCTCTTCTTTTCTCTTAAGGAGAGACTCCTTAAGCCCTCTTACCGAAGCAGCTTCGCTCCTCAAGGATGAAACCTTGTTTGAGATTCCCAAAATCATATTCTTATTCTCATCAATAGCAGATTGATGTTCCAGAGATGATTTTAAGAGCTTATTATATTCATCAATTCGCTCAGCAAGTTCAAGAGACGATTTCTCTATGCCGACCGAAAGCTCTTCCTTTTTCTTTTCATTTTCGTAAGAAGCTGTGATTTCTTTTTCGAGCTTGGCGTTCAAGGCTTCTATTTCTCTGCCCAGTCTTCCTAAATCTCTCTCGAATCCGGCCATCTTTTCGTCGGAAAGTTGATTTTCATTGGTCATGCGGTTGATTTCATTGACCTTATCGAGCAGCTTTTCCCTCGCCTCATTGCCGAGCTGAAGCAAGGCTTCACTTCTGTCGCGGGCCTCCTGTATCTTGACTTCAAGTGTGTTCCTATCAACCGTAAGCCTGTTTATGTCCTTGGAAAGCTTGGAAATATCATCTGCTCCGGATTCATTGGAATCATTGAATTTCTCAATATTACGAAGCGTGATATTGATGTCGAGTTCTCTTTTCTTTTCCCTGAGTACGAGAGCCTCTTTAGCCTTTATGCTCTCATCTTCAAGCGAACCTATCCTGTCCTCAATCTCGCCGATTATATCATTTACCCTGTCAAGGTTAATATTCGCATTTGCGAGCTTACGCTCCGCTTCCTGTTTTTTGGTTTTGTACATCACAACGCCGGCTGATTCCTCGAAGATTTCTCTCCTTTCATCAGCCTTTCCGTCTATGATATTCTGTATTTTCCCCTGTCCTATCAAAGAATACCCGTCAACACCGATTCCGGTATCCATGATAAGCTCTCTTATATCTCTTAAACGGCACTGATTATTATTAATCAGATATTCGGATTCGCCGGAACGATACATCCTTCTGGTAATCGCAACTTCATTGTAATCAATGGGTAATATGTTTTCGGAATTATCGATTACAAGCGTAACTTCCGCCATTCCTCTGGATTTTCTGGAGGCCGTGCCGTTAAAGATTACCTCTTCCATTTTGCCGCCCCTCAGCATTTTAGGGCTCTGCTCACCGAGTGCCCAACGGATTGCATCGCTTATATTTGATTTTCCCGAACCGTTCGGCCCTACAATACAGGTAACTCCCGGATGGAAGTCTATTATCACCGGCTCCGCAAAGGACTTGAACCCGTGCATTTCAATTCTCTTAAAATACATTTATTACCTCTCAATTAACTCAAGTGTTGCTTTTGCGGCATTCTGTTCCGCCTCTTTTTTTGTTTTGCCGCAACCTCTTCCGTATTTTTTGCCGTCACATATAAGATGCGCATAAAACAGCTTGTCATGTGCAGGGCCTTCTTCTCCGTCAATTATGTAGCTGAGATCCACATTGCCGTGCTTAGCCTGAAAAAGCTCCTGAATCTCGGACTTGTAATCCGAAAATATCTCTCCGTCAATGGCTTTTTTTATGGTTGGCTCGAATAATCGTTTAATCATCGCCATCGTCTCATCCAAATCGCTATCCATAAAAATCGCCCCTATAATTGCTTCCAGACAGTCTGCAAGTATGGAGTCCTTATCTCTGCCGCCGTAATGTTTTTCACCGTTACTTAAATAAATGAACTCGCCCAGATTAAGTTTCCTCGCTATTTCCGCAAGTGACCTCTCACATACCACCTTCGCTCTCGTCTTCGAAAGTACTCCCTCCGACACCGTCGGCATCTTTTCATAAAGCACGAGGCCGATGACAGCATCTAAAAGAGCATCTCCTATGAATTCGAGTCTCTCATTAAATTCGGACTTCTTCATCCCGACATCATTTCCATAGGAGCTGTGCGTAAGCGCCGTCTTCAAAAGTTTTATATCCTTAAACTCATAGCCGAGCAAGCTCATAAGTTTTTTCTCATTCATTTGATATATTCCTGAATCTTCTCCACTACATCCTTTTCCACAAAAGGAATAGCCTTTAATATCGTGTTCTTTACGCCTTTACCGGAAGACGAACCGTGCATTTTGACAAGCGGTTTTTTGAGCCCTAAAATCGGTGCTCCGCCATACTCTGAATAATCCGTCTCTTTCTTTATCTCCATGAGCTTGTCCACAAGGAGAAGCGAGCCTATTCTGGCATGAATACCGCTCGTAAATTTTTTCTTGATAACCTTGAAGATATTCCATGCCATCCCCTCGGTGAGCTTAAGAATTACATTGCCGGTAAATCCGTCCGTCACTATTACATCGCACCTTCCTTTAGGTACGTCTCTTGCTTCCATATTGCCGATGAAATTAATTCCGCTCTCTTTAAGGAGCCCGTAAGCCTCCTTAGTGAGAGATGTCCCTTTTTTTTCTTCGGTTCCGATATTTACAAGAGCGACCATAGGATTTTCTCTGCCAATTACTTTTTCCATGTATATGGAGCCCATAATGCCGAAATCATATAAATTCTTCGGCTTGCATTCCGCATTGGCTCCAGCATCACAAAGAAGTGAAGGCCTCCCGCCGATTATAGGGTATATGCTGCAAATCGCAGGCCTGTCTATGCCCTTGACTCTTCCGATATTGAACAATCCGGCAGCAAGCAAAGCTCCCGTCGAACCGCCGGAAATAAAGATATCCGCCTCTCCGTCCTTTAACATTCCTATGCCTTTAACGATAGTGGAATCTTTCTTTTTTCTGACCGCAAGAGCAGGGCTCTCGGAATTGGTAATAACCTCCGTAGCGTCTACAAAGGAAATGCTGCCCTTTAGCTGCCTCTTTTTCATATGTTTTTCGGCCAAAGACCGTATCGTCTCAATAGGCCCTATAATACAAATCTCATGTTCGGTTTCCGTTGCCGCTAAAACCGCACCCTCTACTACCGCTTCAGGAGCGTTATCTCCGCCCATTCCGTCTATTAATATTCTCAAGTCATTCCTCCTATTTCAGGACACAAATTTACGAGTACTATTTTAACACAAAAAATGCAAAAAAGCCAATGTTTATTGGCTTTTTTGGAGTAAAACCCGGGATTTTTTTACGCTTTTTTTTCTTCTCTCAATTCTTTTATGATAGCGTCGATTCTTCTGACAACAACTCTGAAATCTTCCTCGCCGTAACCCCTTGTAGTCATAGGTGCGGTACCGATCCTCACACCCGAAGTCTGCATAGGAGAACGCTTCTCGTTCGGAACGCAATTCTTATTAAGCGTGATGCCTCTTAAGTCACATTTCTCCTGAAGTTCCTTGCCGCTGAACGCCTCATCGGATAAGTCCAAAAGAATTAAGTGATTATCGGTTCCGCCGGTAACAACCTTATATCCCAGTTTGATAAATTCATCGCAGAGAGCCGCACAATTTTTAACGACCTTTTGAGCATATTCCTTGAAGTCCGGTCTGAGAGCCTCTGTAGCACAAACGGCTTTTCCGGCGATTATGTGTTCGAGCGGGCCGCCCTGAGCAAAAGGAAAAATAGCCGAATCGACTTTTTTTGCAAGCTCAAGCTTGGAGAATATAAGACCGCCTCTCGGTCCCCTTAATGTCTTGTGAGTTGTTGTGGTGATGAGGTCGGCAATTCCGAACGGAGAAGGATGTACGCCTCCTGCTACAAGCCCCGCAATATGAGCCATGTCCACCATGAAATATGCGCCGACTTCCTTTGCAATCTTACCGAACGCCTCAAAATCTATAATTCTCGAATATGCGGATGCACCCGTAAGAATGAGTTTAGGCTTACATTCAAGAGCCTTTTCTCTCACGCTGTTCATATCGATGAAACCGTTTTCATCGACATCATAAAACACCATATTATATGTCTTACCGCTGAAATTCACAGGGGAACCGTGCGTAAGGTGTCCGCCATGGTCAAGGTCGAAGCTCAGAACGGTATCACCCGGCTGAAGCACGGCATTAAACGCACCGAAATTAGCCTGCGACCCCGAATGCGGTTGAACGTTCACATGATAGTCGGTATTAAAAACCTTTCTCCACAGGTCGCAACAATATTCTTCAAGCTGATCGACGAATTCGGTTCCGCCATAGTATCTCCCCTTGTTTCCCGAATATCTTTCATAAGGATAACCCTCCGCATACTTCCATGAAAGACAGCTTCCGCAAGCAGCCATAACGGCATCCGAGCAATAATTCTCCGATGCGATAAGCTCAACATTATTTGTCTGTCTGTCAAACTCCTTTTGGACAAGATCGGCCACTTCAGGCGAAGCGGTTCTGATTACATCGATGTTTTCCTTATTGTATTTCTCATACATAACTAAGTCCCTCTTTTCGTTAGTTTATAGCAAATAAGCTTAAATTTGTGCATGAGCCTCTCAATCTCATACCACAGATAGATACATTATATATATTCGCCGATGAAAAATCAATCTTCTATTGCGCATATTTTATTAAAAATCCGAACCTGCCGACCTTGATTTTGACAGCATCATATTGTAAAATATCGTCAGACAAAACAATTAACAGGGAGAAACCGATTGAAAAGAACGAAATTGTCGGACAGAGAGCTTCCCGATTACACAGGAGGCGAAGAAATACTTAATACCGTTTCACATTCGGTTGGCGCCGTCTTGGGCGTCCTCGCTTTAATTTTTTGTCTGATACGCTCCGTAAATCATCAAAATGTCTGGGCAATCGTCGGCAGCACCATATACGGTTCATCACTCATATGGCTCTATACGATGTCCTCCGTTTACCACGGAGTCACTAAGCCAATGCCGAAAAAAGTCCTCCAGATACTTGACCATTGCACCATATATTTTCTGATATGCGGCTCATACACGCCCATACTTCTCTGCTCTATACGTCTCGTATCACCGCTTACCTGTTGGTTGCTTTTCTCTGCAATATGGGGCATTGCGGTAATCGCCATAGTCTTCACGGCCATTGACCTCAAAAAATACGCCGTATTCTCAATGGTCTGTTATATCGGGCTCGGCTGGTCTGTGGTTTTCGCAATAAAACCTACCTTACAGGCACTTCCGATGCCGGCAATAATATGGCTTCTGGCAGGAGGTATTGCATATACCGTAGGTGCCGTCATGTATGGATTCGGGTCGAAATACCGCTACATACATTCGGTATTTCACATATTCGTGCTGCTCGGAAGCATATTGCAATTCATCGCGATATATGAATATGTTATCTGACCTGTCACTAATCGACATTGACGGAAAAAATTCGGCATTTACGAGAAATAATCTGCATTGACAGCAAAAAAGACTGTTCAAAGCAATACAAAAACTTTCAAGGAGGAAGCAGATGAATATAAAAGGACTATTGGTTCCTGCACTCACTTTTTTTAATAAAGACGGAAGCCTTGCGAAAGATTTCATAAGGTGGCATCTTAACTGGCAGCTTTCAAACGGAGTAAACGGTCTGTTCGTCACAGGGACATACGGCTCCGGCTATCTCATGAAACCCGAAGAACGCGCAAGAGTTTACTCCATAGCAAAAGAAGTAAGCGCGACACATGCCGGCAGCTTCGTAATAGCTCACGTCGGCACAAACGATACTGACAGCTCCGCATATTTGACTTCTGAAGCAAAAAAGCTCGGAATTGATGCGGTTGCTGCAGTCAACCCCTGTACATTCAAATATACCGATGACGAACTCGTTTCTTATTATCGCTCGCTTACGGATGCGGCAGACGGCATGCCCGTATTCGCATATAACAACCCTTCCCTCACTTCTAAACCCATAGATATCGAGCTTATTAAGAAATTGGTTTCAGTAGGAGTGTGCGGCATCAAGGATTCCACTTCAAAT
Organism: uncultured Oscillospiraceae bacterium; assembly: GCA_964345365.1. Lineage (GTDB taxonomy): Bacteria > Bacillota > Clostridia > Peptostreptococcales > Anaerovoracaceae > RUG754. The sequence goes on from CAYFQR010000002.1 coordinate 33,765, forward strand.
GTTGAATATGCCGAGAAAATACTCTCTGAAATACCGAATTTCCAATATATCGCCGGCTCTACAAAAAACTGGGCAAAAATGCGCAAGCTCGGAATCGATACGCTCATATCCGGAATGTGCAACTATATCCCTGAACTGATATCATCGATGTATACAGCTTCAATGAACGATGACGAAGAACTTTTCTACGCTCTGTTTAATATGCTTGAAGATGTCGGTGACACGGTTAAAAAAGGGAATTCCGTCGTTTCATCACAGCTTGCCCTGAAATCAAGAGGCTACAATGTACCTTATATGAAACGTCCCCTTTTCGCAGACTATGATAATAATGCGTCCCGGATGTCCGAGATGTCCGAAATAATCTCGGAAACGGACAAAAAAATAAAAGACCTCATTTCCGACTTCAGATTCGTAGAATGAGGTAAGCATTGACTTGCCTTATATTAAACTGAATCAAAACTCCAACTTCATGACCTTAGGGAAACATGAAACCTCGTATTGAGGACATTGACCGCACTCGAAGAAATTCGGTGCGGTTTCGTTGTCTATCGCAGTAAATCCGAGTTTTTCAAAAAATGCGGGAACTTTGGCAACAAGGAAAACTCTGTTTCCGCCGCGACTCTTTATCTCCTCTACAGCCTTATCGAGCATTATTCTTCCGATACCGGTCTTTCTCATTGGAGGGTCGACCGCTATACCGTCTATAATATATTCTCCCTCTCTCATTGCCAAAATTATTCCTCCGACGAGAAAATCAGGTTCTTGAGTTACTTTCCAGCACTTTATTATATCCGTGTCGACTTCATCCTCAACATCAAATTCCAAGCCGAAAGGAATCATGAAATCAACCAATCTGTCATATTCGTCAGTCTGACTGAGTTTGAATCTCATCATAGTTTATCGCCTCATTTGTTTTTCTTGTCCGTGACATGTTTTTTAACATACTCGGAATAATATCTGTATACTATTACGACAACCAAAAATCCGAGAGATATGGCTAACGCAACCTCAAGCGCAATTTTCCCGAAATACGCCGCGTACTTTTCTTCATCTTCAATTATGAACCTCATCGTGCTGTATAGCGCCGAGCCCGGGATAAGAGTTACAGCACCCGGTGCCAAGAAAACCGTTGCAGGCGCTTTTTTCGTTTTAGCCATAATCTCCGCATAAACAGCTGCGAAAATTGCCGCCAATAAGTTCGTAATAAAGAGGTCATGTTTGAATATCGAAGATAAAAAAAGATATATACCCCAAGTCAGAGTACCGCCTACGGCTGCATAAACGACATGGTTTTTCTTAAGATTATAATAAAGTGAAAAACCTACGCATCCGATAAACGCAGCCGATATCTGCACCGCAATCCTGAAATCCCCGCTTCTTGCCGCAATCGACAGCGCATTGGGAAACAGCTCTATCGGTAAGACATTTTGCAGCTGCCTTATAAATGCCAGCGGTATCGCGAAACCGAATGCTATAAACAAGGCTGTCAGTATCGAATTGACAAGCCTTATCATGCCCGATGCGACATCACCGATAAGCATATCCCTTATGGAGTTAGTCATGGCAATGCCCGGTATCAAAAGCATAATACTTCCGATAGCAATCTTATCTACCGCGCCGAGTCCGAGAGCCGATAAGGTGATTGATACCGTGCCCGCTACAAGCGAGGTGGTAAATATCAAAGCAATTTGGTTCCTGCCGTATTTCCCGAGGTGTATCAGGAAAAACATGATAACCATTCCGACTAAAGCGGAACTTAAGCCGTCAATAAAGGTTCCGTCAAAGAATACGGCGAAACCGCCCGCAACCGTTATCGCACTTAAATATCTGATAAATGGCGAGTATTTCGGCTTTGACATCACCTCATCATATCTTCTTTTTATTTCTTCACGGTCAGGCTTATAGCTGCATATATATCTCGACAAGTCATTCAGGCGGTCGATTCTTTCATAATTGGAGTCAGATCTGATAACCTGTCTTATCTGTGTAATGATATTACCTTCCGGGTCTTCAAATGTCACCTGAATATTGGATGTTATGATGAACACATTTACTCTCGTAGGATCACAGCCGTAAGCGGCACACATCCTGACAATGCTGTCCTCAACTCTATTGACTTCGGCACCTGCAACGAGCATCTCCTCGGCTATATCCAAAACCGTCTGTAAAAATTTACTATAATTCATTTCTGTCACCTAATTGTTATGACTGTCGGAGTATGCTCCTTGCCGCTCCGATGAAGTAAAGTGAGCCTGTAAACAATATTAACTCATACTCTTCTTTTAATCCTATTGCCTTTTTCACGGCATCTCTGCAGTCATCAACAGCTTCAACCCTTGCTCCCTTTGCTTCAAGCTTCTTTTTCAGTTCCTCCGCTTCCATTTTGCGTGAATTTTCGGGCTCTGTCGCAATAAAATCACTTGCTATGGACGTTAATTGCTCTATTATTTCGTCGGTATCCTTATCCTTTAACATTCCCGTAACAATGAGAGTTTTTTTATCCGGAGCATATCTTAAGACTGTGTCAACAAGCATGTGTGCCCCGTCCGCGTTATGTGCACCGTCGATGACGATAAGCGGTTCTCTTTTCATTATTTCGAATCTGCCTATCTGTTTGGCTCTTAAAAATCCTTCAAGAACCGCTTTTCTGCTTATCTTAAAGTCGGTGGTCACCTCATATATTGCAAGAGCCGCCAAAGCTGCAACCGCATTTTCAACTTGATGCCTGCCCGCCATGCCGATCCTCAGATTTTCGACATTGACGCCTTGAATCAGAACGTCCATTAGTGTGCCGTCTATCGATTCCTCTTTGATGTTGACAGGAAGGTTTTTTGTGAAAAAGAACAGCGAGCCTTCTTCTTTTGCCTTTTCTTCGATTACCGCAAGAGCCTCCTCATCCTTTACGGAAGTAACTACGGGACAGCCTTTTTTGGTAATACCCGCCTTGTTCGCCGCTATCTCCGAAAGCGTATTCCCGAGCCTGTCCATATGGTCGTATGAAATAGAGCTTATGACGGAAACCACAGGGTTCTTTATGATATTGGTGGAGTCGCCGATTCCGCCGAGTCCCACTTCAAGCACCACATAATCGGCTTTTTTTTCTTTGAAATAAAGAAAAGCCACAGCGGTTATTACTTCAAATTCAGTCGGAGAATCCTCTCCCCTGTCTGTGAGTATTTTTACTTTTTCAAGAACTGTGTCCGTGTACTTTTCCAAGTCTTCATCCGAGATAAATGCATGGTCAAACTCTATCCTCTCATTAAAAACTTCAAGAAAAGGAGATGTATACAAGCCTGTTTTGAAGCCTTCCGCTTGAAGCGCCTCATAAATATACTTACATACGGAGCCCTTGCCGTTCGTGCCCGCCACATGAAAACATTTCAGTTCATCCTGGGGATTCCCGAGCTCAGCCATAAGCGAGGTCATTCTCTCAAGACCGAGTATGCTCCCGAACTTCTCAAATTCGTGTATTTTATCTATCGCGTTCATTATATTCCCCCTTGCCGTTTTCCCCCGTACCGTAATAATATTTAATGCGATAACAGTCCTTATATCTTGTCGCGGACAGCTTCCAGCTGCTCGTTAACTTTTTCGAGCATCTCCTCATAAGATTTCAGCTTATCTCGCTCCGCCTGTATCTTGTCTTGAGGTGCCTTGGAGGTGAAACCCGTATTGTTAAGCATTCCGGAAGAACGCTTAACCTCTCCCTCAAGTCTTGTTTTTTCCTTTGTCAGTCTCTCAAATTCCTCTCTGAAGTCAACAAGCTCATCTAAAGGCAGATATATTTCGGCACCGTCTATAACAGCGGATACGGCATCGGCAGGGATATCTTTTCTGTCATCGGTGAAAACCAGTTCGCTTATATTAGCGAGATTTTTGAGATAAGCCTCGCCTGCCTTTATAGTACCGAGCTTTTCATCGGCCAATATCACCGTACTGATTTTTTTGGACGGTGCAACATTTTTTTCAGCTTTGATGTTTCTTATCGCCTTGACAGCCTCCATGGACATCTCGACCACCCTTACGGCCTCAGGGAAAATATAATTGAGACTCGTCTTCGGCCAATCGGCTTTTATTAAGAAGTTATTCTCTTCCTCATTAGGCAGGAAGCTCCATATCTCTTCAGTAATGAACGGCATGAACGGATGAAGGAGCTTCAGCATGTTTTTGAGGCACATAACAAGAACGAATCTGACAACCTTCTTATCGTCCTCATCATCACCATACAGCCTCGGTTTCACGAGCTCAATATACCAATCGCAGAATTCATTCCATATCAGGTCATAGACTTTTTGACCCGCAAGCGCTAAATCATATCTGTCCATAGACTGATTGATATATGCGGTAGCATCGTTAACCTTATTGATTATCCACTTATCTTCATCCTTTAATGCGATATTTGTAAAGTCGGTGGTGTTGGAGCATGCGCAGCCGCAGCAATCCGCACAACACTTGGCAAGCTCCTTAAAGCTTCCGTCCTCTTTCTTGAGATTCATTATTACGAATCTCGATGCATTCCAAAGCTTGTTCGCAAAATTGCGCGCGGATTCGATTTTTTCCGTCTGGAACCTCATATCGTTCCCCGGTGAAATGCCGGTGGAAAGCGTGAACCTCAAAGCGTCGGCTCCGTACGAATCTATTATTTCAAGAGGGTCAATTCCGTTTCCGAGGGACTTGCTCATCTTCCTGCCTTCCGCGTCTCTTACGAGCCCGTGAATATACACGTCGTAGAACGGAACTTCACCCATATATTCAAGTCCGGAGAACATCATCCTTACAACCCAGAAGAATATAATATCATATCCGGTAATCATTGACGTCGTCGGATAAAAATATTCGAGATCCGGTGTTTTTTCAGGCCAGCCCAAAGTCGAAAACGGCCATAAAGCACTTGAGAACCAAGTATCCAATACGTCTTCATCCTGACGGAGATGTGTGCTGCCGCACTTTGGACATGAGTTCGGCTCATCATAAGCAACGATTATCTCGGGGCATTCGTCGCAGTAATATGCCGGTATTCTGTGCCCCCACCAAAGCTGACGCGAAATACACCAGTCTTTGATTCCCTCAAGCCAATGAAAATATGTCTTGTCGAATCTTTCAGGGATGAACCTGGTGGTTCCGTCCTTTACTGCTTTTATCGCAGGTTTAGCGAGCTCTTCCATGGCTACGAACCATTGATCACTGAGCATAGGCTCTATTGCAGTGTGGCATCTGTAGCATTCGCCCTGCGGTATTACGACTTTTTCAAGTTTAACAAGATATCCTGCTTCATCTAAGTCCTTAACCCACGCTTTTCTGCATTCATACCTGTCCATTCCCTCATACTTACCCGCCAATGCCGTCATCTTTGCATCCAATCCTATGCATGACTCATATTTGAGACCGTGTCTCTGTCCGACCTCGAAGTCGTTAAAATCATGAGCCGGAGTAATCTTTACAGCACCCGTACCTTTTTCAGGGTCGGGATAATCGTCGGCAATAACAGGGATTTCCCTGTTCGTAAGCGGAAGGATGACTTTTTTGCCTATTATATCGGCATATCTCTCATCATCACCGCGAACCGCTATCGCTACGTCGGCAAACATAGTTTCAGGTCTTGAGGTGGCAACGGTGACTCCTTCAAACGAGCCGTCTGCTGACGGATATCTGAAATACCAATAATTTCCGTCCCTGTCATTATGCTCAACCTCGGCATCCGAAAGCGAGGTTCCGCAATCAGGGCACCAGTTTATAAGTCTGTTTCCCCTATAGATGAGCCCCTTTTCATATAGCTTTATAAAGGCAGCTTTTACCGCTTCGGAGCATCCCTCATCCATTGTGAATCTTTCTCTTGACCAGTCGCATGAATCTCCCAACTTACGACACTGACGAGTTATCCTGCCGCCGTATTCTTCTTTCCATGCCCAGGCACGTTTGAGGAACTCATCTCTTCCGAGTTCTTCCTTTTCAAGACCTTCCTCAGCTCTAATTTTCTCTATTACTTTAACCTCGGTAGCTATTGACGCATGGTCGGAACCGGGGAGCCAAAGAGCCGAAAACCCCTGCATTCTCTTATACCTCGTAAGTACGTCCTGAAGGGTATGATCAAGCGCATGTCCCATGTGAAGCTGACCGGTTATATTAGGAGGAGGCATTACTATAGTGTACGGTTTCTTGTTCTCATCAATGTGAGCAATGAAACAGCCCTCAGTTTCCCACTTTTCGTATATTCTCTCCTCAAAGTCTTTCGGATTATATGTCTTTGACAAGTTGTTTTTCATCAGCCGGCGTCTCCTTTTAACTATATTTTTAGTTTACAATAAATTACTTATGAAAATTTTAATGCCTATCAGTATAAGTATCGTTCCACCTAAAACAGATGCTTTACCGGCAAGTAAAACACCCGCTTTTTTCCCGGCTTTGACCCCGAGAAGACACAATGCGTATGTCACCGCAGCTATTATGCCTGCCTCTGCCAAGGCGGATAAGATATTGAGCTCCGATATCGTAAACCCGACCGACAGAGCATCTATCGACGTTGCTATCCCCTGCAAGATAAGAGTCCTTGTTTCAAGATTATCCTTACCGCCTGCAATATCGCAACTGATTTGATTTCTTTCCTTAATCATCTTAATGCCGATATAGGCGAGAAGAATAAGAGCAATCCAAGGGATGTATACACTCATTCTGCTAAAATATATTACAAAAGAATGTACAAGGAACCACCCAATGAGCGGCATTATAAACTGAAAACCCGCAAAAGTAAGCGCAATTAGATTTTCTTTCGATTTCGAAAGAGAGCTTATGCACATTCCGTTTGCAAGAGAAACCGAGAAGGCATCTGCAGCCAAGCCCGAACCGAGCAGCACCGCCGTAATAATAAAAGAAATATCTAACACTGAGTTTTTTCCTCGCCTAAATTAATTCAGTTAAATCAATATAAACAGATTTAATATATTGATAAGCCTTGCACGATATAAATGCTGTAATTTTTGTTTTCATAATTAAGCAATTATATAGTATTTTCAATTAAAATGTATATTATAGTATTATATCATGTTTACAACTAAAAGTACAAAAAATTTATTCTCAAGTTTTCTGAAAATTTACGTTTTTTGTATTTACTATGTTGATTTGGTGTGTTAATATATTTGCATATTTATTTTTGGCAAAATAAAACGGTTCAACCGATATAATAAAAAAACAACTTGGAGGTGTCAAATGAAAAAAAGAAAAATTCACTGCTTAAACTCTATTTCCCCTGTCGGTCTCGACCTTTTCAGAAAGGGATATTCTATAACAGATAAGATTGAAGAATCTGCCGGTATCCTCGTTCGTTCAGCCAACATGCTTGATATTGATTTTCCGCGCGATCTACGAGCCGTCGCCCGTGCCGGAGCGGGTGTCAATAATATTCCTCTCGAAAGATGTGCCGAGCAAGGCATAGTTGTCTTCAATACACCGGGTGCAAACGCCAACTCGGTAAAAGAACTGGTGCTTACCGCTCTTCTGCTCTCATCAAGAAATATTTTAGAGGCAACTGAATGGATTAAAGCCAACAAAGACGATGAAAATATTGCTAAAACAGTTGAAAAAGCCAAGTCTCAATTTAAAGGTTCCGAAATAAAGGGCAAATCTTTAGGAGTTATCGGTCTGGGTGCAATAGGCGTTCTCGTATGCAATATGGCGATAGAACTCGGAATGAACGTCTACGGATACGACCCTTTCGTTTCTCTTAAGTCCGCTTGGAACCTTCATCCAAAGGTAAAATATGTGGATAATCTTAATAAGCTATGCTCTCAGTGTGATTTTGTTACGATTCACGTACCTGCAGTGGAAGCGACTAAAAACATGATAGATGCGAAGCTGATTTCAAATATGAAACAAGGCGTCCGTTTCCTAAACTTCTCAAGAGACAGCCTCGTTGATGAGGTTGCTATGAGCAAGGCGCTTTCCGAAGGAAAGGTTGCAAAATACATTACAGATTTTGCGAATCCGCTCTCCGTTCATTTTGAAAACGCAATAGTATTTCCACATCTCGGCGCTTCGACAAATGAAGCGGAAGATAACTGCGCTATAATGGCGGTACAGCAGCTACAGGACTACCTTGATAACGGTAACATAAGTAATTCCGTGAACTTCCCGGCAATCGATGCCGGCATATGCACTTCCGAAGCAAGAGTGGCCATACTCCATAGGAACATCCCTAATATGCTCTCACTCATAACCGCATTTTTCGGAAAAAATGAGCTCAACATCGAAAAAATGGTAAACGAAAGCAGGGACGGCTATGCATACACATTGATTGACCTGTCTATGCCGATGCCGCGAGACACCGTTGCCACACTTCAAAAAATCGAAGGCGTATTGAGAGTCAGAAGAATATATGAGAATAACTGATTGCCTAAACGGTATTTTCTGTTGCAATCAAACTCATTCACTTGTAAAATAAATATTAACAGCCTGCACTATCAGAAGTTTTACCCTCAGTTTAACCCTAAGTGCAGGCTGTTTTATTCTGCAATACCGACAATCCGCTCAGGACGATGAACAATCCTGACAATATTTGTATCCCAATACTCGTGGCTCCGGTCACAAGAGGTTTAACCCCTTTTGATGCCGCATGCAGGCCCTGCCAACATTTCGGCTTTTTCATATTCCTTTTCGGGATCCTTCAGCACATCTTCATATTCCCTATGCATTGCGAACCATTTTGACGAATAAGAACAGGACAGCACCGCTTGCTTACCTTGTTTCCTCAATTCCTCTGCAAGAGCCTCCGTCATCTTACCCGCAATGCCCTGCCCGGTCAGCGAGCCGTCAACAAAAGTATGAGTAATATCGACTGTTTCTTCATCAATCTTCGGAAAATCTATCACTGCTACAGTTCTTCCGGATTCATCTTCAAGCCAAAGCTTCTTCTCGTTCTTCTTAAATTCCATGTCACGCCTCCATATTTATAGTATGTTTTTCAAAAAAGACCTTCTGTGAATCGGACAAATACCATGTTCCTTTATTCCGGCATAATGTGCCGCCGTGCCGTAGCCTTTGTTTCTTTCAAAAGCATAATGAGGGTACTCTTTCGAGTATTCCGTCATTAGCCTGTCTCTCGTAACCTTCGCGACGATTGAAGCCGCAGCTATCGAAAGACTCGTCGCATCGCCCTTTACAACACTCGTTTGCTCCACAGACAAGCCTTCAAGCTTAACCGCATCTATGAGAACATGCTGAAGTCCCAAACAACCTTTTGATTTTAACGACGTATCTGCGGCGTCAATTGCCTCTTTCATCGCTCTTTTGGTCGCTTCAAGTATATTTATCACATCGATGACTTCACTCGACACGGAGCCGATTCCGTAAGCAATGCAGCCCGATATGATAAGAGCATAAAGCTCTTCTCTCTTCTTTTCGGAAAGCTTCTTCGAGTCATCGATTCCGAGTATTTCGAAATCTTTGGGAAGCACAACACATGCGGTAACCACCGGCCCTGCTAAGGGGCCGCGTCCGACCTCGTCAACTCCTCCGAAAAACTCGGCACCTCCGGAAGCCTCAATATCGAAGCTCTTCATAAGGTTGAATCTCTCTATCAGTTTCTGTTCTCTTTCAGTTTTTGTCATATTATATTCCCTTTATATCAATGATTAAACAATATGCCTTAATCACTCGGCAGTTCAAGAGTGATTTTGCCGATAAGCGCCGACCTGAACTCATCCAAGACGGTCTTAGCGGTTCTCTCGTAGTCAATACGCCTGCCCGACAGTATGAAACCTCTTTTTTTTGCGATGGCTTCCATGTTGGCAATGGCAGCCTCCTGTTCTCCGTCAATCTCACGCCCCGATTCTTCGCTATAATCGCCGTCCTTCAAAATATCGTCGAGCTTATACCTGTTTATCAGAAGCTCGGGATACCTCTTTGAAAGAATCTTTATCAGCTCAAGCGACAGCTCAGTAAGGTCAATTATCTCATCCTTTATCGAGCCGCAAAACGCAAGATTGAGCCCGACCTTAGGGTCATCGAACTTCGGCCATAGAATGCCCGGTGTATCAAGGAGCTGCATATTATTTTCTAAGCTGAGCCACTGTTTGCCCCGTGTCACGCCAGGTCTGTCACCGATTTTGGCTGATTTTTTGCCGGTCATTCTGTTTATCAACGAGGATTTACCTACATTAGGTACGCCGACTATCATCATCCTTAGCGGCTTCTTGAGAGCTTTTTTGTTATTTTTTTCATCCTGAACCTTCTCAAGAAGTCTGAAAAGCTCCTTTATGCCGTCACCCCTGTTTGAATTCATCCTGATGACCATATCCCCGTCTTTTCTGAATTTCTTCTCCCACTCGGCATTAGCCTTATCATCCGAAAGGTCGCTCTTGTTGAGCACAATGAGCCTCTGTTTAGATTTAACAAGCTCGTCAATGATAGGATTTCTTGATGAAACGGGTATCCTCGAATCGATAACTTCTATCACCAAATCAACCATTTTAAGATTCTCCTGTATGAGCTCTCTGGTCTTTTTCATGTGTCCGGGGTACCAGTTGATATTTTTCAAATTATCGTTCATTTCATCTTCCCTTAGCTTTTGCCGTATATTTTTATTGTTCCGCGGTTAAATGCTGTGAATTGCGTCACAGTAAATGCAACGGTATGCTCTCTCCTCTTTATCGACAAGACGGAACTCGTGCACGATTTCCTGCTCAACCGAAGTGATGCACCGCGGATTCTTACACTTGATTACATCTCTGAGCGTAGTTGGAAGCGCCATGTGAAGCTTCTTAAAAAGCTTGTGGTTCTTAACTATATTAACCGTGATGTTGCTGTCCACATATCCTAACTTATTATAGTCCAAATCTATAATTTCGTCTATCTTTATAATGTCTTTCTTTCCGTATTTCACGCTTGAAGCGTTCTGAATAACCGCCACGCAATTATCGAGCTTGTCGAGCCCCAACAGCTCATATATTTCCATACTCTTGCCCGCTTTGATATGGTCGAGTATGATTCCGTTTTCTACACCGTCAATATTCATCTCTTACCCTCCGTATATATCTCAATCTTTTTCATCCGACATATTTCACTCGCAAAAAACACGCAAGCAAAATATTTTAAACTTTTTACTTTTTATTTTCCTTTTTTATTCCGAGCAGGAATAAAATCAGCGCCATCCTTATATGCTTACCCGACATAGCCTGATAAAAATAACATGCTCTCGGGTCATCATCAACCTCCACGGATATTTCATTCACTCTCGGCAGCGGGTGAAGTATTATAAGATTCTCTTTTGCCGTCTTGAGCTTTTCCAAAGTGAGAATATAGCTGTCTTTGAGCCTTATATAGTCTTCTTCGTTAAAGAAGCGTTCTTTCTGAACCCTCGTCATATAGAGAACATCAAGCTCCGGCATCGCATCCTCAAGAGAAGTCACCTCTTCCCATTCCGCACCCTTATTATCCATCCTTTCCTTTACATAGTCGGGAATCTGCAGCTCTACCGGCGATATGAGAACGAATTTGATTCCATGATATCTGAGTAATGCTTCAATGAGTGAATGTACCGTTCTTCCGAACTTAAGGTCTCCGCAAAGACCGACAGTCATATTATCGAAACCGCCTTTTTTTCTTTTAATAGTGAGAAGATCCGTCAATGTCTGTGTCGGATGAAAATGCCCTCCGTCACCGCCGTTTATGATTGGCACGGTAGTCTTCTGTGAAGCGACTATCGGTGCTCCTTCCTTAGGGTGCCGCATTGCTATAATGTCAGCATAGCATCCTACTGTCCTTATGGTGTCTGATACGCTTTCTCCTTTTGCCGCAGAGCTTGAATCCGCCGACGAAAATCCGAGAACGCTGCCTCCGAGTTCAAGCATTGCCGATTCAAAGCTCAGCCTCGTCCTCGTGCTCGGTTCAAAGAAGAGAGTCGCGAGTTTTTTGTGTCTGCATATATCCTCGTAATCCGCAGGATTTTCAGCTATATCGTCCGCCACTTCGATTAGACCTTCTATCTCCTCAAAGGTCAAATCCGTAATATTTATCAGATTTCTGATTTCTCTCATTATTTTCTCTCCTCTCTCCAACTCTCATCCGACGGATTGTTTCTGAACCTTATAATTTTTTCTTTATCGCTTTCTTTAATATATCCTTCCGTAACGGCAATCTCCACTAAGGCGTCAAGGTCACAAAGGCTTACATTCCTTACGTTGCTCTCAGCCATTCTGTCGAGACCTCTTTTCATGCCGTAGGTGAATATGCTTGCTATTCCGAGTACCTCGGCACCGAAATCCCTGAGAATATTTACCGTTTCTAAAACCGAACCGGCCGTTGAAATCAGGTCTTCAATAACCACTACTTTCTGTCCCTTTTCGAGTTTGCCCTCTATCCGATTGCTTCTTCCGTGATCCTTCGCCGACCCTCTCACATATCCCATAGGAATATTCATAAGGTGAGCCGTTATTGCCGCATGTGCTATTCCGGCTGTACTCGTGCCCATAAGCACCTCACATTCAGGGAAGTTTTCAAGTATAACTTCCTTAAGGCTCTCCTCAATGACAGTTCTCACTTCCGGTGCTGTCAGCGTAAGCCTGTTATCACAATAAATCGGGCTCTTGATTCCGCTCGCCCATATAAACGGCTCCTCCGGTCTCAAAAAAACCGCGCCTATCGAAAGCAGCCCCTCCGCCACCTTTTTCTTAATCTCACTCATATTCAGCCTCCTGATTTACATAATTTTTTTATCCTAAAAACTCTCTATATGCTCTCTTATATGCATCTACCGGATTCAACGCCTCCGTTATCGGTCTGCCGACAACGATATAATCCGAACCTAATTCCTTTGCTTTTTCAGGGGTTGTCACCCTTTTTTGGTCGCCTTTCTCTCCCCCTTCGAACCTGACTCCCGGAGTCACTGTCAAAAAACCTTCTCCACAGACCCTATGCACTCTACCGGACTCAAGCGGTGAACACACCACTCCGTCAAGTCCGGCTTCCTTTGCATTTGCCGCATATTTTTCAACCACCTCTTCGAGCGGTCTGTCTATCAAAAGCTCTCGCCGCATCGTTTCTTCATCCGTTGAAGTAAGTTGAGTAACAGCGATGAGCAGCGGTCTTTTGCCGTTCTCTACCGTTAGCCCGTCAATCGCTGCGGACATCATCTTGGCCGTTCCCGCCGCATGAACGTTCACCATGTCTATGTCCAATCTGCTGAGCGATCTCATGGCCTTCATAACGGTATTCGGTATATCGTGAAGCTTCAAATCGAGAAAAACCTTATGTCCCCTCTTTTTTATTTCCCTCACCATATCAGGCCCTTCCGCATAAAAAAGCTCCATGCCTATCTTGACAAACGGCTTGTCTTCCTCGAACCTGTCCAAAAACTCAAGAGTTTCTTTTTTACTTGCGAAATCGCAGGCGATTATTACATCCTTTCCCATTCTCTTAAACCCCCTATAATATCACTCAATTTATCTATGCCGTACTTATCCATTACGGCGGGAAGCTCCTCTATTATTTCCTTGCAGGCGAAAGGATTGACGAGGTTCGCCGCGCCGACCTGAACCGCCGTCGCACCCGCAAGCATCATCTCGATTACGTCCTCCGCCTTAGAGATTCCGCCCATCCCGACTACGGGAATCTTTACCGCCTCATAGACCTGATATACCATCCTGAGAGCCACCGGGAATACGGCGGGGCCGCTCATGCCGCCCGTTATATTGGCTAAAACCGGCTTTCTCCTGTTTAGGTCAATCCTCATCCCGAGCAGCGTGTTTATGAGGCTGATTCCGTCCGCGCCTTCACTCTCACAGGCTGAAGCTATCTCGGCAATATCGGTTACATTGGGCGAAAGTTTAATGATTACCGGCTTTTCGGTAACTTTCTTAACGGACTTCGTAACCTCGGCAGCCGCTTTTTTATCAGTACCGAAAGCCATTCCGCCACCATGTACATTCGGGCAGCTTATATTTATCTCGAACCAGCCTATCTGCTCGGAATCGTTCAATATCCTGACGGTCTCCACATAATCATCTATGCTGAAACCGCTGACATTAGCCATGACGGGCTTATGAAAATAACCTCTCATCTCCGGCAGTATTTCATCTCTCACACGGATTGCACCCGGATTTTCAAGCCCTACGGAGTTTAACATTCCCTGCGGTATCTCAGCTATTCTCGGCAGCGGGTTTCCCTCTCTCTCATTAAGTGTGGTTCCTTTGAAAGAGAAAGTTCCGAGCATGTTGATATCATATAGCTCGCTGAATTCCTTCCCGAATCCGAATGTACCGGACGCGGGTATGATAGGGTTGTCAAGCTCGATATTACATAGCTTTGTTTTCAATCTGTCTACCATATTATTTCCTCCCTCTTGAGTACCGGGCCGTCTTTGCAGATTCTCTTGTTTCCGTATTTTGTCTTGCACGAACAGCCCATGCATACACCGAAGCCGCAGCCCATGCGCTCCTCGAAGCTGTACTCACCGCCTGATGCGGCAATCTTCTCTATCGCCTCAAACATTGCCATCGGCCCGCAGGTATACAAATATGTATAGCTGAGGGTTTTCATAACGTCAGTCACGAAACCCTTCTCGCCCACACTTCCGTCTACCGTGCAGACATAGGTGTTCACTCCAAGCGCCCTGAACTCATCCGAAAAAAAGACCTCATCAGAACCGTTAAATCCCAAAATTACCGAGATATCTTCAGGCTTAACTGTCTTAATAAGTTCCTTTGCGAGTTCATACATCGGCGGTATCCCTACGCCTCCCCCGATCAGCAGAGGTCTATTGCCCGCCCTTGATACGTCAAAGCCGTTTCCGAGCCCTGTGAGGACATCGAGGGTTTCGCCCGTCTTCATCTCCGACATTTTGCCCGTACCCGCTCCTACTTTTTTATAGATTATCGTAAGTTTATCGCCGTCCGAAGAAGCTACCGAAATCGGTCTCCTCAGATAGAGCCCGTCGAGCTTTATGTTTATGAACTGTCCGGGCTTCGTAAGAGCAGAGCAGTCTCCCTCAAGCTCCATGAGGTAGATTTTCTTCGCAATCTCCCTGTTGTCCCTTATTCTAAATATCCCTTGCTTCATGTATTTTTACCTGCCTTATTTTTTTTCATATTCATAGACATGTTTATTAATTATCAGCCGCCCTGTCACTGATGTGCCTATTAAATGCTTTTCCGAACTTATTTAGAGTTGCATCTATATATTCTCATGGATTCTGAATCCGTCCACAACGCTTAATATACACCTTCCGTAAACCTTCATGCCTGTGAACGGAGTGGCTCTTCCCATCGACTTGAAACTCTCCGGCTTTATCTCATACTCGTTCTTTACCTCCCAAACCGAGAAGTTTTCCGTCCTGTCCAATTCATCAAGCCCGAATCTCCTTCTCGGATTCGCGCTCATAAGTTCAACGAGCTTTTCGAGGCTGATAATTCCTTTTTTTACGAAGTTCGAATACATTATCGGGAAGCAGGTCTCAAGCCCGACTATCCCCATCGCGCTGTCCCTCAGCCCCTTGGATTTTTCTTCTACGGAATGAGGCGCATGGTCTGTCGCTATCATATCTATCGTGCCGTCCTTAAGCCCCTCGACAAGTGCGAGCCTGTCTTCCTCACTCCTTATCGGCGGATTCATCTTGAATCTTCCGTCTTCCTCAAGGCACATATCATTTAATATAAGGTAGTGAGGCGCCGTTTCGCAGCTTATGTCTATACCCTCGTTTTTAGCCTTACGAATCAATTCTACGCTTTCTTTTGTCGATATGTGACATACATGGAACTTACAGCCTGTTTCTCTCGCGAGCCTTATATCCCTTTCTATCGGCTTCCACTCACTCTCGGATGATATGCCCGCATGCCCGTGCAGCCTTGCATATTCACCCTCATGAATATATCCTTTATTTCTCAGCTTCATATCCTCGCAATGCGCCGCTATCACTTTATTTAATTTTTTTGCACGGAACATAGCATCTCGCATGAGTTCTTCATTATTGAGCCCAACTCCGTCATCCGAGAAACCACAGACAAAAGGTGCAATTTCTTCAAGCTCCGAAAGCTCAAACCCCCGCTCTCCCTTGGTAATCGACCCGTACGGAATAACGCTTATGTATGAATCTCTGTTAATTATGTCGAGCTGTTCTTTCAGGTTCTCCAAACAATCAGGGACAGGATTGAGATTAGGCATGCTGAAAACATGCGAGTAGCCTGAAACTGCCGCCGCCTCGGTTCCCGTCTTTATGGTTTCTTTATAAAAAAATCCCGGCTCTCTCAGATGTACGTGAACATCTGTAAAAGACGGGACAATAATAATATCGGATTCCGGGTATTCCGATAAACGTGAATACTGCTCCTCCGTGACATATTTTTTTATGTTTTCCCTTTCGGTTATCACGCCAAATTCCTCCTACGATATGAAAAAACGGCTATTCACTAAAGAACAGCCGTATGCATGACAAAATAATTATATCGCATAATATATAATCGAACTCGATCTTTAGCTGTCCTTCGCGGCCTCTCCGGACCGTCTCTTAAAGTACAACTACATGATAAAACAAATCTCTGAAAAATTCAACTGTTTTTTTGAAAGTTCCCCTGCAAAAAATTTGCAGAAAACTTGCACCTTTACTTCTTAAAATACTCGACCGCGGCTCTGAACAGCTGCATGTCATAATTGCCCGGCACATTCATATAAAGGCCGTTTCCGATTCTCTCGGAGTGTCCCATTTTGCCGAATACCCTGCCGTCCGGCGACAACAAGCCTTCCACAGCCAAGTCCGAGCCGTTAGGGTTGAATTGAACATCGAATGTGGCATTCCCCTCTAAATCCACATACTGTGTCATAATCTGCCCTCTGCCGATGAGTTCTCTCTTAAGCTTCTCGGGTGCTATGAATCTTCCTTCGCCGTGTGAAATAGGAACGGAATATATTTCGCCTACTTCACAGTATTTGAGCCATGGGGAATTCACCGAAGCTATCCTCGTCCTTACTATCTTCGACTGGTGGCGTGCTATCCTGTTAAATGTTAAAGTCGCACATTCCTCATCGGTGTCGATTATCTTACCGTACGGTACGAGCCCGAGCTTGATGAGGGCTTGGAAGCCGTTGCATATTCCCGCCATGAGACCGTCCCTATTGTCTAAAAGGTCAGTCACAGCCTCTTTAATTTCCTCGTTTCTGAAGAATGCCGTTATAAACTTGCCGGAACCCGACGGTTCGTCTCCTCCCGAAAATCCGCCCGGAATAAATATCATCTGACTGCTTCTTATCTCTTTTGCAAAATCCTCCACGGATTTTTCCACCATTGCGGAATTTAGGTTCTTTATTATGAATATCTCCGTATCCGCTCCTGCCGCCCTGAATGCCTTGGCGGAATCATATTCGCAATTTGTACCCGGGAATACCGGAATCAGAACCTTAGGCGTTTCAACCCTTCTCACAGGACTTGCCATCGGTCTTGCTCGGAACGAAATATTCGAAACTTCGTCTGACGGCGTTTCAATGTTACATGTAAACACAGGCTCCAGTTTATCCTCATATATCTTTTCAAGTTCGGCGATTTCGATTTTTTCACCGGCCCTTGAAATATATGATTCGCTTGTCGTCATACCGAGTAGCGTGCCGAAGAACGCGGCATTTTCAAGTACTGAATACCTGATTTCCTCCGCCGCTTCCAAAATGAACGAGCCGTAAGAATAGCCGAATATTTCTTCAAGTGAAATGTCGTTGGCATAAATGAAGCCATGTCCGTTACCGATACACATCTTGAATACCGCTTCCGCGATTCCTCCGTATGTCGGAGTGTAGAGCGCATTTATGTTTTGATTTTTCTTTTGTTCTCCTATGAATCTGAAAATTTCCTTTAAGGAATCTCTGTCCGGAAGTCCTCGCTCATCATATCTCGGCTTTAACAGATATACCCTTGAATCCGATTTTTTGAACTCCGGCGAAATTACGTCGGTTAGCCTGCCCGTAGTAACGGCAAATGATATAAGTGTAGGAGGAACGTGAATGTCCTCGAATGTTCCCGACATCGAGTCCTTGCCGCCGATTGCAGCGAAGCCCATATCCATCTGAGCGTCGAGTGCGCCGAGAAGCGCCGCGAAAGGAACTCCCCATTTACGCGGGTCTTTTCCGAGTTTCTCAAAATATTCCTGGAACGAAAGATATACATCCTTAAGCTCCGCTCCGTGTGCTGCCAGCTTACATATAGATTCGATTACCGCAAGATATGCTCCGTTAAAAGGATTCCTCTCGGTGATAAACGGGTTATATCCGTATGACATGAAGCTTACGGTGTCCGTATCTTCCTTCTCAACGGATATTTTGTTAACCATTGCCTGTACAGGCGTCCTCTGATATTTGCCGCCGAAAGGCATGAGCACCGAGCCTGCACCTATCGTGGAGTCAAACCTCTCGGAGAGCCCGCGCTTAGAGCAAACATTGAGGTCTCCTACAAGCTCGGCATACCCTGCCTTAAAGTCGTCCGGAACATCTTTTTCATATTCTGAAATCTCGCCGACGTTTACGCTCATGTGCTTTTCCGCACCGTTTGAGTCAAGGAATTCTCTCGAAATGTCCACTATAGCCCTGCCGTTCCAATTAAGAACGAGCCTCGGTTCTTCCGTCACAACGGCAACCTCCGTCGCTTCCAGGTTCTCCGTTTCGGCAAGCTCGATGAATCTTTCTTTATCTTCAGCCTCAATAACGACAGCCATTCTCTCCTGAGATTCGGATATGGCAAGCTCAGTTCCGTCAAGTCCCTCATATTTCTTTGGAACTTTGTTGAGGTCAACTATAAGTCCGTCGGCAAGCTCGCCTATCGCAACGGAAACACCGCCCGCGCCGAAGTCGTTGCAGCGTTTTATAAGCGATGATGCCTCATGATTCCTGAAAAGCCTCTGCAGCTTTCTTTCTTCGGGCGCATTGCCTTTCTGAACCTCCGCCCCGCAGGATTCGAGTGATTCCACACTGTGTGACTTAGAGGAGCCTGTCGCGCCGCCGAGTCCGTCTCTTCCCGTCCTCCCGCCGAGGAGTATAACAATATCTCCCGGAGCGGGAACCTCGCGCCTTACGTTCCTTTGAGGAGCCGCAGCGATAACCGCGCCGACTTCCATTCTCTTTGCTATGTATCCCGGATGATAGATTTCCTCAACCTGTCCGGTTGCGAGCCCTATCTGATTGCCGTAAGAGCTGTAGCCGTTTGCGGCGGTTTTGACAATCGTCCTCTGAGGAAGCTTGCCCGGCAATGTTTCACTTACCGGAACAAGCGGGTTGCCGGCACCCGTAACTCTCATTGCCGCATAAACATAACTTCTTCCCGAAAGAGGGTCTCTTATTGCGCCGCCTACGCATGTTGCCGCACCGCCGAAGGGCTCGATTTCGGTAGGATGATTGTGAGTTTCGTTCTTGAAAAGCAGAAGCCAATCTTCGTCTTTGTCCCCAACTCTTACCTTTATCTTTACCGTACAAGCATTTATCTCGTCGCTTTCATCAAGCTTATCTAAAAGTCCGCGCTTTTTAAGAGATTTCGCGGCAATAGTTCCGATATCCATAAGAGATATCGGTTTCGTTCTGCCCAGGTCTTTTCTTATGTTGATATATCTCTCATACGCTTCTTGGATATAATCGTCATCAAAGAGCACACCGTCTATTATCGTATTAAAAGTGGTATGTCTGCAGTGATCCGACCAATAAGTGTCTATCACCTTTATTTCCGTGACGGTAGGATTTCTTCTTTCAGAAGCAAAATATTCTCTGCAAAAGATTAAATCCGGCAAGTCCATAGCAAGTCCGGTCTCTTTAATCATCTCTTCAAGTTCTTCATCGGAACTGTCGATGAAACCGTCAAGAACCTCAACATCCGAAGGTATTTCATACTTCATCTCGAGAGAATTCGGAACTTCAAGAGACGCTTCTCTTGATTCAACAGGATTTATGAGATATGTTTTTATTTCACATAATTCATTTTCTGTCAACTCGCCCGAAAGAAGATAAACTCTTGCCGACCTTACCTCAGGTCTTTCGCCTTTTGATATGAGCTGAATACATTCGGCGGCGGAAGAAGCTCTCTGGTCAAACTGTCCGGGCAGATATTCGACTGCGAATACGTAGTCCGCTTCAGGCAGCTCGGTCATGGTTTTGTCGAGCTGCGGCTCAGAGAACACCGTTCTTACGGCGTAGTCAAACAGCTCGCTGCTTATCCCTTCACAATCATATCGGTTAAGAAGTCTGAGCCTTTTTAAGCCGCTTATTCCGAGCAGCTCTTTTATGTCAGCTAAAACTCCTCTCGCCTCATTGTCAAGTCCCTGTTTTTTTTCAACATAAATTCTGAATACCATTGTTTTTCTCCTACTCTGTTTCAGTTTTTTGCTTCAAGAGCTCGTTTTCCTATATCTTTTCTATAAAACGCATTTTCAAAATGAACGCTCTTTAGAGTTTCATATGCTCTGTTAATCGCTTCTTCAAGGGTCGGCGCGGTTTCGGTAACTCCGAGCACCCTGCCGCCCGATGTCACCAATCGTCCGCTGTCGAGCTTCGCCCCTGCCACATATATGTTCTTTTCAGAAGGCATTTCTATCTCAAAGCCTTTTTCGTAGCTTTCAGGGTATCCCTTTGACGCCATTACCACGCAGCAAGCCGAGTCGTCGCTGAAGCATACATCGGCATCCGCAAGTTTTCCTTCGCTTATCTTAATCATTATATCAACCAAATCCGATTCAAGCAGCGGAAGCACCACCTGAGTTTCCGGGTCTCCGAACCTGCAGTTATATTCTATAACCTTAGGCCCGTCCGATGTGAGCATCAGCCCGAAATAAAGACAGCCCGAAAAAGTTCTTCCTTCTTTATTCATTGCCTCAACCGTCGGGATAAATATCTTTTCCATGCATTCAGCCGCAATTTCATCGGTATAATAAGGGTTGGGAGCTACTGCGCCCATTCCGCCCGTATTGAGGCCCATATCGCCGTCCAGCGCTCTTTTGTGGTCCATTGAGGAAACCATCGGTACTATGGTCTTACCGTCCGTAAAGGAAAGTACGGATACCTCAGGACCCGTTAGAAACTCCTCGATAACCACCGAATTACCGGAAGCGCCGAACTTTTTCTCATTCATTATCTCGTTCAAGGCATCAAGCGCGGCCTCTCTCGTTTCACAGATTAAAACACCCTTCCCGAGCGCAAGACCGTCAGCCTTCACAACCACAGGTATCTTACATTGGCTTACATATTCAGCAGCAGCCTCATATTCGGAAAAAACCCCATACTCCGCAGTCGGTATGCCGTATTTCTTCATGAGATTTTTAGAAAACACCTTTGAGCCTTCGATGACTGCCGCTTTTTTGTCAGGTCCGAACGTCCTTATTCCCGCCTCTCTAAGAAGGTCAACCGCTCCGAGCACCAGAGGGTCATCAGGTGCAACTATTACCAAGTCAACTTTTTTCTCCACGGCAAAATCTCTGACAGCTTCAATGTCCGTAGCACCGATGCTTATACATTCCGCATCGCTCGCAATCCCGCCGTTCCCCGGGAGCGCATAGATTTTTGCTACCGATTCCGATTCTTTGATTTTTTTGATAATGGCGTGCTCCCGTCCGCCGCCGCCGACCACAACTACTTTCAATTCAGTTCTCCTCGTATAAAATGTTTTACCGACACATTTTCTTATTGAAAAATGTCATAAAATAACTTGTCCTAATTGAACACTCCATCCATACAAATGTTATCGGATGCTCTGATATAATCGAAAAATCAGTGATGGAACAGCCTTATCCCCGTAAACACCATGAGCATATCGTATCGATTACAGGTCTCGATTACATTATCGTCCCTGACGGAGCCGCCCGGCTGAATTACATAACTCACGCCGCTCTTATATGCACGGTCAATATTGTCACCGAACGGGAAAAATGCGTCCGAGCCGAGAGTAACTCCGCTTATACCGCTCAGATATTCCCTCTGTTCTTCCCTTGTGAATGCAGCAGGCTTCTCATAAAAAAGCCTCTCCCAGCATCCGTCCCCTATTACTTCCTCACAATCTTCCGAAAGATACAAGTCTATCGCATTATCCCTGTCAGGTCTTCCTATTTCTTCCTTAAACGGAAGCGAAAGAACCCTGTCAGACTGCCTGAGATGCCATTTATCCGCTTTTTCTCCCGCAAGCCTCGTGCAGTGAATTCTCGACTGCTGCCCGGCGCCTACGCCGATTGCCTGGCCTTTCTCAGCGAATACGACAGAGTTCGACTGAGTATATTTCAGCGTTATAAGGGCAACCATCATATCTCTCTTTATCTCGGGGGTCAGCTCTTTTCTTACGGTTACTATATTCTCGAAATTCTCATTCCTTACCTTGAAATCGTTATGTCCCTGCTCGAAACAAACTCCGAAAACCTGTTTTTTCTCAATAGGCGCACATGCATAGTCCGGATTGATTTTTATTATGGCATAGTTTCCTTTTTTCTTCTTTTTCAGTATTTCGAGAGCCTCATCATCATAGTCCGGTGCAATGATTCCGTCCGAAACTTCTCTTGCGATAAGCCTTGCGCAAGTCAGGTCACATTTTTCGGAAAGAGCTATCCAGTCACCGAAAGAGCTCATCCTGTCAGTTCCTCTCGCTTTGGCATAAGCGGTAGCGATTCGGGATTCATCTATGCCCTCTATATCATCGACAAAAAACGCCTTCTTTTCTCTTTCGCTCAATTTCACATATACGGCCGCTGAAGTAGGACTTACATGCTTGAACGATGTGGCGGCGGGAAGTCCGACAGCCTCGCTAAGCTCCTTTACAAGCTGCCAGCTGTTAAACGCATCGAGCAGATTGATGTATCCCGCACGCCCGTTAAGCACCTCGAAAGGAAGCTCACTTCCGTCATCCATATATATCTTCGCGGGTTTCTGATTCGGATTACATCCGTATTTAAGTTCGTATTCCTTCATTGCAATCTCCCATATTCAATGCTTATATTTATGTACACATTATACAACTATCTAACTGTTTCTATATATATCATATCCCCTCGCTGAGCCGCTATGCTTTTAATTTCGCAGCGTGGATATCATGCTATCATAGCCTGCTATGCTTTTGATTTCGCAGCAGTCATATCAGGTTATATTATTGTGTATTCCTGTTAAACGTTATTTTCTCACTCTCAAGTGTTTCTATGTCTACATATCTGACATGAAGCGAAATCCTGTTTTCGCCATTAAGGTTCTCCCATATTTCCTTGAAAAGCTCCTCTTTGGTGTCGGGGATGATTACCCTCTTGGGCTCCCCGACAAAAGACGGCAGAGGATTGCCGTCACCCATGTATGTATGTATGAAATGACCAAGTCCCGCCATAGAACCGTATGAGAAGGTATATCTCGCACAAGATGAACCCTGAGCATCCATGCTTTTTAATACACTCATTTCATAGGAAAAATCATGATGCTCAAAATTAACTATTCCCGATATCCTCGGTGTGAGGTTCGGCGCATCAGGCTCGAAACACCTTGTTTCAAGGGCTTTTTTGAATTCAACTCCCCTCTTAAGACCCTCAAACACGGTATCCGTCTGGTCGCCGTTTGTCACAATAATTATATTATTGTAAACTTTAATCGGCGAGTAAATAATGAGGCTCGGGTCCTCGACTTTAGCTTCATCAAACGGATAAATAACGAGATTTTCACCGTCTTCAACAAACACCCTGTTTCTCGAATTCACCGACCTTCCCATTATAAAATAAGCGATTACGGCTTTTTTACCGTCTGCGGACTTTCCGATAATGATGCCTCTTCCCTGATAGCTGCTTTCTTTAAGCAGAGTTCCGATTCCGCTCTTTTCAAAATAATCCATGACTGCCACCTCACTGTTTAGACATGCTCTTAAGATATTGCCTGCACACATATTCCGTTGCCTGAGGGAGTATTATCCACTCCGCTTCCCTCATAACCCTCTGCTGAAGGCTCAGAGCATTATCATCAGGCTCCACATCTACCGCTTTCTGAAGAATTATCTCACCCCCGTCAGGTATCTCGTTCACGTAGTGTACCGTCGCCCCCGTAACCTTAACGCCGTGTTTAAGCGCCGCCTCATGCACATGTATACCGTAATATCCTTTACCGCAGAATGCAGGGATAAGAGAAGGATGTATGTTGATAATCCGTCTCGGATATGAGTCTATAAAGTCAGGGCTTAATATGGCCATATATCCTGCCAAAACAATTATATCAATTTCATATTTCTGTAAAACACCCTTAATCGCTTCTTCAAACTCGGCATGGCTTTCGTAATCCCTTTTTTTAATAACAGCATAAGGGATACCGCTTGCCTCGGCTCTCCTGATTCCGTAAGCCTCGTCATTATTTGAAACCACGAGAGCAATCTCCCCGGTTTCAAGTATTCCCTTCTTTTCAGAATCTATAAGTGCTTGGAGATTCGTTCCGTTTCCCGATATGAATACGGCAATCCTGACCTTTAGCATAATTCCACCTTTTCATCATCACGTGCCTTAACTGTTTCCCCAAGTATATAAGCCTCGATTCCTTGATTATTTAATATATCAAGAGCTTTCTCACAATCATCCCTTGATACTACGGCAACCATGCCTACCCCCATATTGAAGGTGTTATACATATCCCTTTCAGGTATGCTTCCTGTAGCCATTATATGGTCGAATATCGGCAGCACTCTCACATCTTCTTTTTTGATTTTAGCCATATATCCGTCAGGGATTGAACGAGGGATATTCTCATAGAAGCCGCCGCCCGTTATGTGAGAAACCGCCTTAACCGTAAGAGACTCTATAAGCTTTAGCATAGGTTTGACATAGATGACAGTCGGTGTAAGCAATGTCTCACCGAGCGACTTTCCGCCAAGCTCCGCTACCGGCTTACTTAAATCGCGGTTTTCGATATCAAAGACCTTTCGTACAAGCGAGAAGCCGTTTGAATGAACTCCCGACGAAGGGAGCGCTATAATCACATCGCCCTCCTTTATCTCGGAATTATTTAATAACTTGCTCTTATCAACCGCACCTACCGAAAAACCGGCTAAGTCATATTCGTCTACAGGATAAAAGCCCGGCATCTCGGCGGTCTCACCGCCGATAAGCTCACATCCCGATTGAACGCAGCCCTCCGCAACACCGGAAACTATCTCTGCAATCTTTTCAGGATAATTCTTGCCGCATGCGATATAGTCAAGGAAAAACAGAGGCTTGGCGCCGCAGCATATTATATCGTTAACGCACATTGCCACACAGTCGATTCCGACCGTGTCATGCTTATCCATGAGAAATGCGAGTTTCAGTTTCGTCCCTACACCGTCCGTTCCGGAAACGAGAACAGGTCTTGTCATGCCGGTCATATCAAGCTCAAACAAGCCGCCGAATCCTCCTATGTCCGCGCTGCGCCCGCCGAGCATAGTCCTCGCAATATGCTTCTTCATAAGCTCCACCGCCTCATAGCCTGCGGTTATATCCACACCCGATAATGCATAGCTTTCAGATTGAGATTTTTTGTTCATTTCTATTCCTTTCCGCTCCAGCAATATGTGCACAGCTTGCACTTGTCAATACCGATGGCTTCTGTTACACCCTCAAGCGTCTGAAATTCAATCGAGTCGAAATTAAAACGCTCACAGATTGCCTTTCTCAGATTCTTGCCGCGCTCCGTCTTTGAATCGGAGTATTCGTCTATGTGCCCAAGCCCCTCCTCGCCCTCAAGTTCGATTATTATTCTCCTCGACAGAAGCTCCGTCTCGTTTTTTGAGGCTGAAAAATTGAGAAACTTACATACGTACATTATAGGCGGGCAGGCAGAACGCATGTGTACCTCATCGGCGCCGTTCATATACAAAAAATCAACGGTTTCTTTCAACTGAGTTCCGCGGACTATCGAATCATCCACAAACATAAGTTTTTTGCCTTTTATGAGCTCCGGAACAGGTATCAACTTCATTCTCGCAATCTTGTTCCTCTCGCTCTGATTTGCCGGCATGAAGCTTCTCGGCCATGTAGGAGTATATTTGATGAACGGCCTTGAAAACTTGATTCCGGTCTCATTCGAGTAACCGATTGCATGAGGTGTCCCCGAATCCGGAACCCCGCAAACATTATCAAGTCTTGGAGCTAAACCGCTCTCTATGTCATAACGTGCCATGATTTCGCCGTTCCTGTAGCGCATCTGCTCGACATTGATTCCTTCATAATTGGAATTCGGATAACCGTAATAAGACCAGAGAAATGCGCATATTCTCATTTCATCCCCCGGTTCTTTCAGTACCTTCAGTTCATCCGCACTTATCTCGACGATTTCTCCGGGGCCTAAGTCTCTCACATCCTCATATCCCAACTTTGTATATGCAAAAGATTCCAGCGAAACACAATACCCGCACTGACTTCTTCCTATTGAAACCGGCAATCTGCCCAGTTTGTCTCTTGAAGCGATCAGTCTGCCGTCGTCGAGCATTATTAAAATCGACATCGTGCCGTCAACAAGCTCCTGAACGTACTCGATTCCTTCGACAATTTTTTCTTTGCGGTTGATTATTGCCGCTACAAGCTCCGTAGTATTCACCTTACCGCCTGTCATCGCACTGAAGTGACCCGAGTTACCCGAAAGATATTCGTCAATAAGATTTTTTTCATTCCTGATAAGTCCGACAGTGCATATGGCATAAGTCCCGAACCTCGACCTTATTAAAAGAGGCTGAGGGTCTGAATCGCTTATGCAGCCGATAACCGAGGTGCCGCGCATCTCATTAAAAATATTCTCAAACTTCGTTCTGAAAGGAGAGTTCTCAATATTATGAATCTCCCTCTGAAGCCCTATTTCAGGGTCATAAGCCGCCAAGCCTCCCCTTCTCGTTCCAAGATGCGAATGATAGTCCACCCCGAAAAACACATCGGAAAGAGCATCATACTTGGATACTACTCCGAAAAATCCACCCATCAAGCTTTTCCTTTCTGCTATAATATATTTCAGTCATCTGTTATTTTGCCGAACTTGTAAAATCAAGACAATCACACGGCGATATAATTCCATATAACAGCAGCGTTTGCAGCTGTTACACCTTACATTCGACAAGGAGCTATCCGCCTTATTACTTAAGCTACTTAAAAAACAGCTCAGACAATGTCATAGGCTCTATATAGCTTCCGTCCTTGTATACCCTCATATTTCCGGATGCTATTTCATCTATGAGCATTACCCTGCCGTCCTTATCATATCCGAATTCAAATTTAATATCATACAGAACCAGGCCTTTTTCAGCGAGGTCATCCGCTACAATCTTCGTAATCTTTTGTGTCATCAGCTTGATGTCCTCATACTGCTCATCAGATAAAACACCTAAAGCAATGAGCGCGTCTTTGGTTACGAGAGGGTCACCCTTCTCATCGTTCTTAAAAGTGGTTTCCACATATGAAGGAAGCACCGCTCCCTCCTCGATATATTCGCCGTATCTTCTGATAAAGCTTCCGACGGCTCTGTTTCTGCAAATAACCTCAAGACCGTGACCGAACGGTTTGGCAGGAAGAACTTCCATGGTCGTGCTGTTTAAGTCTGCCGATACGAAATGAGTCAATATGCCCGCGGCATTTACCTTTTCGAAGAAATATACCGACATGCGAAGATTCACATCGCCCACACCCTCTATTGTAAGACCTACCGTGTTTTCACCCGGGTCGAACACGCCGTCCTTTCCTGTGCAGTCATCCTTAAATTTAAGAAGATAATTGCCGTTTTCAAGTTCAAAAACATCTTTAGTTTTACCCGTATAAACCAATTTTATAGCCATATTTTGCTCCTCCTGATATATAAACATTTGATAGATTTCAGTTTTATTTATTAAACTCTATCTCAACTTCAGCATTCTTTTTAAGTACCGCTTCACTGTCCTTTTTTCTCTTAGCCTTGAGTTTTTCGGCAAGCTCCGCATCGGATATTGCGAGCATCTCCGCCGCCAAAATCGCGGCGTTCGCCGCGCCGTCTATCGCAACAGTTGCAACCGGTATTCCTGTCGGCATCTGCACCGTGGCTAATAATGCGTCGAGTCCGTCCAAATTAGCTGACTTCACCGGTACACCGATTACCGGAAGAACGGTATTTGCCGCCACGGCTCCCGCCAAGTGAGCCGCCATACCCGCAAGACAAATTATGACGCCGAAACCGTTTTTTTCGGCACCTTGTGAAAACCTGCCCGCTTCCCCGGGCGTCCTGTGAGCGGAGTAAACATGAACCTCGTATCCGACACCGAGCTCATCAAGAATTGCGCACGCCTTTTTTGCTACTTCAAGGTCGCTGTAAGACCCCATAACTATACCGATTTTTTTCATTTTATCCTCCGAAAAAATATATAAAAACGTCTAAAAAATATTCCGCCATTTTACATCTTTAATGATAACAAAACTGTAGAAAATTACAATTAAAAACAGCCAAAAACCTGTGATATATTGGCTGTTTTTTTATCAATGTTCAATATAACTCGAACATTTATATTATGCTGTGCTGATTTATACGGATTATGCCGCCTTAATAACACAAATTTCAATAATAATTCACCTACCTTTTCGGAACAATCAGCTGCGCCGCATGCATCTTGTTCTCAATGAAAATCTCCGAACTTCCCTTCTGATATTCACCGTCAAGCGACCAGTCCACATCTTCATCTATTTGAATATTAAACTTGGAACCCTCGACAAAAATAAACATATCGCTTTGTTCATACTGTTGGAGCGTTATGGCATTTACTATTTCGCCGAGTTCCATTAAATCATGCGGAACTTTAACAAGAAGCATCTCGAACTTGCCGTCGGACATATCAACGTCATCCGGCTTAATCCTCAAAACGCCTCCCATGGAAGTAGAATTGGAGACGGCACCGAACAAATACTTATCCTCATATATTGCGCCCTCACTCTCAACCCTTACCTTGATGGGTCTGATATCCGTAATTGATGTCATCCCGCTTAAAATATATGCTAAATGTCCGAGCACATTCTTAAACGGCTGCGGCGTTTCGTAAGTTACGTTCGTGAACGCCCCGAAGCTTGCAACATATGTGAACACCCTGTCATTAAACAGCCCTATATCTACCGCCCTCGTCACGCCTGTGCAAACTACCTCTGCGGCGTCTTCAATCACCTTCGGAATGCCCATAGAAGTGGCGAAATCATTGGTAGAGCCCGTAGGTATATAGCCTATTCGTGCCTTGCTTCCCGCCTTTATCATGCCGGAAACCACTTCATTATAAGTGCCATCTCCGCCCATAGCGACAACCAAATCATATTCCCCGGAAAACTTCTCCGCATACCTTACGGCATCCCCCTGCTTTAATGTGGATAGGCATGTGCTGATATAACCGTGTTTACTGAAAATTTCAATAACCGTGGATAGATTTTTTGCGGCCTTACGCGTACCCGAATTGGGATTGTAAATCAAAAGTAATGTTTTCATAAATTTCCTCTTAAAATATGCCTTCCTAACCCGAACAAAAAAACCGCATCGGTTATTTATGCACTCATTATTGTTATATTGTATCAAAGAATCATATTATTGGCAACAAAAAACCCCTGCCGAAGCAGAGGTTCGGTTTGGTTTTTAATTTTGTCTTCGCTTTATCGGATTATCTGTCCTTTGCCTTGATTCTGGCAGACTTGCCGGTTCTCTTGCGCATGTAGTTGAGCTTAGCTCTTCTGACACGACCCTCTCTTACAACCTCAATCCTGTCAATCTTAGGCGAATGAAGCGGGAATGTCTTCTCGACTCCTATGCCGCCGGAGAGTTTTCTTACCGTGAAAGTTTCGGATATTCCTCCGTTCTGTCTCTTAAGAACAAAACCTTCGAAAATCTGAATTCTCTCTCTGTTACCTTCTTTTATCTTGATGTGCACGCGAACCGTATCGCCCACACCAAAAGCAGGGATATCATTTTTTTCGTATTCCTGAGTTATTGATTTAATTAAATCCATTTATTTTTCCTCCTTCCCTCCAAGGCGTTCATGGTATACACGGCTATTAACAATCCGTGTAAAAAAGGTCTCCAGAGGACCGCCCGTACTCAACTTTGATATTATAACAAAAAAAAAGTGCTTTGACAAGCACTTTTTTATTATAATCTAAGCTCTATTGTTTTTTCCGTTATTAAGCTCTCGGATGAGTCTTATCATATACATCCTTTATCCTGTTTTTAGTTACGGCCAAATATGCCTGGGTTGCCGCAATGTCCTCATGACCCATGAGTTCCTGAAGTGACTTGAGGTCAGCACCGTTTTGAAGCATGTGGACAGCGAAGCTGTTTCTGATAATCTGAGGAGTAAGACTGACGTCGAATCCCGCCAGCTCGCCGTATTCTTTGAGAACTTTCCAGAGACCCTGCCTTGTCATAGGCTCCCCGATATAGTTAACAAATACCGTGTCATTGATGTTTCCTTTGAGCATCAGGTCTCTGGACTCATATATATACTCCTCCATGGCTGCCCTGCAGAGTCTGCC
>CAYFQR010000003.1:0-54225 GCA_964345365.1 uncultured Oscillospiraceae bacterium
CCTGAAGCTGCCTTCGCTTCAAGGCGTTTTTTGCTGTTTAAGTTTTTTCGGTGCTTTTGGCACTCACCCGTTTGTTTTTTCGGGGCTTTTTGTACTTGTCTGTTTATGTTTTTCGGGGCTTTTTATACTTACTTATGAATGGACTTATAATACTTCCAATACGAAACGGCGAATGAAATAAATATACCTATATATATTGCGAACATTATATATAAGGCTATCACTACGCCATAGCTGAAAGATATGCCGTTAAATGTCTGCGTAATTGTTTGCGGTACAATTACGGCGAAGAAAATTACCAGAAGCGGAATCATGCGTCCTTTGAAAACTCGCTTCATCATATCAAGGCGCGACGCATCGTCACAAAAGATTTCCTCTTCGGTTCCGTCTATTTCCGATGCGGGTTTTCTAAAATAGCTGTACCCGAAGTAATTTTGCAAATAAGCACAGCACGAGTATAATTTAGTAAATGTATTTTGAAACTTTTTTGCGATTTTTGTGATATAATCGTTTCATACCTATTTTTGCTTCAATTTTCGCAACAGAAGCAGCATTAAAAAAGACTTTTGACAAAAACGGAAACCGACGCTAAAACTCAAAAGCGATTTATGAAGATAATTTAATAACTATATTCTGTAGGAGGGAAACAAATTGAAATTAGAACCCATCGTTATTTCTTTGCTTGACACCGACCTTTATAAGTTCAATATGGACCAGGTCATCTTTCACAAGCACACCAATTTAATGGGAGAATATCATTTTAAGTGCAGAAATCAAGGCGTTGTGTTCACGGATGAGATGCTGGACGAAATAAATGCACAGATAGACCACCTCTGCAGTCTGCGTTTTTCTCAGGAAGAGCTGGACTATCTCGGCAGCATTCGTTTCATCAAGCCCGACTATATCGAATTTCTCAGGCTTTGGCACCCGCTAAGGGATTATGTGAAGACCTCGCTCGATGGAGACATGCCGGTCGTGACGGTAAAAGGCCCTCTTTTCTCGGCGATGCAGTTCGAAATTTATCTCCTTGAGATAATCAACGAGGTTTACTTCCGCATGACCTATGACTACGACGAGCTGCTAAAGTCCGCTTGTGAGCGTCTCGAGCAAAAAATCCGCGACTTCAACTCCGGCAAATATACTTTCAAATTTGCCGAGTTCGGCTGCAGACGCCGCCTCTCGCGCGATTTTGAAGAAATTGCCATAAGGGAACTCTCGTCGCGTACAAAGAATATGGTCGGAACCTCCAACGTCTTTTTTGCAAAGAAATTCGGCCTGACGCCTATCGGAACATATGCGCACGAATATGTCCAGATGTATCAGGGAATCGACAAAATTCCTCTCGCATACACGAATCACTATGCCATGAAGGACTGGTATGACGAATATCTCGGCGACAACGGCACCGCACTCTCGGACACGCTTACTACAGATCTGTTCTTAAGAGATTTTAATCGCAGTATGGTAAATAACTATACCGGCGTGCGACACGACTCGGGCGACCCGTTTGAATGGGGTGATAAGATTATCGCACATTTCAAAAAATTCGGTGTGGACCCTAAGACCAAGCTACTTCTATTCAGTGACGGACTTAACTTCGACAGAGCTCAGGAAATATATGAATATTTCAAAGACAAAGCAATAGTCAGCTTCGGCATAGGCACCTTCGTTTCAAACGATACGCACAAACCTGCTCTCAATATTGTAATTAAGCTCCAATATGTGAACGGCAGACCTGTCGCCAAGCTTTCCGATGAGGGCGGCAAAACAATGTGTGATGATGACGGCTACCTTGAATACCTTAGAAGATCCGTGCTGTTCAGATTAGAGCGCGAGAAAGAGCTATAATTGTTAAACAATAGTATTCAAAGCTATATATTGCCAGCTATTTTTTTGATTAAACGGTTGGTAGATAAAAATGAAGATATCGAAACTTTTGAAAGGATAATTAAATGACTATCGGTGATATTTACGAGATAAAAGAAACGGTTTCCGATAATAACACTGCAGAGGCTCTCGGAAGCGGAGGGCTCGCTGTCTTCGGCACGCCATATTTGGCAGCAATGATGGAAAAAGCCGCTTTCAACTATCTCAAAGAGGTTCTACCGGAGGGCAAAAGCTCGGTAGGAACCGTCGTTAAAGTGAACCATACCTCACCTACTCCAACGGGACTTCAGGTATCGGTCAGGGTCAGGCTTTCTTCAATATCGGAGAACGGCAAGCTGTTTGACTTTGAAATGGAAGCCTTCGATGAGACCGGTTCAATAGGCAGCGGCACGCACCAAAGAGCTGTTATCTCCACTGAGAAGTTTCTCGAAAAATGTTACTCGAAACTACAGAACAAAATTACGGTAAACCGGCCATGATTGACACAAGCCTTTGCTACATCGAGCGTGACGGTCAATACCTAATGCTGCACAGAACAAAAAAGCAGAATGACCTGAATGAAGGTAAGTGGATAGGCGTCGGCGGTAAAAGAGAGGATTTCGAGAGTATAAACGAGTGCCTGGTTCGCGAGGTCTACGAGGAAACCGGACTCCGTTTGACTAAATTTGAACCCAGAGCAATTATCTATTTCTACTCTGATAAATGGGAAGATGAGAAAATGTTCCTCTATACTGCATCTGAGTTCATCTTGGATGACGGGAGAACAGAGAAGGACTTTGTGAGTAATTCGGATATACCTATAAAGCCTTGTGCCGAAGGTGAGCTCGCTTGGATAGACAAAGAAAAACTTTTAAGCCTTAATATTTGGGAAGCTGATCGTTTCTTTATAGAGAAATTACTCGAAGATGCTCCTTTCTTTTTCATGGGAGCTACGTACAGAGGCGATGAAATGGTAGATTCCTTTATCGGTGCTGAAACCTTCGCCGACAAGGTCTATCAGGAAGTGGCGAGAATACCTGAAGGAAAGGTTTCGACATATTCCGACATTGCTGCACTAATCGGTCATCCCGGTGCGCAGAGGGCGGTCGGCAATGTCCTTCACAGAAACCCTTACGACGGCTTCATACCGTGCCATAGAGTAGTAAATGCCAAAGGCTGCCCGGCACCGCGTTTCTGCTTCGACGGACCGGAAGAACAGCTCTTAAGGCTTGCCGCGGAAGGCGTGAAGATAAAAGACGGCCGCGTGATTTTGGAGGAATTATGAAATTTTTAATAATTATATTTGTGCTATGGAATTTTAGTGTCTTCATGCTCATGGGCATCGATAAAAGATGTGCTGTGCGAGGACATCGAAGAATCTCCGAAAAAACTTTGCTTCTGTTAAGTTTTCTTTGTGGCGGTATCGGAGGCATACTCGGTGCCATATTCTTTAGGCACAAGACTCGAAAACTTAAATTTAAGCTGCTTTTACCACTTTCTTTGATTGTGAACGTAATTTTACTTGTGCTTATCCTCAACTTATTTGTCATCAGCTCAACTTACTCGGATTTGAGGTATATAGTAAAGGAGGATAATCTGATCGAAAGTTCGGCTGCGGAAGAATTAAAAGATTATAATGCCGACTGTGCCCTTGTGCTCGGTTGCGGTGTTTACTCGGACGGTACGCCTACGCCTATGCTCAAAGACAGGCTCGATGTCGCGATAGCCCTCTATAATAACGGTATAGTGGACAGGCTGCTTCTCTCAGGAGATCACGGACAGGTCGAATATAACGAAATCGGCTGTATGTTCAGATATTGTCTGGAGGCGGGGCTCCCCAAGGAAGTTCTCTTCTTGGATCACGCCGGCTTCTCCACCTATGATTCGGTTTATCGAGCAAACAGCATATTCAAAGTTAAGCGCATGATAATCGTAACCCAAGTTTATCACGAATTCAGGGCTATATATATCGGCAAAGAACTCGGCATCGACTGTATCGGAGTCGCAAGCGGCAAAAGATTCTATGCCGGGACAATCTATCGTGAGCTTCGTGAAATACTCGCAAGAGATAAGGACATATTCAAGTCAATGTTAAGGATGCCGCCCGTATTCGGCGGTGACGCAATCCCTATTTCCGGTGACGCCGCTCCGAGTCAGGTTTGAACCGCTCATGGCTGAAGACACGAAGGGTTTCTACTATGTTATAAAAACTGAAGGGCAGTAACCGCTTTCAATGAAGCGCTCTGCTATCGTTCATGACTTGAGCCGCAAGCGATCCCGGCTATATCATAAAAAAGCTGCGGGGGAAACCCGCAGCATGCACAAAAAGCCTTGTGAGTCAAAATCACGAGGCTTTTGAATTTATCATAGACTATACCGGAATTTCGCCCTGCATCTTAAGCAGAGCTTCCCTGATTATTTCTACCTTTTCCATTATTTCCCGCATCTGCTCATGCGCACCGCGAATGCGTTCTTGAACAATCCAATCGACAATTAAGCCCTGAAAGAAATAGTCCGTAATCGACAAAAACTCGGATATGTTGAAATTTACTTCAATCTCCTTGTCCACATCCGCAAGTTCTTTATTTAACTTCTGAAGCGAGATTTGCGCTTCTTCAATGTCATCCTGTGCATCGTCCATCTCTCCGTGCTTAATAAGCGTAGTAACCAAGCCGTTGCCGCACGTATCGCATGTCTCTATGCTCCTTGCATTGCTCAGATGCTCCGCGGCATCGTTTAGGCACTTAATCGCATAGTCTGCCGCGTGTATAGCCTCATTTAGCTCTTTCTCAAAATCCTTACCTTCTTCTTTGATTTCATTACACATAATTTTCTTCCTTTCACATCAACGGTTGTTTCTTATTGCCTCCCATTCTTCACGTGTTATCGAATAAATCCTGCTATCCCTGTCTGTGCCGTCATATATGTGGTAAGCCTTTCGGAGAGTTCCTTCATATTTGAAGCCGCTTTTTTCTATGACTCTCTGAGATCTGCTGTTCACATCTGAGGTACGAATTGCCATGACCGCAAGCTCGTACTCCGCAAAAGCGTAATCCATCACTCCCCTTGCCGCTTCCGTCATATAGCCTTTGCCCCAGCAATCTCTCGCAAGCGCATAGCCCATCTCAAGGGAGTTAACATTCTCTCTCGCACCGTCCTCATATATTGATATGTTTCCGATTATCCGGTTGCTTTCTTTTTCTCTTATCGCCCAGCAATCTCTCGAGGGCATAAACATTGTCTCTATGATTTTTTTTGATTCATTTAAGTCGGCATGAGGCTTCCAGCCCGCATTCGGCCCGACTTCAGGGTGACTCGCCCAGGCGAAAAGTCCTGCAACATCCTCTTCGCTGCTTGTCCAAGGCGTGAGCCTAAGCCTTTCCGTTTCAATTATCATCTCTTGCTCCCATCCTTTCATAGATTTCATCTGCAAGCACCGCAAACTCAGCTACACTCAGGGTTTCCGCTCTCCTGGTCCTGTCTATGCCGGCAGCATCAAGTGCAACACCCGCCGTTTCCTTGTCAAGCCCCCTGACTCCTGTAAGTGAATTGAGCAGTGTTTTTCTCCTTTGACCGAAGCCCGCCTTAACTACTTCGAAAAACAGTTCCGAACTCCGAACTTGAACAGGCCTTTTTTTATAGATATCGAGCCGAAGCACAGTACTGTCTATCTGAGGCACAGGTATAAACACGGTTTTCGGCACCTTTCTTATATCTGAGACGCTGCAAAAAAACTGCACCGATACCGATAAGGAGCTGTAATCCTTGCTCCCCGGAGCCGCTTTGATTCTGTCCGCAACTTCTTTTTGAACCATTATGGTAATAGACTCGGCCGCGACCCCTTCTTCAAGCAACTTCATTATTATCGGAGTTGTGATATAGTACGGAAGATTCCCGATTATCCTGACCTTCCCTGTAACCGTCTCCTTCTTTATCAGGGCATTTACATCGGTTTTCAGAATATCGGCATGAATGATTTCCACATTATCTAAACCGTAAAGTGTTTCTTCAAGTATAGGAATAAGGTTCTTATCTATCTCTACAGCTATTACTTTTTTTGCTTTCGCTGCGGCTTCTCTCGTAATTACGCCGATTCCGGGGCCTATTTCGATAACGAGGTCATCTTCAGTGACCATAGAGGCGTTTACTATGTCCTCGATGATGTTTTTATCGGTCAAAAAATTCTGACCGAGACTCTTCGTGAATCTGAAAGCATGTTTTTTATTTATCTCTTTTATTGTTGATGGTTGATAAAGCTTCATCAAACTCCTCTTTGCTGATTCCGAATCTGTTCAGTTTGTTAAGAAACGATTTAACATTGCTGTAACCGATACCGAGAATGCTTCCAAGCATTTCCCTGCGCTTTTTAGAATCCTCTTTTCCCGAAAGTCCCGCGTTTTCAACGGTTTCCAAGGTAAACACAAACGAATTGCTGTCACAACTGCTGCCCGAGTTGTCTTTTTCGCTGCCAAAGCTGTCTTTTTCGCTCACCGAGCCGCCTTTTTTGCTCACCAAGCTGTCTTTTTCGCTGCCGAAGACCCCTCTTCTTGCCTTAATAATCGCATGCCTTATCGCTTCCGGGGATGCGTTTTCGATACCGATGTCTCCTTTTTTCAGAGCATCGTCTCTCGATATATATGCGTGCAAGGCACCCGGGAATTTTTCGCTCAGCTTTCGCCTGATTTCCTCGCCCGAATAGTCGGGGTCAGTGAAAATAATTATTCCTATTTCTCTGTAGGCTTTTTCAATCAGTTCGACGGTTTCATCTTTTATCCCGAAGCCGTGGGTTTCTATCGTCAAACAATCGACGGCACGTGATAGATTGATGGTATCGTCCCTGCCTTCTACAATCACGGCTTCTTTTATTTTGAGGCGCTCCATACGCCCTCCTTGTTTAACAGATTCTAT
The DNA here is from genome assembly GCA_964345365.1 of uncultured Oscillospiraceae bacterium. Lineage (GTDB taxonomy): Bacteria > Bacillota > Clostridia > Peptostreptococcales > Anaerovoracaceae > RUG754. Next base: position 6,775 of record CAYFQR010000003.1, read on the forward strand.
TAATTATCGGTTTTCGGCGTCTTCCTTGTCATTTTCATTATTGTCTTCGGCTATTCCTAATTGTCCTTGTCGCTTTCTTGAGACTCCGCTTTTTTATCGGTATCAGGCGAATCTTTTTCATCTTTTTCATTGTCGGAACTTTCGCCTGTCTCGTCAGAATCTTCATTCCCCCTTAAATTCGGTAACACGAACATAAGCTCACCCTGTTTAACGAGTTTGAGGTTCTTCCTTGCAAGCCGCTCGATGAACTCCGGAGAGTTTATTGCCTCAAGCTGCTGTGTAAGGTTCTCCACTTCCTCCTTGAGCTGCCTGTTCTTTTCTTCTACCTTCGCCTTTTCGGTATTAAGATGTATTATCTTGATACCGGAAAAGACAAAATATGCAACTCCTATCAGGATCACTGCGAGGATTATAAGTTTCGAACGATTCAGTTTTCGTCTCTTCTTTTGAAATTTCGAGACGTCTCCCCTTTTCTTTGCCATAACAAATCCTTATACATAATCAGCAGGGTCTACATGATAACCGTACTTTTTTACCTCAAAATGAAGGTGCGGGCCGGTGGAACGACCTGTGTTTCCGACAGCCGCGATTGTCTGCCCTTGGAACACCTTATCACCGACGTCTGCATACAGTTTAGAACAATGAGCATACAAGGTCTCATATCCCCCGCCATGGTCAACTTTTATAGCAAGACCATAGCTGTAATACGTTCCTGTAAATGTTACGGTACCGCCGTCCGCGGCACGTATCGGCGTTCCTATCGAACCAGGAATATCTATACCTTGATGCATTCTGCCCCATCTCATTCCGAAGCCGCTGTATATCTCTCCGTTAACCGGCCTTATGAAGGTTCCCGTTCCCTGTCTCGGCGGCACTTCCTTCGTTCCTCTTAACACCACCTTGCTGACAGGTTTTCTGAGCATTTCTATTTCGAGGTCTTCTCTTGCTACTACTTTACCGTTGATTTTGGTGAGCCTTGCCGTGACTTTTTGTTTGCCCTTTTCACCGTTTCTTACGGTGAACTTTTCGACCTCATAGAAGTCGTCGCTCTTTCTGTATTCCGTTTCAAAATCAACGGCTTCCGCAAAGGTTTTTATTTCGACTGTTTCAACATTCAGAATAGGTTCCTCATATCTGACCATAACGGTATCATTCTTTTTAAGTTTCGTATCCTTATATATGTCAGGATTCATGTCACTAAAGTCGCTATAGCTCATATCGAAAAGCTTTAACAGGTCATCTACCGTTTCTCCCTGCTTTACGGTATATTCTTCAGTAACGGTGCGTCCCGCCTCCAACATCTTAAGTACGGCGGACTTACTGTTAATCATTGCAAGTTTCGTTGAAACTTCATTTATTTGCACGTCTTCAGCTATTCCGACATATTCGTAATTGCCTTTTTTGTCATCAAGATAACTGCTTATTACCGTATCTACAATTTCTTTTCCTACCGCTGCCGATTCAATTATTCCGATAATCTGATTGTCGACGGTAAATGCATACGCCTTTGTCTTGACGTCACCCATATAGGTGAACCTTTTTAGAACCATATTGGCATCGTCTACCGGCTTCCCGTATGAGATTATCGGTGTAAACTTGATGTCCGTTTCGGGGTCGATATTTATGCTGAGCCCATACTCCTTAGTCAGCTCCTCCGATACGAGCTCCATTATCTCGATTACATCTTTTTGTTCATGCACTATACCGAGGGGCTTGCCGTTATACGAGTACTGATAGTCAATCGACGCAGCGAACATCCCCATCATTGCTACGCATGAAAACAAAAAATACATCGCTGTTCCGATAATATACTTCCTGTCCCTTGCAGCTGCCATCCTCAGATTGTGAACTTTTCTCAAAAAATCCACGCCTGCTTTGGTGGCCATCCATGCCGCAAAGTCGCAGATATTATCCGCAAATGTTATTACGGCTGCACCCAAATCTATGAGGTTATCCGCACCTGCCTTAAATATATCGTCGAACTCATCAAGAACTTCATCTGATCCTTCTATTATACGGGCTCCTATCTCCCAAAGTCTTTCCATTACAGCTTGCCATCTTGCCATAGACTCGCTTCTCCCATTCTTTCCTTGGAACAACTGCATCTCTGCCCGCTATCATCTATGCCGGTGTCATTGCACTTATTGCAAAGGTACTTAATATCTGTATAATCATAAGGGAAATTGTTTTCAGTAAGTAAAATAGCTCTTTCCTGTTCAAGCCTCTTTGCTTCCTTTTTTATTTCCTCTATGCTTTGTCTGCTCAATCCGCCTAAAAGCCCCCTTGATATTTTACTGGATAAATTGCGAAGATTTATGTCGATTTGACGAATTTCGGGATTATTTTTGTATACTTCCTCTTTTCTCGTCTCCGCGCTCGCTTCGGCTTCTCTCCTTATATGTTCATAATACTTGTTGAGCGTGCTCGGATTGACGTTAAGCGTACTGTTTACGTCCCTGCCTAAATTATCCGCTTCCTGCTTCCAATTTTCGAGAACTTTGTTTACGTACTTTAGATTGGGATTCGCCGTAAAACTTGCCTTTTCACAGGCCTCCATTATCTTGTTTATCTCAAAATGCATTTCGTCCATCCAGCAGTCTACCAGCCTCTTCTCCGGAACGGTTATGTTGCGGTTGAGCCCGAGCATATTGAGAATTCTTCTGTAATCGCCGTGCCTTTCGGATACTTCAGAGAGTCTGGTATTGATATCCTCCGTACTTTTCAGTCCGTCTTCATGCCACTGAATGAGAACCTTGGCCATGTAGTTTACGCTCAATTTTCCCATCTCGGCACAATAATCGATAACACCTGTCGCAAGTTCCTTTGTCGCGCCTATTTCCGTCACCCAGGAGCCTATTTCACGCAGCTCTTTTGCCGAAAGCGGCTTCCCGAGCACAGACTCAGCATATTCTAAAAGTTCCTTTACATCCTCTACCCCTATTTTTTCGACAGATTTATTTTCCTCTTCAAAAGAGCCTTCGCCGGTCGCATCCTTTTTTTTCGGTTCGGTTTTCATAATACAATTACCGTAAATCTTTTCCCTCAGATTTACGAACTCGTATATGTCCTCTTCTCCGTCTGACAGCTTATTTATTACACCTTTTTCCACCCAATACTCAAGTGCTTCCGTTATTCTTTTTTCGTCCAGCAAAAGATGCTTCGCTGTCACCTCTAAATCGGATTTGATATCGTTCTTTGCTAAAAAAAGCATGTAAATATAGACTTTGACGAAGTCTCCGGGTGCGACGGGCAAATATTCATTTATAAAAATATTTTCGATTGCGGTATCAAGGAGAAAATAATCTCTTGATGCTCCCATTTGAAATTTCATCTTTCAATCACCATTTTTTGTCTTACTTTGTTAAGATGGCTTTGTCACCGAATTTGGTATATCTGGCAACCCAAGTCAACTCGATTTCTTTTGTAGGGCCTGTTCTGTTCTTCGCTATATTGATTTGGCATATTCCGGGTTTCTCCGATTCCTCTTTGGTATAATAGTCATCCCTATAAAGAAATATTACAACGTCGGCGTCCTGCTCTATGGCACCCGACTCCCTGAGGTCTGATAAATTAGGCCTACGGTTCGGTCTGTTATCCACAGCACGTGAAAGCTGGGAAAGGGCGATTACAGGACAATCCATCTCTCTTGCGAGCATTTTGAGATTTCTCGATATCGCCGATATCTCCGTCTGTCTGTTTTCGGATTTCTCCGGAGACGACATGAGCTGCAGGTAGTCGATAACTATGAGGTCGAGGCCGCTTGACATCTTGAGTCTTCTGCATTTATTTTTGATTTCCATGATTGAGATTCCCGGAGTATCGTCTATTACGATTTTTGCGCGGCTCATCTCATCGATTGCTACATTGATGCATTCCCAATCATGTTTTTCCAAATTACCCTTTTGTAACTTCGTAGTTTCGACTTTTGCCTGAGAGGCAAGGAGTCTTTGCCCGAGCTGCTCCTTTGACATTTCGAGGCTGAATACTATGACTGAGGAGCCTTCTTTTACGGCTGTCTGCTGTGCAATATTAAGAGCAAAAGCCGTCTTGCCCATTGACGGTCTTGCCGCAACTATGATAAGGTTTGATTTCTGAAGTCCGTTTAAAAGCTCGTCTAAATCCCTAAAGCCTGTCGGCGTTCCCAGAAGCTTTCCTTTGTTTTTTGTTGCTCTGTCAATGGCTGCGAGATTCTCCAAAAGCACCTCATTGATGCTTGTATAGTCGCTCTTTTGTCTGTTTTGGGCTATCTTAAATATCTCCTTCTCGGCGTATTCGACGATGTCTTTTGCATTGGTGCCATAGGAATATCCTTTTTCGGTTATGCTTTCCGATGCTTTTATCATTCGTCTGAGAATCGCCTTTTCGGCTACAATCTTCGCATATTCCGCCGCATTAACCGTGGAAGGCACATCAGCTGTAAGCTGGGCGAGATAAGCCCTGCCGCCTGCAACTTCAAGGCCTTTTCTTTTCTTCAGCTCCTCGATTACCGTAAGGAGATCGACCGCGCTGTTTTTTTTGCTGAGTTCCCATATAGCAGAAAAAATCTCCTTATGGCTCTCATTATAAAAATCGTCCGCCGTGACCTCTTCCAATACGTCATAGAGGACATCTTTGTTAAGCATCACTGCTCCGAGGGCAGACCTTTCCGCTTCCTCGCTATGCGGAGGTATTCTTTCCATATTCTTTCTCTCCTGTCGTAATTTTATTTGGCCTATTCGGCAATTATCATTAAATTCAGCTTGCCGCTTACTTCCGGATAGAGCTTAACTTCAACGGACGCGGCTCCTGTCGTCTTAATCGGTGCAGGCATCTGAATTTTTTTCTTATCCAATTCTATATCAAACTGTGTTTTTACCGCATTCACAATGTCCATAGAGGTTATAGACCCGAACACCTTGCCGTTTTCACCCGCCTTGGCTTCGATTCTTATGGTCAACGTCTCCAGTTTTTTCTTCAGTTCCTCAGCGGCTGCTTTTTCTTCCGCTCTCCTGGCTTCAATCTGAGCCTTTTCCCTCTCAAGACGGTTTACGTTCTGAGGGGTCGCCTCAACGGCTAATTTTCTCGGTATTAACATGTTTCTTGCGTAGCCGTCGCTTACATCAACTATATCTCCGGCCTTGCCGGATCCATGCACGTCGCTTAATAATATCACTTTCATTTTTTAAGAATCGCCTCCGTTTCTTCTACTATCATTTTTATCACTTCCGCTATCGAAAGATTGACCTGTGCGGCAGCTGTTGTGAGATGACCGCCTCCGCCCATTTTTTCCATTATTACCTGTACATTGATATCGCCGAGACTTCTTGCACTCACAACCGTTCTTCTGTCTTCATCCCTGCCGATAGCAAAAGATGCCTTTACGCCCTTGACGGTGAGCAGTGTGTCGGCTATCTGCGCACACATGAGCTGAGAATCGCTCCTCATCTCTTGGAAATGGGTTATCGCAATTCCGCATCCGAGAATCTCCGCAAGAGCAAGGGCTCTTGATTTTAGTATCAGGTTATCGATATCCTCCTGAAAGAATCTTTTGACCTCCGTCGGGTCTGCTCCCTGGCGTCTGAGCCAAGCAGCCGCCTCAAAAGTTCTCACACCGGCCTTTATGGAAAAATTATTTGTATCTACGGTTATGCCGGCAAGAAGAGCCTCCGCTTCCAACTTCTCCATTACCTTTTTCTTGAGCATGTACTGAAGAATCTCCGTCACAAGCTCACATGTCGATGACGCATACGCTTCCATATAGTTCAGCATAGGGTTATCAATGGCGTTTTCCATTTTCCTATGATGGTCTATTACCACAATTCTGTTTGTCATATCAAGAAGCTCCGGACACTGAACCAAATCCGGCCTATGCGTGTCCACGACGATTACCAGACTGTTCCTGTCACATAGCTCTATCGCCTTTTCACAAGCAATAAATTTATATATTTCTTTCCCCTTGGCCTGCTCAAGCATTATTTCAAGCGATTCATTGGGCTCCTCTATTACAATATAAGGTTCTTTGTCATTCTCCATGCAAAGCCTCGTTATACCGAGCGCTGCTCCGAAAGCATCCACATCCGTACTTTTGTGGCCCATTATGAATATCTTTTTTGACTGCATTATCAGCTGCTGAAGTGCATGTCCGACTATTCTCGACTTTCCTTTGTTGCTCTTCTCGACAGTTTGAAGTTTGCCGCCATAGTAGTCTATGCGGGATATCCTCCTGACTACGGCCTGATCTCCGCCCCTTCCGAGTGCGAGGTCGAGTGCCGCATCCGCATATTCTTCCGTTTCACGAAGAGTTTTCCCGCCTATACCTATACCGATGGAAAGACTTGCCGGAAAATCCGCATCCGTCTCCAAATTTCTAATCTCGTCAAGAATATCAAATTTAAGGAACTTTTCTTTTTCCGCTTCGCCTTGAGTGAACCAAATCATATATTTATTAGACTTGATTCTTCCAAGCGAACCCTTCATAGAATCCGACCATGACCTGATTATCCTGTCTATTGTGTTGGTAAGGTCAACCTCCGAGCCGGTTATTTTTCTCTCTATAAGTTCGTCGTAATTGTCTATTTCAACCTTGGCAACACAAGGCTTTTCCTTATTGTACCTGTCCTTCAAATCTTCAAGAACCGTTATGTCGGTAAAAATGAGGGCCAGCCTGTCTTTATCGGCCTCGTTCCGATATGCAAGGATTCTGAACACCTTGTCATTTCTTTCAACGAGAGGGTGAGCATCATTGTCCGCAGCAGCAAAAAGCTCGGCCGCCTTAATGCCGGTGAGTGCAAAAATATCTCTGCCCTCTATACCTTCATATAGAAACACTTCACCTATATGTTCGTTTGCCGAAACAACCTTGCCGTTTTTGCCTATTTCAAGCATCGGTAGCGGTATCATTGCGCTTGTACTGTCTTTTTTCACCATTGTTTTCCCTTATGATAAAATTATTTCAGATATAAAAATTCATAATATATTATACCATAAGTCCTCATATTTTTCATCCACAAGATGTAGTGGATACAAGCCTCTCGGCACTATATACGACACATTTCGCGGGCATCAAAAAACCCTTTCATCAGATTTAAGTCCGACGAAAGGGGGGAAGCACGGTTTGATGTTAAATTTTTCACACTTTTTGATTACCTCGCGACTGATGTCAGGAGCATTCTCGACCATGTTATAAAATGTTTCACGTGAAACAATCCTCAATATCGGCTGCATTAGCTGCCCGTTCACGTTTTGTGTGTGGTGCGTTGTGTGTGTTTTCAAAGGCTGCCTAAGCCCGACAGCCTTGCAGGAGCTGTTTCGGTTAGCTTTGTGAGTATGTCTTTTAGTATTGCCTGAACGCGAAGCGGGTGTTTTCTCTAACTCAGTACCTTTTTCTCTAACTCAGCACCTTTTTCTCTAACTCAGTACCTTTTTCTCTAACTCAGCACTTTTTTCTCTAACTCAGCGCTTTTAATATCTCTATCAGTCTTTCGAGTTCATCTTTCGAGAAGAACTCTATCTCAATCTTGCCCTTCTTGCCGCTTCCGACTATGTTCACCTTGGTGCCGAGAGATTCCTTCAATTCTTCTTCGACCTTGATGAGATCTGCGTTCTTCGGTTTTTTTAGCGCTTTAGAGGGTTTTCGGCTCACTTCGGAAGCGAGCTTCTCAGCCTCTCTTACGGAGATGCCTTCGTTTATTATCTTCTCAGCTATCGCCTTTCTTTTCATTTCATCCGTGACATTTATCAGGCATCTGCCGTGTCCCATGGTGATCTTGCCTTCGACCATGGCGTCCTTTATATATGTCGGCAGCTTAAGCAGCCTGAGGGCGTTCCCAATATAAGGTCGGCTCTTCCCTACACTCTTAGAAACCTCTTCCTGTGTCAGTCCGAAGGTAAACATCATTCTGTTTATTCCTTCAGCTTCTTCAATCGGGTTCAGGTCTTCTCTCTGCATGTTTTCGATAATCGAAAAGAGCATATTCTGCTCCTCTGTAAGCTCCTTGATAATGCACGGGACTTTCGCAAGCTCGGCTTTGATAGCCGCCCTCCAGCGCCTTTCACCCGCTACAATCTCATATTTATTCTTAGAGCTCCTCACGATTATAGGTTGAATTATGCCGTTTTCTTTTATGGACGCTGCAAGCTCCGATATCTTTTCCTCGTCAAAAGCCTTTCTCGGCTGCTCCAAGTTGGGTTTAATGTCATGAACACTGATATAAATTACCGAATCATGACCGGGCCTATCCTCTGAAACAGGTTTCCCGGCAACCTCGGCGCTTGAAGCGTTCTCTATCTTTGTCTCAATCGAATTTTTTTCATCGGTCGAAACGGAATCCGCAAACAATGCGTCAAGTCCTCTTCCCAGACCGCCTTTTTTTGCTTTTGCCATCAGTTCTCCTCCAAATCAAGAAATTCATTGGCGAAATCCATATATGCTTCCGCCCCCTTGGACTTAGGGTCGTATTTAGTGATAGGCATACCGAAGCTCGGCGCCTCTGCAAGCCTTACGTTTCTCGGGATTACGGTAGAATAGACCTTGTTGCCAAAATACTTCTTTACCTCTTGCACGACCGCCACCGAAAGATTGGTTCTGCCGTCAAACATGCTGAGTATTACACCCTGTATCTCAAGTTTCGGATTTAGGCTTCTCTTAACGAGATCAATCGTGCTGACAAGCTGACTTACTCCCTCCAAGGCGTAGAACTCGCACTGAATCGGTATCAACACGGAATCGACTGCCGTCAGCGAGTTTATCGTCAGAAGTCCGAGCGAAGGAGGGCAATCTATAAAGATATAATCATAATCATCCTTCACCTTATCTAAAGCACGCTTCAAAGTCTTTTCCCTTTGCTCAATCTGAACAAGCTCCACTTCGGCTCCCGCCAAGTCAACGCTTGCAGGAATGAGGTCCAAGTTTTCGATGTTCGTATGTATTATAGCCTTTCGAATATCATATTTCTTGTCGATGAGAATATTGTATACTGTGTTTCTAAGGCTCCTCTTAGCGACACCGATGCCGCTTGTGGTGTTCCCCTGTGGATCAATGTCCAAAACGAGTATCTTTTTTCCTTTCATCGCAAGGCACGCTGCCAGGTTTATATTGGTCGTAGTCTTTCCGACACCGCCCTTTTGATTGAATATAGCTATTGCTTTTCCCACTTTTGTTTCTCCTGTAAAATTAATGTATTGTTTTACTCTTCCATTATACTATATGCCGTGTAAAAATACTATAAAAATATTTATTTTGTTTCACGTGAAACAATTCTCTCCAAACAAAGAACAAACCCTTGAATTACAAGGGTTTGAGTGATATTGCCGTGTTAATTATTTCAGGGATGTTCCGGATTTGTCGCTTTTTGTCCTATACATTATCTTATCGGCTCATTCAGCGGGATTCCGAGTATTGTTTTATCAATTATTCAACAGTATGCCTTATTTCACCTTATCGGCTCCTTCAGCGGGGTTCCGGATTTTCTCGGGTATTTTGCCGGCGTAGCTTTCACCTTTTTTATTATCACAATATTATGCGAGATTCCGTATTCCGAAAGCTCGGCAAATCTCACCTCGCTAACCTCTCCGCCTAAAATGCCGATGGCTTTTTTCGCCGCTTCGAGTTCTTTCTCCGGCTCGGGTCCTTTATATGCCATAAAGAATCCTCCCTGCTTAATAAACGGGAGACAGTATTCGGACAGTGTCGTAAGATTCGCAACAGCCCTTGATACACAAAGGTCGAAACTCTCTCTATACGCTTTATTATGCCCGAGCTCCTCCGCTCTTCCGTGTAAAGCAATCACATTGTCTATGCCTATCTCGGAAGCAAGCTCGCGAATTATCTTAATTCTCTTATTCAAAGAATCCATTAGCGTGAATTCTTTTTCCGGGGAGAAAATCGCAAGAGGAATGCCCGGGAAGCCTGCGCCGGTACCGACATCTATTATTTTCTCTGCCCGGATATACTCAGGATATTCGACAACCATGAGCGAATCATAAAAGTGCTTGATGATAAACTCATCTTTTTCTTTAATGGCAGTCAGGTTTATATTTTCGTTGAACCTTAATATGCCCTCCATATATCTATGGTATTTTTCATTCAACTCTATCATTTTCTCTTCTTTTTTTCTCTAAATATACCACAAGGACGTTTATGTCTGCCGGAGAAACGCCTGAAATTCTCGATGCCTGACCAATCGACATCGGCTTTATTTTATCGAGCTTTTGTCCGGCCTCAATCCTAAGCCCCTCTATCCGTCTATAGTCAATATTTTCATCAAGCTTCTTGTCTTCAAGCTTCTTGTATCTCTCTATCTGCATGAGCTGCTTGGTTATATAACCCTCGTATTTTATCTGAACCTCAATCTGAGTTATTTCGTGATAGCTCAGATTAGGCCTTGAATCGTCATCTATCTCTGCTAAACACCTGTATGAGAGCTCCGGTCTTTTGAGAAGCTCCGCAAGGCTCTCCCTCTTATCAAGAGGCCCCGTGCCGTTCCTTTCAAGAAAATCGTTCGCATCTTTCGGGCCGACCGTCTTTTTCTTAAGGCGCTCAATCTCCGCTTCCACTCTCGCTTTCTTTTCAAGGTATTTTCTGTACCTTTCTTCTGTGGCAAGCCCTATATCATACGATTTCTTCGTAAGTCTTCGGTCGGCATTGTCCTGCCTGAGAAGCAAACGATACTCCGCACGTGAGGTCATTATTCTGTACGGTTCGTTCGTGCCCTTAGTCACCAGGTCATCAATCAGCACACCGATATACGCCTCATCTCTCCCGAGGACCAAGGCTTCCTTGCCGTCAAGCTTAAGGCAGGCGTTTATCCCCGCCATCAGCCCCTGTGCCGCAGCTTCCTCATATCCCGAGGAACCGTTTAGCTGCCCTGCGCAAAAAAGATTCTCTATCTGTTTGTATTCAAGGCTCGGCTTAAGCTCGTGCGGGTCTATGGTGTCATATTCTATAGCATATGCCGGTCTTGTAATTTTAATGTTTTCAAGTCCGGGAATAGTGCGATAAAATCTGTCCTGAACGTCTTCGGGAAGCGATGAAGACATACCCTGTATATACATTTCATCGGTATCAAGACCCTCCGGCTCTACGAAAAGCTGATGTCTCTCCTTGTCAGCGAACCTGTTTACCTTATCTTCTATAGACGGGCAATATCTCGCTCCAATACCCTCTATCTGTCCTCCGAAAAGGGCGGAACGGTGAAAGTTCTCTCTGATAACCCTATGGGTTTCCTCATTCGTATATGTAAGCCAGCAAAGCCCGCTGTTCTCACCTATCTCGTCATGCAGGAACGAAAAAGGAACAACCTCATCATCACCCGGCTGCTCAATCATCCTTTCAAGGTCAAGACTGCTCTTTAGACACCTTGCCGGTGTTCCCGTCTTAAAACGTCTGATGTCCATTCCCCTTTTTTTAAGGTTCTCCGCAAGTTCCATGGAAGGGGCAAGGCCGTTAGGCCCGCTGTAATATGCCGCGGAACCTATGAATATTTTGCCTCTAAGGAAAGTTCCTGTCGCTAATATTACCGTTTCAGCAAGATATATTGTCAGCGTCTTAGTCATAACTCCCTTGACAATATCATCTTCCACGATAATATCCGTAACCTCCGCCTGCCTGATATCCAAGTTGGCAGTGCTTTCGAGTGTCTTTTTCATCTCTATATGATATTTATTCTTATCCGCCTGGGCACGAAGAGAATGCACCGCCGGCCCTTTGGCAGTATTAAGCATCTTGACCTGAATGAAGGATTTGTCGATATTTATTCCCATTTCTCCGCCAAGCGCATCTATTTCTCTTACGAGATGCCCTTTGCCTGTTCCCCCGATTGAAGGATTGCAAGGCATCATAGCGATAGACTCAAGATTCATACTGAGCAAGAGCGTCGATTTACCCATTCTCGCACATGCTAAAGCCGCCTCGCATCCTGCGTGACCCGCTCCTACAACTATGACATCATATTTACCTAATATAATTCTTTCTTCTTTTTCCATACTCGTATCCGTATCTTAAATTATTATATGTTGACTTGGGCTCGCGGCTTACTGTCAACCGACGCTTTCGCAGCGAAGTCGCAATTGCCTGCGAAGCGAGTGATGAAATAATCCCGTCCTCTAAAGTGTTTGAGGGCGAAGCCCGAGTTCTTGAGAGGACATTATTTCACACGAGTGAGCAAAAGCAATTGCCTGAAGCGAGGACTTAGTCGGGTGGCAGTAAGCCGCGAACACTACCTACATAAAAAAGCCGCGATTACATATGCTACTTCCCGAGGCAGAAGCGTCTGAACACCTCATTTAATATGTCTTCCTCAACTTCATCTCCTATAATTCTTCCGAGCGAAGCGTATGCATTGTTTACATCTATTTCCAAAAGCTCAAGCGGCTCAAGGCTTTTGGCCATCTTGAGAGCATCATCAACCGACCTGAGTGCTTCTTCAAGAAGGGCCTTGTGTCTCACATTGGTCACTATAAGGCTCTCCTCCTGTTTGGCCCTGCCTCCGTAAACCAAATTCTCGATTTCATCGCGGATTAGTTCTATCCCGATTCCGTCGGAGACGGCAGTTTCTATGATTACGGAGTTAGGAATAATGGAGCTGATATCATCCTTTTTTACAGCTATTCCTAAATCCGTCTTGTTCAAAAGACAGATTGCGTACCTGTCGCCGATTATATCCATTATGCCGAGGTCTTCATCGTCGAGAGGGCTGCTCGAGTCGAGCATGAAAATCACGAGATCCGCTTGGTTAAAGGCTTCTTTCGACTTTTCGATACCTATTTTTTCCACAATATCTTCGGTTTTTCTTATACCGGCTGTGTCAATTAAGGTTACCGGTATTTTTCTTATGTTAATCGATTCCTCAATAATATCGCGTGTTGTGCCCGGAATCTCGGTGACTATCGCCCTGTCCTCATTGAGAAGCGCGTTCATAAGAGAGGATTTCCCGACATTGGGCTTTCCTATTATCGAAACCTTGAGCCCCTCTTTTAATATCCTGCCCGTGTCGGAAGTCTCAATGAGCTTCTCTATCTCTTTTTTAATCCCTGCGAGCGATTCTTTGAGTTTTTCATATGTTAGCACCTCAATATCTTCATCGGGGTAATCGATGTTTACGGCAAGATGAACGAGGACATCCTCAACTTCTTTTCTTATCTTCCTTATTTCTTTCGAGAAACCGCCTTCTAGCTGGTTGAGCGCAAGCTCAAATGTCTTATCGCTTTTCGCTTTTATCAGATCTATTACGGCTTCGGCCTGCGTTAAATCGAGCCTTCCGTTAAGAAATGCCCTCTCGGTAAACTCACCCGGCTCGGCTATTCTTGCACCGTGCCTCAGAACCAGGGCAAGTATCTTCCTAAGTGAAACGACGGAGCCGTGGCAGTGAATTTCCACCACATCTTCCGCAGTATAGCTTCTCGGTGCTCTGAAGTAACAGACCATCACCTCATCGATAATTTCATCGCCGTCTCTTATGTGTCCGTACGTCATCATGTTCGGAATCAGGGTCGGCTTAAACAGCCCCGAAACAATATTCAAGGCATTTTCTCCGGAGATTCGAATAATTCCGATTCCCCCCTCTCCGTATGCAGTTGAAATTGCGGCAATAGTATCTTCTCTCATAATAAAAACTTTCTTAAATAAAAACCCGCATTATATGCGGGTTATTAAAAAACTATTTTAATTCTATGATAACCCTTCTGTATGGATCCTGTCCTTCGGAACGGGTTGTAACCGAAGGATGATTCTGAAGAGTCGCATGAATAACCTTTCTCTCATAAGGGTTCATAGGCTCAAGCTTAACAGGTCTCTTGGATCTTGCAACCTTATTCGCAAGTCTCATCGACAATGCCTCGAGGGTTTTTTCACGCTTCGCTCTATAGTTTTCGGCATCAACAACTACTCTTGTATATTGAGGCTGTCCTTTATTTACAACGAGGCTCGTCAGATACTGTATAGCGTCCAAAGTCTGTCCGCGCTTACCTATTATAGTGCCCGAATCCTTACCCTCTATATCAAGGTAAATAATTTCTTTTCCCGTCTTGCATGTAACGCTTACATCAAGACCCATTTCACGCACTACATCTCTCAGGAATGTCAGTGCGGCATGTTCCTCGCAAGCTGTAAGTTCCTCTACAAACGCAGGCTTTATCTCCTCCGCTTTACTTACTTCTCTACTTGCCGGTTCTTTTTTTATTTCTTTTTTTGCTTCCCTCGGAGTCTTTTCTTTTTTGAGGTTTTCCTTTTTAAAAACCTCTTTTTTTACAAGATCCTTTTTAGGAAGCTCTTCTACTGTTTCGTTTCTCTTTTCGGATTGTTCCGGTTTCTTTTTTTCTACTCTTACTAAAGCAAGCTTAGAACCTATACCGAAAAAACCGCGGGAAGGTTCTTCGAGAACAGTAACATCCACTTCATCTATGGTAAGCTTCAGGTCGTTAAGTGCCAGTTGAACGGCAGTATCGACATCCGTGCCCCATTTCTCAGAAAATTCCATAATATTACTTTCCTCCAAAAAATATTATACCTGCTATTTCCTTCTTCTCTTTTTCTTTTGCTCTTCTTCCTCAGCTTCCTGCTTTTTCTTCCATGCCGAGAATATTAAGTTATAGAATATCTGTACCAATTGGCTTAAAAACCAGTAAAGCGCAAGGCCGGCCGGATAAGTTCTGGCAAACCAAAGAATCATAACAGGGAAAAAGTACTTCATCACCTTATTCATCATATTGGCCTGTTGTGCATTGCCGGCAGCACCCGTTGACGTCGGGGAAGTATTTTTTGAAAACGACAAAAATGTCGCAATACCGGCTGAGATAGGCAATATCCACTTATCAGGTTGAGATAAGTCTCTTACCCACAAAAAAGATTCATGTATGGCAAACAACATGTTTTCCGAGTCCATATAAGCCATAGGATTTCTGAGAAGCGCAAAAAGACCCATAACGATAAACATCTGAATGACCATCGGGAGACAGCCGCCGTACATTGACGCTCCTTCAGATTTATAGAGTTCGGAAATCTTCTGATTATATACTTCCTTATCCTTGCCATACTTTTGCTGCAATTCCTGCATCTTAGGCTGCAGCTTGCTCATCTTCATCGTTGATTTCATCGATTTGAAATATACGGGGTACAGACAAATTTTTATAGCTAATGTGAAGATGATGAGTGTAATGCCGTAGTTGCCTACGAGCTGATATAGCCAAGTAAGCAGATAACCTAACGGTGTGGCTAATAGTCGCATTAAATTCCTCCAATTATCCTAAGGCACCGGATCATATCCTCCCGGATTCCACGGGTGGCACCTCAAAATACGTTTAATTCCTAAATAACTACCCTTAATGAATCCGTATTTTTCAAGTGCCTGAATAAAATACGCGGAACAGGTAGGATAAAACCGGCATGACGGCGGAAACATAGGAGATATCAGCTTCTGATAGAATCTGATTACTAAAATCAACAATTTTTTCATTTCTTTTCCTTTATATTTCCCATTATAAGTCCGGTTCTCTTGAATGCAGAGTATAGGGATTTCTCTACATCCATACATTTTTTTTCGTTTATAGTGTTTCTTGCTATTATTATAAAATCATAGCCCTCGGGGAGCTTCCCGCTGATATGCCTATAGCTTTCTTTCATGAGACGTCTTGCCCTGTTTCTCAAAACACTGTTTCCGACTTTTTTTGTTGCTAAAAAACCTGTTCTGTTATAGCCGAGTTCATTCTCTCTATAGAATAATACAACATACTTATCACCGATTGACTTACCGTTTTTATAGATTTTATCAAAATCCGGTTGCTTTCTTAAAACATTATTTTTTAGCATAGCACTAAATTAAGCAATAAGCTTCTTTCTTCCCCTTGCTCTTCTTCTCTTAAGAACGTTTCTGCCGCTTTTTGAGGACATTCTCTTGCGGAAACCGTGCTCCTTCATTCTCTGTCTCTTTTTCGGCTGCAATGTCATTTTCATGAGTATAAATCTCCTTTCTGAATAGTAAAATCTGTCAATCTAAATTCCAATTGACATATAGACCATGATATTATATTAAAAAAGCCCCGCAATGTCAATAAAAAAGACCAAAAAACAAAAAAACTATCCACATATTTAACACTTGCCTGTGGATAACTTTTTTTGTATAATGGTATTACGTGAATTTAGGAGATTGGATAGTTATGAAAAATTACGACGCAGTTTGGGAAGCAGTATTATCAATAATAAAAGAAAAAACCACACCCGTTTGTTATGAAACATGGTTTAGAACACCGCTCAGCATCAAAAAAATAGATGTTGACTTAGATATGATATACTTGGATATCAATACCAATATGGACCTCGATTTTTTCATGGACATAGTAAATAACAGATATATCAATCTTCTTCAGGAAGCATTTGAAGAAATATTAGGTTCTAAGTACAGGGTAATCCTAAAAAGTCCTTTAGAGAATAAAGAAGAACCCGACGAAAAAGTCGCTAAATCAAAAACTAAATCAAAAGCCTCCGTTTCAAAATCCCTAAAAAACAAAAACACCCTTCTTTTAGAACATTATCTTAATCCTAAATATACATTTGATAATTTTGTTGTGGGCCCGTGTAACAGTTTCGCACAGGCTGCGGCGCTTGCCGTTGCGGAATCTCCCGGGATAGCATCCAATCCGCTTTTCATATACGGCGGGCCGGGTCTTGGTAAAACGCATCTGATTCACGCAATAGGCATATATATTTTAGAAAACAACCCTTCAGCGAAGGTTCTTTATACCTCATCCGAAAATTTCACAAATGAGTTTATCATCGCACTGAAAAATAATAAGACCAATGAATTTAAATCAAAATACAGAAAAGTTGATGTCCTTATAGTCGACGATATACAATTTTTAGAGGGAAAAGTTCAAATTCAAGAAGAATTCTTCAATACTTTCAACTCTCTTTTCCAAAACAATAAACAAATCATACTTTCTTCAGACAGAGCGCCAAACGAACTGTCCGGTATAGAAGATAGACTCACAAACAGATTTATGTGGAATCTCATGGCGGATATTCAACCTGCGGATTATGAAACAAGGGTAGCAATACTCCTTAAACTTGCAGAAAATGCTAATTTAGATGTAGATGAAGATTTTAGAGAAGCTATAAATTACATAGCTGAGAGATTTACAGATAATATAAGAGAATTGGAAGGTGCATTCAGCAGACTTTTCTTCTATTTCACAACATTTAATGAAAAACCGAGCGTTGCAGTAGCAAAAAAAGTAATAAAAGAGAAAAGAATTAACGATGAAAAAGTAATTACTCCCGAAAAAATAAAAAGAATTATCTGTAAACACTATAATATAAAGCTTGCCGATATAGAATCCTCAAAAAGAACCAATAATATAGCATTTCCTCGGCAGGTTTCTATGTATCTCATAAGAGAAATGACAGACAGCTCACTTCCAAAAATAGGAGATATGTTCGGCGGAAGAGATCATACTACGGTAAGATATGCATGTGAAAAAATAAGCGGCCAAATAAAAATTGATGATAATTTCAGAGAATTCATAGATGAACTTATTTCTGAAATAAGAGAATATTAAGTTATTAAAAATTTAGGGATAAAAATTAAAACTTATCAAAAGAAAAAAATAACAGTTTTTCCTTAAAAAACAATATTAATAATACTTATCCACAGAATCAACAAGACATATTACTAATAATATTACTTAATATATAAAGATTAAAAACGGAGGAAATAAAATGAAATTCTCTTGTAGTCAAAATACTCTGGTAAAAGCACTGAATACCGTTTCAAAGGCAGTTACCTCAAGAACTACCTTACCTATTTTGAAAGGAATAATGCTTTCAGTTGATGAAAACGGATATCTTACAATGTCCGCATCCGATTTGGATATATCCATCGAAGAAAAAATAGAAGTAAGTGACTTTATAGCCGGTGAAATAGTTGTTCAGGCTAAACTTTTTTCCGATATAATAAGAAAACTTCCTTCAGGTATTGTTATTATTGAAGAAAATTCAGGAAATCTTGATATAAGGTGCGGAAGCTCTGAATTTAATATTGTAGGAAGCTCAGCTGATGAATTTCCGAGAATAAATATAGAAGAAGGTAATGAAAAAATAGTTTTTGATAAAGAAATATTAAAAGATATGATAAGAAAAACATCCTTTGCTGCATCTATAGATGAAGCAAGAGGAGTTATTACCGGTATTCTTATAGAGCTTAAAGAAAAAAATATCAATATGGTATCATTGGACGGTTTCAGAATGGCTGTAACCAGAGAATCTATGATAAACGGAAAAGAAGACAATATTATTATTCCTGCAAGAATATTAAATGAAATAGCAAAGATAATAACAGAAACGGAAAGTGAGAAATCTGATATAGATTTCTACATGGCGGACAGAAGAGCAATATTTATGATAGATAATATTAAAGTTGTAGCGAGACTTCTTGAAGGAGAATTTGTTAATTATGAGGATATTCTTCCTAAGGAAAGTGCTATAAAAATAATTTGCAACAAAAACGATCTTCTTGAATCTATAGAAAGAGCTTCTCTTTTAGCAAAAGTAGGAAAAAACAATCTTATTAAATTAGATATAAAAGAAAATATTTTAGAAATAACATCGAGATCGGAAGAAGGAAATGTAAAAGAAGAAATTATTATATCAAATGACGGGAAAAATCTTATAATAGGATTTAACAGTAAATATCTCATAGATGCTCTAAAAAATATAGATGAAGAGAATATATCAATGTATTTTAATACTCCGATAAGTCCGTGTTTGATTAAACCTATAGAGGGAGCAGGTTTTGAATACTTAGTACTACCTGTAAGAATAACTAATAATTAAATTATGTATATCAAAAATATTGAATTAAAAGACTTTCGTAACTACGAAAGTCTTTCATTAAAGTTTAATAAAAAAGTAAATCTTATCTTAGGTGCCAATGCTCAGGGGAAGACCAATCTTTTGGAGTCCATATATATGACATCAATCGGAAAGTCCTTTAGAACGAGCAAGGATGTGGAAATGATAAGATTTAATGCCGATTTTTCAAGAATTTATGTTGAAGCGGAAAAAGATGAAAGAGAAAAGACGGTTGAAATCATACTCATCAACAACTCAAAAAAGAGCATTAAAGTTGATGAAATTAAATTAAGAAAATCATCGGAACTCCTTGATAATATATATATAGTCATTTTTTCTCCGGAGGATATGAAAATTGTCAAAGATGAGCCTGAAAAGCGCAGGAAATTTATAGATAAAGAATTATGTCAGATAAAACCGTCGTATTATAACAATCTCTACTCGTACAAAAAAATCCTTCAAGAGAGAAATGCCTATCTAAAGAATATTTCAATAGATTTGATGATGATGGATGTGTGGAACGAAAAACTCGCCAATTACGGAGCGGATATAATTCATCAGAGAAAAGACTTTATAGATAAATTAAAAATATCGAGCTCCGAAATTCATAAAAAAATAACCAACGAAAAAGAAAAACTTATAATAGATTATGCTCCTGATATAAAATACGTGGAAGACAGGAAACAACAAAGGACAAATTTTAAGAAAATACTCGACGAAAACATAGATAATGATATAAAAAACAGAAACACATCAAGAGGGCCGCATAGAGATGACCTTGATTTCACGATAATATCGGGCGAGAATTCCATAGACGCGAGAAAATACGGTTCGCAGGGGCAACAGAGAACAGCCGCACTCTCACTTAAATTGGCTGAGATAGATATTATAAAGAGAGAAACCGGCGAAGACCCTATACTCCTACTTGATGATGTTATGAGCGAACTCGATATAGAGAGACAGGAATTCCTTGTTAAAGCTCTTTTGTCAAATCAACTTTTTATAACAACTACCGAGATTCCTGAAAGTCTTTCAAATGCCTTTCCGGAAGCGACAAAATTTCACATAAAAAACGGGGAGATACTAAAAAAAACATCGGAAAAAATTAATATATAAAAGACAATAAATATTTTTGTTGAAAAAGTTAAATATACAGAAAAGAATGTCGATAATAAAAGCAGAAAAATATATGATAGTTATATCTTATGTATTTCCCGTGATTTTAGATTAAAAACTCGCCTCAGGGCGAGTTTTTTGCTATGTTTAATATTAAATGATAAAAAGCCATTATTTTGTTGAAATAAACGAAAATTTATGTTAGAATAATCCATGTATGATTATCGGATAGTCATACTGAAAAAAGGATATATTTTTAGGAGAAAGTTGATGAGTTTAGAAGAAAAAATAAACGACCGATACGGTGCGGAACAAATACAGGTTTTAGAAGGACTTGAAGCCGTCAGAAAAAGACCCGGAATGTATATCGGAAGCACCGGGCCGAGAGGTCTTCACCATTTGGTCTATGAGATAGTGGATAACAGCATTGATGAAGCCTTGGCGGGTTATTGCAAAAACATCACCGTAACAATTCAGGAAGACAATTCCATAAAGGTTGAAGACGACGGCAGAGGAATGCCGGTCGATAAACACCCTAAATTAGGAATACCGGCTGTGGAGGTAATTCATACCATGCTCCATGCAGGCGGTAAATTCGGGGGCGGGGGATATAAGGTTTCCGGAGGTCTTCACGGAGTCGGCGCATCGGTAGTAAACGCGCTTTCATGTAATATGACCGTAGAAATCAAGAGAGACGGCAATATATACCGTCAAGCCTACCAAAAGGGAAAGACCGCCACTCCGCTTGAATTTGTCGGAGAAGCCCCGAGAGGAAAGAGCGGCTCAAGAACAATATTCTGGCCGGATCCTGATATATTCGAGACGATAGTTTTCGATTTTGAGATAATTCAGCATCGCTTAAGAGAAATGGCGTTTCTCAATAAGGGTATCAAGATAAGCCTCAAAGATGAACGACCGGGCCGCAAGAGAAGCGAAACATTTCACTACGAAGGCGGAATCAGGGAAATGGTCAAATACCAGAACCAAAACAAAGATTCCGTACACGATGAAGTAATATATTTTGAAATAATAAGAGAAAAATACGAGCTCGAAGTGGCCATGCAATATACCACAAGCTACAGCGAGCTTATTTTAGGTTACGCAAATAACATCAATACTACGGACGGCGGAACCCACCTTATCGGCTTCAAGTCGGCACTGACGAGAGCCTTTAACGACTATGCCAGGAGGACGAAAATTCTTAAAGACAATGACGAATCGCTTACCGGAGATGACGTCAGAGAAGGGCTCACCGCTGTAGTGTCGGTCAAGCTCACAGAACCGGAATTCGAGGGGCAGACTAAAGCGAAGCTCGGAAACCCTGAGGTGAGGGGCTTCGTAGAAACATCGACTAACGACAATTTGATGGCCTTCTTAGAGCAGAATCCGACCCAAGCGAGAAATATATTGGATAAATGTATCAGAGCCGCACGAGCAAGGGAAGCGGCGAGAAAAGCGAGAGACCTCACAAGAAGAAAAGGCGCGCTCGACAGCTATTCGCTTCCGGGCAAGCTTGCCGATTGCTCCGAGAAAAATCCTGAATTATCAGAGATTTTCCTCGTCGAAGGAGACTCCGCAGGCGGTTCCGCAAAAGACGGAAGAGACAGAAAGAGACAGGCTATACTTCCTTTAAGAGGTAAAATCTTAAACGTAGAAAAAGCCAGACTCGACAAGATACTTAATTCCGAAGAAATCAAAAATATGATAACCGCCTTCGGCTGCGGTATCGGAAGCGATTTCGACATAAGTAAACTCAGATATCACAAGATAATAATCATGACGGATGCCGACGTAGACGGTGCACATATCAGGACGCTGCTTTTGACGTTCTTCTACAGATATATGAAACCGCTTGTTGAGGGCGGATATATCTATGCGGCTCAGCCGCCTCTTTTCAGAATCAAAAAAGGCAAAGATATATGGTATACATATTCCGACTACGAACAGGAAAATAAATTGGCGGAAATCGCCGACCTTCCGGGCAAACTTGAGATTCAGAGATATAAGGGCTTAGGAGAGATGGATGCTCATCAACTTTGGGAAACCACGATGGACTACAAGAACAGAACCCTCATTCAGATAGCACTTGAAGACAGCGCTGCTGCAGATGAAATTTTCACAACTCTGATGGGCGATAAAGTACCGCCGAGAAAAAAATTCATCGAAGACAATGCGCAGTACGCGACGATAGACGCTTAAATGAAGGAGGGCGACAATGACTACATTTTTTGAAGATTCAAAGATGATCCAACATGAAATATACGACGAAATGAAAAAAAGCTACATAGACTATGCTATGTCGGTTATCGTTTCGCGTGCCCTGCCGGATGCGAGAGACGGGCTTAAACCCGTTCATAGAAGAATCCTGTACGGCATGAACGAGCTCGGAATCGTGCCTAACCAACCGCACAAAAAAAGTGCGCGTATAGTCGGCGAAGTAATGGGTAAGTATCATCCTCACGGTGATTCGTCTATTTACGATGCGATGGTAAGGCTTGCACAGCAATGGAATATGCGCTATCTCATGGTTGACGGACACGGTAACTTCGGTTCGGTCGACGGAGACGGCGCCGCCGCATCGAGATATACCGAAGCGAGAATGACACAATTCTCTCTCGAGATGCTGAAAGATATTGACAAGGATACAGTTGACTTCGTTCCCAACTATGACGGAGAAGAAACGGAACCCGTTGTCCTTCCGTCAAGAGTGCCGAACCTTTTAATAAACGGCTCGAACGGTATTGCGGTAGGAATGGCTACCTCCATACCTCCGCACAACCTGACGGACACGATAGATGCATGTGTCAAGGTAATAGACAACCCCGAATGCTCCATAGAAGACCTCATCAAAATAATTAAGGCTCCGGACTTCCCTACGGGCGGCATCATTTACGGCACCGCGGGCGCCAAAGAAGCGTATCGCACGGGACAAGGCAGGGTAACAGTGAGAGCAGTTGCAACCATCGAAGAGGGAAGCAAAGGCAAACAGCATATTATCGTAACCGAAATACCTTATCAGGTAAACAAGGCCACCCTCGTTCAAAAAATAGCCGAAATGGTTAAGGATAAACAGCTCGACGGCATATCCGATATCAGAGACGAGTCCTCAAGAGAGGGTACGAGGATAGTCGTAGAGTTAAAAAAAGATGCCAATGCTCAGATAATCTTAAACAGACTGTATAAGCATACTCAGATGCAGGCAAACATCTCCATGATAATGCTCGCAATTGACGAAGGCAGACCGAAAGTATTAAACATAAGAGAAATAATCGATATATACCTTAAACATCAGAGAGAGGTTGTCACGAGGAGAACCGAATTTGACAAAAGAAAGGCGGAGGCGAGAGCACATATCTTAGAAGGATATCTTATCGCACTCGACAACATCGATGAAATAATCAGAATAATCAGAAGCTCATATGACGATGCACAGCAGAAACTGATGGAAAGGTTCGGACTCTCCGAAATCCAGTCAAAAGCAATTCTCGACATGCAGCTCAGAAGGCTTCAAGGACTCGAGAGAGAAAAAATAACCGCAGAGTACGAAGAGCTTCAGAAGAAGATAGCTTACTATGCTTCTCTTCTTGCGGACATCAATCTCTTAATGGGAGTTATCAAGGACGAGCTTTTAGAAATTAAGCAGAAATGGGGAGACAAGAGAAAATCTCTTATCAAATATGATGATGCCGAAATAGATGAGGAAGACCTCATCCATGAAGAAGACATCTGCATCACACTCACGCATCTCGGATATGCGAAGAGGGTTCCGGCGGACAAATACAGAGCCCAGAAGAGAGGCGGCAAAGGCATAACCGGTATTACGACGCGTGAAAACGACTTCGTAAAGCAGATGATAATGTGCTCGACTCACGATAAGCTTCTTTTCTTTACGAACTTCGGCAAAGTTCACATGATAAAAGCCTACGAGATACCGGAGGGTTCACGCACCGCCAAGGGAATACCTATCGTTAACTTCATAAGCCTCATGTCAACGGAGAGAGTAACCGCGGTAATCAGGCTCGATGAATCAAAAGAGAACCAGTATCTGATATCCGTAACCAAGCAGGGAACCATTAAGAAGACCGAGCTTACCGAGTTCATTACGAACCGCAAGACCGGACTGATTGCAATGAAACTCAAAGAGGGCGACGAGCTTATCGGAGTTAAGCAGACCACGGGCTCAAACAACGTAATAATCGTTACCCGTGAGGGAAAATGCATCTGCTTCTCGGAAGACGATGTAAGACCTATGGGAAGAATAGCCGGCGGAGTCAGAGCCATCAAGCTTGACAAAACGGACGAAGTCGTATCTATGGAGCTCGTAGAAAAAGACCAGGAGCTTATGGTTGTAACCAAAAAAGGCTTCGGTAAACGTACGCGAGCAAAAGACTATAAGATACAGGTTCGCGGCGGCAAGGGACTTCTCACCTATGACAAGGCAAAATTCAAAAAGACCGGCGAACTCATCGGAGCAATCGTTGTAGACGATGACGATGATGTTATGCTCATAAATTCCGACGGCATCATAATCCGCGTACCTGCGAAGGAAGTATCAAGGCTCGGCAGAGCTACGCAGGGAGTCAAGATAATGAACGTCGGCGACGATGTAGATATTATTGCGATAAGCAAAGTAGCAAGAGAAGAAGACGAAGAAGGAGATGAACCTGATAATTTTGAGGAAACAGAGCAAAAAGAGCGGGAAGACTCGGATGATCAGGAACAGATGGAACTGTAATGGCGGAGAGAGTTAAAATTACGATTCCGGGCAATCCGGAATATCTGACAATGGTAAGACTGGCTATAGGTTCTATCGCTGCTAATGAAGGCTTCGACATGGAGGCCATTGAAGACATCAAAACAGCGGTGACAGAAGCCTGCATGGTTTCCTATTGCCACAAACTTGACGGTTACGCAAGAG
This sequence comes from uncultured Oscillospiraceae bacterium, assembly GCA_964345365.1. Classification (GTDB taxonomy): domain Bacteria; phylum Bacillota; class Clostridia; order Peptostreptococcales; family Anaerovoracaceae; genus RUG754. Next base: position 31,626 of record CAYFQR010000003.1, read on the forward strand.
AGTACACCGTCTGCTGCGACATCGATGAAGACAAACTTTCATTCACGATAGAAGCATCGCTTAAGGACAAGATTCCTAAATTCACTAAAAGGTGTCTGGATTGTCCGGACGAAGGAGAAATCGGCTTAAATCTTATAGATACTCTTATGGACGAATTTAAGACAGACTGGGATGACGATAAGAGGATGATGAAATTGGTTAAACTTAAAAAATGACAAATCTCGAAAAGCGCAACGAGATGGTAGAATCCCATCTCTATATGATTGACATCCTAATACGAAAATATCTCGGTAAGGGCGTAGAATACGATGATCTATATCAGGTTGCCGCCCTTGCGCTTGTCAATGCAGCTGAAAGATTTGACCCTGCAAGGGGATACGAGTTTAAGACATTCGCCACACCGACAATATTAGGAGAGATAAAGAAACACTTCAGAGATAAGGAGTGGAGCCTTAGGGTGCCGAGAAGGTTAAAAGAAATTGCCGGAAAAGTAAAAGAGGCGGATGACGCACTCCAACTCGAACTCGGCAGAAGCCCTAACGTCGAGGAACTTTCCGAGAGGACAGGTTTCTCGCAGGAGGACATAATTCAAGCGGTCGAAGGCGCCAAAGCCTACGGCACATATTCGCTTGAAGCAAGTGTTGATGAGCAGGATGAAAGCAAGTCACTCGAAAAATTTCTCGGATTTGAAGATATGGGATACGAGAGAATAGAGATTTTGGAAATAATCTCAAAAGTGCTCGGAGAGATGTCCGACACCAATCGATTCATCTTCAGACGAAGATTCATCGAGAACCGCTCCCAAGCCGAGATAGCAAAAGAGCTCGGCGTATCACAGATGACGGTGTCCAGAAACGAGAAAGCGATAATAAAAAAATTCAGAGAAGAGGTACAGCATTAAATGAAAAGAGTTTTTTCAGGAGTACAGCCCACGGGCAATATACACTTAGGGAACTATCTCGGAGCACTCATTCAGTTCGTGGAGCTTCAGGAAGACCACGAATGCATATACTGCATAGTCGACGAACACGCGATTACGGTACAGCAGGACCCGAAAGAACTGAGGGAACATATACTTGACGTTGCGGCACTCTACATGGCAATAGGAGTAGACCCTAAAAAATCAATCGTATTTGTACAATCACAGGTTCCGGGACACGCGGAGCTCGGCTGGATACTTAACTGCTGCTCCAATACGGGCGAGCTTTTCAGAATGACCCAATTCAAGTCAAAGGCCGGAAACAAAGAATCAGTAGGCACGGGGCTTCTGACTTACCCCGTTCTTATGGCAGCGGACATACTCCTCTATGATACTGATATAGTTCCTGTCGGCAACGACCAGAAACAGCACATAGAACTTACAAGAGATCTTGCCATCAGAGTAAACCACAGATACGGAGAAAAAACCTTCGTAGTCCCGGACGGTAGATTTATGAAGTCGGGGGCGAGGATAATGGCACTCGACGACCCTACACAGAAGATGTCAAAGTCCGCCGAGAACATTCACTCGCGCATATCGCTTTTAGACGATGCGAATAAGATTAAAAAATCCATAATGAAAGCGACGACGGATTCGGACGGAATCGTTAAATTTGATGTAGAGAATAAGCCGGGAATCAGTAACCTGCTCTCAATTTACAGTACACTTTCGGGAATACCGATACCTGAGCTTGAAACGAAATATGAGGATAAGGGCTACGGAGACTTCAAAAAAGACCTTGTAGAAGTAACGGTGAATGCCCTTGAGCCGATTCAGGCAAAATATTCCGAAATCAGACAATCGAAAGAACTGATAGAGGCTCTTAATTCAGGTGCCGACAGAGCAAACGAAATAGCCAAAAATACACTAAAGAGAGTCAGAGACGCTTTCGGCCTCGGAATCGGGGAAAGATAGCGTTTCAAAAGACGAAAAACGATAGTAGAAACTGAATAACCATGAAAATTTTGTTTTCTCACAAAAACAAAACCCCGTTTCCCAATGAAAGTTGAGGTGAGCGGGGTTTTGAGATTTTAACCGATAATCAAGTAAGCATTTAATGATACTACTCCAAATTTCTGAAATGTTCTTTTGCGGCCTTTATTACAACGGGGCTAAGCAGAAGAACGGCAATGAGGTTAGGTATCGCCATGAGCCCGTTTAACGTATCCGAAATATCCCAAACGAGAGCGAGGTCAGCTACCGCACCTGCGACAACAACCAGACAGAAAACAACCTGATAAGGAACAATGGCTTTAGTTCCTAAAATAAACTCAATACATCTTGTCCCGTAGAGAGCCCAGCCAAGAATTGTTGAAGTTGCGAACAGCAAAAGGCCTATAGCCAAAATGCTTGAACCGAGTTTATCGCCGAAAACGGAAGAAAAACCCTTGACTGCGGTAACCGCACCGGCTAAGTCCTTATTGCCGTAGCTTCCGTCGGCGGCACCGGAGCTGAGCACTACGAGAGCAGTGAGCGTGCAGACTACTATAGTATCCATGAACACTTCAAATATGCCGTAAAGTCCCTGCTTAACAGGATTCCTTTCGGAAGTTGCCGCATGAGCGATAGGTGCAGAACCTAAACCGGCTTCATTGGAGAACACACCGCGCCCGATTCCCTTAGTAATAGCAAGCTTAACGGATATTCCTACAGCACCCCCGACAGCAGCGGCAGGATTAAAAGCTCCCTTAAAAATTATTGAGAACACGTGAGGGATATTTGATGCATTAACAACCACCACTATTATAGAGCAGATTATATATACGGCTGCCATGAACGGCACGAGCATTTCGGTAACCTGCCCGATTCTCTTAAGCCCTCCGAGAAGTACAAGACCGCACAAAACGGCAATTATAACACCGGTAACCAAAGAGATAATAAAAGCACTGCTCTTAGCAGCAGGATTAAAAGCCACTGCAACTGAGTTTACTGATGAAGCAATGGAATTTATCTGAGCGATATTTCCTATTCCGAAAGCAGCCATGGCTCCCAAAACCGAGAAAATTATACCGAGCCATTTCCAATTAGCTCCAAGACCGTTTTTTATGTAATACATAGGCCCTCCGACCCAATCGCCCTTGTCATTTCTCTCTCTATACTTTACAGCTAAAAAAACTTCGGAGAACTTGGTTATCATTCCGAATATAGCTGAAACCCACATCCAAAAGACAGCGCCGGGGCCTCCTAATACTATAGCTCCCGTTACGCCGGCAATATTACCGGTACCTACGGTAGAAGCAAGTGCGGTTGAAACCGCCTGAAAAGGAGTAATCTCGCCTTCACCTGCCTCAACTTTCTCGAAAATCTTGCCGAGAGTGTTTTTCATTGTATAAGCGAACCTCGTGAACTGAGGAAATCCCAGCCTTAAGGTGAGATATATACCTGTCCCTACCAAGAGAACCAGCATATAAGGCCCCCATACAAAAGAATTAATGGCTGAATTGAATTTTATTAGATTTTCCATAAATACCTCCAAATCTCTGAAATAAAACAATATGAAATAATTGTATAAAAAAAGAAAGCAAATGTCAATATTTATAAGCAAGCATACATATTCAAAAAAGTTCGTCGAGTAATTACCTGCAAAATTATGAAAAATGTCTTTTCGTGCTTCTCTGTGACAATATCACAGACAATAGAAATAAAAACCCATATAGTATAGTCAGCTAAATTAGAACTATATGAAGAAGGTTTTTTAAGTAAGCTAAATGAGGAGAGAAAAAATGAAAAAGAAAGTTGTAATCATCGGTGGAGTGGCAGGCGGAGCGAGCTGTGCCGCAAGACTGAGAAGACTTGACGAAACCGCTGAAATCATAATGCTTGAACGCGGCGGCTATGTTTCCTATGCGAACTGCGGGCTCCCGTATCACGTGAGTGATGTAATAGGCGAAAGGGATGCGCTTCTTTTGCAGACCCCGGAGAGCTTCAAAGAAAGATTTAATATCGATGTAAGAATTTTGAACGAGGCTGTAGCTATCGACAGAGAAAACAAGACGGTCGAGATTAAAAACCTGTCAAACGGCGAAACCTACAGCGAAAACTATGACTATCTTGTCATAGCGACAGGTTCATCTCCGCTTAAACCGCCGATTGACGGGATAAAATCGCCTCTTATTCGCACCCTTTGGACTGTTCCCGATACGGATGAAATCAGAAAGATGGTCAAAAGCGGAATCAAGACGGCGGCCGTAATAGGAGGAGGCTTCATCGGGCTCGAAATGGCGGAGAATCTTCGCGAGGCGGGGCTCAATGTAACACTCGTAGAGGCTCTTGATCAGGTCATGGCACCGCTCGACTTTGAAATGGCGTCCATCTTACATGAAAATATCAGAGATAACGGCGTGGAATTAAGACTTGCGGACGGAGTGGAATCTTTCGAAGACAAGGGAGACAGAGTACATATAAACTTAAAGAGCGGAAACAGCGTTTCGGCGGAACTCGTCATACTCTCAATAGGAGTAAGACCGAACAGCGCACTCGCCAAAGAAGCGGGGCTGAGCCTTAACGAAAGAGGCGGAATCATCGTAGATGACAACATGAGAACCGAGGACAGCTCGATATATGCGGTAGGAGATGTTATCGAAGTAACGGACATCGTTTCGGGCGACAAGACGATGGTACCTCTTGCCGGGCCTGCCAACAAACAGGGACGAATCGCAGCAGACAATATAGCCGGACTTAATGAAGTCTATATGGGAACGCAGGGCTCATCGGTTGCGAAGGTGTTCGACCTCACGGCAGCATCGACAGGTCAAAATGAAAAGATGCTGAAAAGACGAGGTCTAAAAAAAGGCATAGACTATGAAACCGTTACAATCTCACAGAACTCGCACGCGGGATACTACCCGGGCGCACTCCCTATGGTGTTGAAGCTGATTTTCACCGTGGACGGAGAGAAAATACTCGGCGCACAGATAGTTGGAATGGACGGAGTCGATAAAAGAATAGATACCATCGGAGTGGCAATGAGACTCGGCGGCAGCATTAGAGACCTTAAGAACCTCGAACTTGCCTATGCTCCTCCTTATTCCTCCGCAAAAGACCCTGTCAACATGGCGGGCTTTACGGCAGAGAATGTCCTCAGAGGAATCGTTAAAATTGCAGATTGGGACGAGCCTGAAACCAATGAAAACGCGATAATCCTCGACGTGAGAGAAAAAGAGGAATTAGAAGCATATGAGATTGAAGGCGCACTTAATATACCACTCGGAACTCTGAGAGAAAGAGTCGGAGAACTCGATAAGGACAAAGAATATATCACACTCTGCGCGGTAGGAGTAAGAGCATATAACGCAGCGAGAATACTTAAGCAGAACGGAATTGAAAAAGTCAAAATCTATCCGGGCGGAGCCAGATTCTATCGTTCGCTTCGCGGCGAAGGCATAGATGCCGAGATTTTCTCGGAGGTACCCGGAGAAAATCTTACGGCGGATGAAGAAGTAAATGAGAGTGAAGTTAAAAAGATAAGCATAAACTGCAGCGGACTTCAGTGTCCGGGCCCGATAATGGAAGTATATAAAAACATTAGGGACATGAAAGAGGGGGACCTCCTTGAGGTGACCTCCACAGACCCGGGCTTTGCAAAGGATATAGTTTCATGGTGCAAGAGAACCGGAAACTCCCTCGTGTCAAACGAACGTAGGGATAAAACTTTCGTGGCTTGTATCAGAAAAGGCGTCATCCCCGAAGATAAGGCATGCAACATCGAAGAAGGATGTGAAAAGAACAACGGAAAGACCATCATAGTGTTCGACGGCGACATGGATAAAGTTCTCGCGAGCTTCGTCATAGCTAACGGCGCGCTCGCGATGGGAAGACCTGTTACGATGTTCTTCACTTTCTGGGGACTTACGGCACTGAGAAAAGACACTAAGGTTCCGGTTAAGAAAAATGCAGTCGAGAAGATGTTCGGCACGATGCTCCCGAGAGGAAGCCGCAAGCTGAAACTCTCCAAGATGAACATGGGCGGCATGGGAACCATGATGATGAGAAAGATAATGAACGATAAGAATATCGACTCACTCGAAGACATGATGAAAAACGCCATGGACGCCGGAGTTAAGATTATCGCATGCTCTATGAGTATGGACGTCATGGGAATCCGTAAGGAAGAACTGATAGACGGAGTAGAAATCGGCGGCGTGGGCACCTACCTCGGAGAAGCCGAAGAATCAAATGTCAACCTCTTCATATAGCTAACAGATACAGTAAATGCGGGCTGATTGAATTAAAAATCAGTCTGCATTTATTTTTTGTGAGTAAAAAATCGGTAAGTCGTTCGCACAATCACAGCTCATTCACAGCTCATTTCCCGGTAAACGCAGACGGCTTGTTTTTTTGCATAAATTCTGCTATAACATAAGCATAAGAGAAAGCAAAAAACATGAGGGAAACATGTAGTGAGAGAAAAGTTTTATTTCTCTCGATGCCAATTATTAAAAGGGTCGAGCTGCACATGCGAGGGAGAGACGAATGAAGTACGAAATTAAAGACTATCTTATGAAATATCCGTTCTGGGACAAGCTGCCTGACAGCGAAAAAGAAGTGCTTTTGTCGGCAAGCTATGTCAAATCCTACAAAAAAGGCGAGATTATCCACTCAAAAGACAGCGAGTGTCTCGGGCTTATCAGGGTACTTGGCGGAGAAGTCAGAACCTTTCTCATATCCGAGGAAGGCAAGGAGGTGACCCTCTATCATCTGAAAGAGGACAGCATTGAAGTACTGTCGGCTTCCTGCGTAGTGAATCAGATAAGCTTCGAAACCGAGCTGATTGCCGAAAAAGACTGTGATATCTTAATCGTGCCGTCGACATATCTCGCCAATGCAAAAGAAGAATACATTCACCTGCGGGGATTCCTTTATGAAACCATGACCGAAAGATTCTCGGATGTAATGCAGACAATTCAGGAAACCTTGTTCTTGAGGATAGACCAAAGAATCGCCAATTATTTGCTCGAAGAACACGAAGAAAGCGGAAAAATGGTTTTGGAGCTTACTCAAGAGAAAATTGCAAGGAGAATCAACTCCGTGAGAGAAGTTGTGACGAGGGTTACGGGCAGGATGGTTGACGACGGCGTAATCGAGATAAAACGCGGAGCCATAAAGATTTTAGACCTAAAAAAACTGCATTCGATAAGCGGAAGGTAAAAACGGAAAGCAAGGGTAGTTAAAATGCAAAAAGTAATTTACATGCGTGAGATATCCGACTATAGCGACTATATCGACAGAGAGGTGATAGACTACATAAACGAAGGGCAGATTGAGACCTACGAAAGTTTCGACAGCCATACGATAATCGCCTTCGATGTATATGAGGCCGGGAAAAACGACTTTTCCTCAGCACAGATTCTCATATATATAGACCTCGAAGACATATTCTTTATATGTGAAAATGAAATGTCATACGGCGCAGCGGAGAAATTATTTGCCGAAGCGGAGGACAACGAGACCGCACTATACCTTTTCCTTAGGGGTCTCTTCAAGGGCGGAACCGAGAAGCTGGAAGACCTCGAGTCTCAGCTTCTTTCGCTGGACGATGCACTGAGTATAAGAATCAGCGATGAAATCGCCAACGAAATAAGGACTCTCCGAAACGAAATCCACAAGGCGAACAAGTTCTACGAGCAGATGAACTTCATCCTCGAAGAAATCTGCGATAACGACAACAATCTGATATCGGAGAACAGGAAAAGACATTTCGAAAACATGAAAAACCTGTCAATCAGGCTCCTTTCGCTATCATCGAACCTCAGGCAGTTTGTAGTTCAAATAAAAGAATCCTACCATGCCGAGCAGGAAAATGAACAGAATAAACTTATGAGAGTATTCACGATAGTAACATCCATATTCCTGCCGCTCACCCTCATAGTAGGCTGGTACGGCATGAATATCAAAATGCCCGAATACGCTTGGGAGTACGGTTACGCTTTCGTCGTCGGAGTCTGCGCGGCGGTAACGGTAATCTGGTTCATCATCTGCAAGAAAAAGAAGTGGTTCTGATAATAGAAACGACAAGGGCAATATTGCCGATAACAGCATATAAGATATTTATAATATTGCGTTCAAGGCGGTAACGTGTATGAAAAAAACGAAATTTGATTTAACTAACGTAAAAGATAAAGTCCTCTACGCTGACATGAGGGAGTCACTGAAACAAGGTAACTCTCACATCGTTTATGAGAGTGAGGATACCCTTGTTCTAAGAGAAAACGAATGGAACCTGTATTATATAGCGTCACATAATTTCGATGAACTCGATGAGATTCTCGACAAGATAATTCCGACAGGCGAAAACTATGAAGACTATCCGATGCTCCTTCCTCGCGGAGATGAGCTGATTGAACACGTAATAAAAAAGACGGGCTACACGGGGATAGAAAATTGCTATCAACTTATGTATGACGGAAAAGAACCTATAGAAACGGAAGCGGAGCTTGAAATCAGACATCCCGACCCCGAAGACTACGAAAAGATAGCTGCCACATACCGCAATGTCGACGAAGATGTCCTGAAAAGAAACTTCGCCGACCCTCACTTTGTCGGCGGTTACATAAACGGCGAATTAGCAGGCTATGCGGGCATGCACCAGGAAGGCTCTCTCGGCATGCTTCATATATTCGAGAAATACAGAGGGAGAGGTTACGCTCAGCAGCTTGAAGCGCACATAATAAACACGCATCTAAAAGAAGGCAGACTTCCTTACGGGCAGGTCTTCGATTGGAACACCGCATCGCTTGAACTTCAGAAAAAATTAGGACTAAAGCGTTCCGAAGAAAAAATAGCATGGCTTTGGATGGAATAGCCCGTAATATGCAATGCAATGAGCAGAGAGATATATCAGCAATAGGAATAACTTGACAAAATATTGTCAAAGGGACACTATGAAAATATAAACCGAATATTTATGTTCGGTTAAAATCGCAGATGTTTTTATTTAAGAGAGGGGTGTTTTGAGAATGGGGAAGATTAAAAAAGGGATTGTATCAGTATTAGCTATCACACTTATGGCGATATCCGTGAGCTCATGCAGTAATTGAATAAAAGTGCTTGATGGGCAGATACCTATGCTGCTGATTGAATCGGGGGATAAAGCAACAGGTCAGGCGACATATTATACTTGGGATGTGAAGAAACATGAGTTCATAGAAGGAGAGCCTTTTCTTACATATGAAAAAGAAAAAATGGTGGGTTTTGGAATCGCGTTTTCTGGGAAGGCGAAAAAACCGTATGTTGGACTGAAATGAAAAACACGGAATTCTATGCGAATGTGAAATTTTCGGATGACGTGGAAGTCATAGACGGAGGTCAGGTATTCGGTGACGAAGAAAAGTATGAATGGACTGTGGGTGCATATCTTGTCAGCTATGAACGAAATGAGTTCAGGGACCCGTTTGACGGCATTGAAGGAAAGAGATACGCGCTGCCCGGAGAACCGCCGCATGATGTCTTGGGAACCAAAACATCTCATGGAGAACCGAGATTCATATACGTAGAGGACAATCAGGTGACGGTTGGCTATTATGCATACGAATACATTGAAAAGAAACTCTTTTTGGATTTGATTGTTGCGAGCTATCCGTTGAATGATGTGAATAAGGTCGAGTGGAAAGCAATCAGCATTCCCGAAAAATATGAAGCGGGGGCGATATTTGTTGGTTCTTCGCCAAGAAATCCTTTATGTGTTGACGGCAAGGTCTATCTTTTAGGTGATGACTATATGATAGCCTGTGATTTCAAAAACGACCAAATCATTGAAGTTGAGGACTTTTCGAAAATCCATGAATTATGCCCCGACGGCAAGATAACTACAGAATGGGGTGTTTGCCCTACTTTAATGATGGGAGAATATGAGGGCTATATAATCATCGAAAGGGAATACTTTTACGGTAATAAAAGTAACGCATATTATGCGGCATTCAAGGACGAAAAATTGGTTTCGATTATCGAAGAAAATTATTCCACAATGTTGATGTCAATATATGATGCCGATCTCAAAAAAATAAATGAGTACACGGATTTAGCCGACATTAAATTTCCGTCTTTCCTCTTCCCGTGTCAGAAACCGGAATAACAATCGGCTATACGTCAACGGGGTAGGTAAAACTACCTCAGCATTTATTATAGAGTCTAATAATCAATCTGAACGAGTTTATAAGAGGCGCTACTCATTATAGAGTATGCCCTCTTTTTTTAATGCGTCAACTACTCTTAAATAAGCTTCTTTGCTCGGGCACCTTAAGGTATGAAGGTGAACACCCGAGGTAAGCTCGGACAGAGCCTTCGCCTCGGTATCTTTTACTAAGTTCATGAACTGGTCGACGTCATACCTTGAGTTAAGCTGCAACTGTCCGGTCAGCTCACCGTAAATCGGATGCTCGACTATTACGTCGAGGACGCTGCAGCCGAAGTCCACACATATATTAAGCTCTTTCTGCATATCGCTGTCAGAATGTATGCAGGCGATTCTCATTAGTTTATCATCTGTTTCTGCAGTTGCCGCAATGTACCCGCGCGGAGTTGCAGCGATTTCCTCGCCGGAAGCTCTTAAAAGAGCTACGTCGCCGACTATGACCTGGCGGCTCACGTTATATTTAGCTGCAAGCACAGATGCGCTGAGCGGCTCGTCGATGTTTTTAAGTTCTATAAGTATTTTTTCTCTTCTTTCTGAAGCTTTCATTTCGCTTACTCCTTCTCGGTATATATTTTCGTATTATCAGTCGGTATGCTTCATCTAACTATGCAAAAAACATTGTCCGTATATCTGTTTTTATCTGCGTCCCTGATTATACGCATCATTTTTTCTATTTGTTTGTCTTTTTGCTTTTTCTGATAGCATAATTCTATAATCTGTCAAGACACATGTCAAGAAAATATCAATTATTGACATAAATACAGGGTGCGCATATAATAGGCTTGATAGATGTCTTGACACATGTCAAGAACAAACCGCATCATAAATGTAAGAACATTCGAGAAAGGTTTCTTGGATTTTGAGGAATTGAGTTCAGGGAGGAAAAAATGGGAAAACTTAAAACCAAGCTAAAAGAGAAGGACATAGAAATCTCTGCAAAGAGATACGGCATTGACGCACTCGGCGCAATGGCTCAGGGGCTTTTTTGCACACTACTGATCGGAACTATATTAAACACAATCGGCAGTCAGCTTCATATAAAGTTCCTGATTGAACCGATTTATGTGAGTGCCGACGGAAGCATAAGCATGACGATAGGTGCGTTCGCATCGATGATGGTCGGCCCCGCAATGGCGGCGGCGATAGGTTACGCACTGAAAGCATCGCCGCTCGTGCTTTTTTCATTGATACCGGTAGGCTATGCCACCAATATGATGGGCGGTGCGGGCGGCCCGCTTGCGGTACTCGCCACAGCCATTGTTGCGGCGGAGTTCGGTAAGCTGGTTTCCAAAGAGACGAAAGTCGATATTTTGGTTACACCGATAGTTACGATACTCGTCGGAATCGGACTCGCGAAGCTCATCGCCGAACCTATAGGTACTGCCGCAGCTTACGTCGGAGACCTCATAATGTGGAGTACTGAGCTTAGACCTTTCCTCATGGGAATCTTGGTTTCAGTCATCGTCGGTGTGGCGCTCACGCTTCCGATTTCTTCCGCGGCGATATGTGCGGCGCTCGGTCTTACAGGACTTGCAGGCGGCGCGGCGGTAGCGGGCTGCTGCGCGCAGATGGTAGGCTTCGCAACCATGTCTTTTAAGGAGAACGGCGTAGGAGGTTTGGTTTCTCAGGGAATCGGAACTTCAATGCTGCAGATGCCGAACATAATTAAGAACCCCAAGATATGGATAGCTCCGACATTGGCTTCGGCTATAACCGGCCCGATTGCGACATGTCTTTTCAAACTGGAGATGAACGGCCCCGCCGTATCTTCGGGCATGGGAACATGTGGACTCGTAGGACAACTGGGCGTGTACACGGGCTGGGTAGATGATATTGCAGCAGGGACAAGGGCCGCAATTACCGGCTTTGACTGGGCGGGCTTAATACTGATTTCTTTCATTCTTCCGGCGATACTTTCGGTTTTCTTCTGCCGAATCGAAGAAAAATTGGGCTGGATAAAACCCGGAGACATGAAATTATGATTTATGCACTAAATGTATAAACGGGAAGATGTAAGGCGTTCCTCAGAATATGTGCAGAATCAACAGCATTTCCCATATCTTAATATGACAAGAAGTTAACAAACCGCTAAAATCCTTGAGAAATAAAAGGGTATGGCGGTTTTGTTTTTTGCGATATGGGGAGTTTTCGACATTTATCCAAAGGCAAGAGCCGTTTTCGGACGTATTCATGCGACGCGTATTTATCCAATGTGCTGAAAAAAGAAATGGACTTCACGGGCGAAATGAAGTACAATGATGGCAATAAACCCTTGTAGTTTTTTTATTATAGGAGGAAAATTTATGAAAGGTTATGCGATGCTAAAAATCGGTGAATCCGGATGGATTGAAAAAGAGCGACCGGCATGCGGCCCTTTGGACGCGATTTGTAAACCGCTCGCGATTGCAATCTGTACATCGGACGTTCACACCCTGTGGGAAGGTGCGATCGGTGAGCGACACAATATGATTCTCGGACATGAAGGCTGTGCCGAAGTAGTTGAAGTAGGCTCTTTGGTAAAAGACTTCAAACCCGGAGACAGAGTCCTCGTTCCGGCTATAACACCGGACTGGAACTCACTCGAAGCACAGGCGGGTTACTCTATGCATTCGGGCGGAATGCTTGCAGGATGGAAGTTCTCAAACTTCAAGGACGGGGTCTTTTCCGAGTTTTTCCATGTGAATGACGCGGACGGCAACCTCGCTTTGTTGCCGGACAGTATAAACACCGTTGATGCATGCATGCTTTCGGATATGGTTCCTACAGGCTTTCACGGAGTGGAGCTCGCGGATGTTCAGTTCGGAGACAGCGTGCTCGTAATCGGTATAGGCCCTGTGGGTCTCATGTCGGTTGCAGGAGCGAATCTCCGCGGAGCGTCAAGAATACTTGCCGTAGGAACAAGGCCTGTCTGCGTTGAGGCGGCAAAAGGCTATGGAGCAACAGACATAATTAGTTACAAGAACGGCCCGATTGACGAACAGGTACTTGAAATGACCGGCGGCAAAGGCGTAGATAAAGTAGTAATCGCCGGCGGCGGAGTTGATACCTTCGCAGAAGCGGTTAAGTGCCTCAAGCCGGGCGGCAAGATAGGCAACGTAAACTATCTCGGTTCAGGCGAAACGATTAGCATTCCTCGCGTAGACTGGGGAGTAGGAATGGGGCATAAGCAGATTAACGGCGGACTTATGCCGGGCGGCAGACTCAGAATGGAAAAACTCTCCTCGCTCGTGGTGAGCGGCAGACTTGACTTGGCGCCTCTCAGCACTCACGTATTCGAGGGTTGGGACTATGTCGAAGAAGCTCTTTTCCTCATGAAAGACAAGCCTGCGGATTTAATCAAACCTGTTGTCAAAATAGAGGACTAAAGATTAGATAATGAAAATCCTGATAATTTCAGGGTTTCTCGGAGCCGGTAAGACTACTTTTATCAAGTTGCTCGCGCAAAAAACCGGAAAGGAAATAGCCATATTCGAAAACGAATACGGTGAAGTAGGGCTGGACGGAGAACGTCTCAGAAAATCTTTTGATGAGAATACTGTTTCGGAAAACACAGACGACGTAAGCGAAGGCAGGCTCGAAAATGACAAAAAAGTCAATATCTGGGAAATGACGGAAGGATGCATTTGTTGCTCGGCAAAGGGTGATTTTGCATCCTCCGTTTTAACTATAGCCAACACGGTGGACCCCGAATATTTGGTAATAGAACCGACAGGAGTGGCACGGCTGAGAGACCTTTTGGATAACCTTAAAAAAATCGAATATGAGAGAATAAAGATAGCTTCCGCGATTACGATTATTGACGGGAAAAATTTCCCGTTCCATAGAAGAGAATACAGGGATATATTTGATAATCAAGCAAAAAATGCGAAACGGCTGATTGTTTCAAAGACGGAGGATATGAACGATGAAGAACGGGGAAACATCCATGAGCGGCTAAAGGCTCTCAACCCCGATGCCGTAATTGAAACCGAGCATTATTCGACGAAAAATGATGACTGGTGGCAGGAGCTTCTCCTCATGCCCGACGGAGAGAGTTTCTCGGGCAGTTTGTCGCCTGAAGCATCGAAAGAACGAGAAAATGACATAATTCAAAATGAAGCCGAGAGCTTTTCACTTTCTGAAGTCGGAATCGAAAGCCCCGAAAAACTCATTATTTTCCTTGAAGATGCGCTGAGAGGCAAATACGGCAATATGGTAAGAGCTAAGGGAAGCCTCAAAGCAGGCGAACAAAACCTTGAGTTTGACTTGGCAGGGACGCTCTATTCTTTGCGGACAATGCCCGAAAAGCCCGAGGGCAAAGCCGTCTTTATCGGAAAGGGGCTGAAGCGCAAGGGGATAAGAGAAATTTTCTTTGAAAAATCTAAATACGTGAAGATAAGCTATAAGAAGTCGTAACGCGTAAACAAAAGGTACCGAAAACACAACCCGAAAGAAAACCCCATAGCGAGAAAGAAAAACCAAAACCTGAATTAAATAACAAAAGATTATAACACTGAATTAAAAGTAACTGCTGAATCATGTACAAATAATCTGTTGAAGAAATCAGAAAAAACCCCGCCTCCCGTCCGCAGCTAATCGCCGGTGCGTGTATTTTGATAAGAACTTGTTTATAAGTCGGCCGGGGTGGTATAATAATTGTGTGGCGAAAGGTCGTGAATTGATTGCAGTGCGACCGGACTGCCTTAAAAAATGACGACAAAATGACAGTAATATTTAATTCGGTTTAACGAATCTAAAAGGAGGAAATAAGATGTTACAAATGTACAGATGTAATGTATGCGGAAAAATAATTATCATGGCGCATAACACGCCGGTTCCGACAATCTGCTGCGGACAGGAAATGGAACTCCTCGTTCCTAACACCTTTGACGCTGCGGGCGAAAAGCATGTCCCTGTTGCGGAAGTCTCCGGAAACAAGGTGTCGGTTAAGGTGGGAAGCGTAGAGCATCCAATGATAGAAGAACATTATATTGCGAGCATTCTTCTCGAAACGGACAGATCTCTTCAAGTTAAATGGATGAAATGGACAGACAAGCCTGAGGCCGAGTTCTTAGTGGCGGATGGCGAAAAGCCGGTAGCCGTATATGAATACTGCACGCTTCACGACTTATGGAAGGCAGACCTGTAAAATATTTGCTTGATATAGCAAAAAACGGAATCCCCGATTGTAAGGGGGGTTATAGGACAAAACGTGTTGATAAGAACCGCTGTGCATGTTGAAATTTAAATGTCGCAGCGGTTTTGTCCTATAAGCCTGCATGGGCGTTTCGTCTTAAAACGAAAAACTAAAGCTGCGTTAAAAACTCAACGCAGCTTTTTATTAATTTCACATATTTTTCCTACAAAAACCCTGAAAAATCGCATTTCTCGCCGGAAAAATGTGTTTTTTTGCAAATGACTATTTTTTATAGAGATTTTCATATTCCTCGCGAAGCATCGACATGAGGTGAACATCGTAGAGCTTGCCGTTTTTGCGACAGTTCTTTCGGAGGATTCCCTCGTACTTGAAACCGAGCGAGAGATAGAGTTTCGATGCCGGGTTTCCGGTATAGTGGTCGAGATAAAGACGCTCGAGTTCTAAATCCTCAAAGCAGTGTTTCATAATAGCGAGCATCGCTTCGAAACCGTAACCTTTTCCTCTGAGCTTAGTGTCGCCTATGTATATCCTCCAAAGCTCACCTTTCCAACCGTGAATTATGTCGGCAAGGACAATTCTTCCGATAGGTTCGTCCGTATCCTTCAATGTGATTGTGAACTGCTCGGCTGTCGGGTCTTCATTGTCCGCATCAAATTTAGCGATAACATCCAGGATGCTCTGTTCATCCCTGATGCTGAAATATTCCGTTACCGCGGGGTCAAGCTCCCACTTATAGAAAAGCTCTATATCCGAAGGGAGAGACGGTCTTATGATTAAGTTTTTTGTGGTAAATGCGTTCATGGTTCACCTCCTGATCAGCTAAGGGTAATTGCGCCTATAACGAAAAGCTGTCGCTGCAAGCATTACGGTTGAACCTCTCAGAACTTAAGTTACGAGGGTTATCGGCTATATTATAAAACCACTAACGATATATCTTGCAGAAACAATTATTTGCATATTATTATACGAGAATAATACATCATTATCGCAAAGAAGGCAATAGCCATCAGTAAAATCGTATTTAGACGATGTGGTGCTGCATAGCTGCTTAACAATGATGCTCGGCGGTTCTGCTTTGATTTTTCTGCATTGTTTCAGCGGAGTTGAAAACATATAAAACTAAATCGGATTATAACAGCGAAATCCGAAAAGGAAGTTATTGTTAAAATTATAAAAAATCGAAATAAGGGCTATATATTTTTTGCTCAAGGTGTGATAATATAACCTTGTAACTTCCGAAAGGAGAAAGAACGGGTGGAGTTGTGAAGGAAACTGCGAGGGTGCGCAGCTTCGGAAAAGGTGACGAACTCCACCAAAAAATATAAGTTATAACGAGGTAAGAATGGCATACAAAATATTTGAAAACAAAGTTGAAGTAATAAGGTACAGAGTTCTCAGAGAACTTGCGAAGCAGACATGGGCGGGCAATGACGCGTTTACGGCGTTTAACGAGATAACAGCGGCAGTTGCACAGAGGGGCGACCCGCCGATGAGCTGCTGTGTATATAAAGATAGAGCGATAATCGCGGAGAGAATGAGAATAGGGCTTGGTGACTTCCACGGCTCTAAAGATACTATACAGGTAGTGTCTATAGCCTGTGACGAATGTCCGAAGTCGGGACATATGATAACCGACCTTTGCAGAGGCTGTGTCGCGCATCATTGCCAAGAGGCGTGCCCCAAGGACGCCGTTGTTCTGGACGAGAGAGGTTATGCACATATAGATAAGACCAAGTGTATCGAATGCGGACGCTGTGCGCAGGCGTGCAAGTACGGAGCAGTAACAAACATGAGAAGACCGTGCGAGAGGGTCTGCCCTGTGAACGCGATAGGCATGGAAGAGGACGGAAGTGCGAAGATAGACCAGGTTAAATGTATAGTTTGCGGAGCCTGTGTTTTGGAGTGTCCGTTCGGCGCGATGAATGACATGTCATCCATCGTTGACGTGGTAAACGATATAAAAAACAAAGAAACAAGACACGAAAAGGTCTATGCCATCGTTGCCCCTGCCGTTGCCGCGCAGTTTACGGAAGCGACCACGGGTCAGGTGTTCACGGGAATCAAAAAAATAGGTTTTGATGAAGTTGTGGAAGTGGCGAAAGGTGCGGACGAAACAGCGCTTATTGAGGCCGAGGAACTCGTAGAAAAAGGCTTCTTAACGAGTTCCTGCTGCCCGGCATTCGTCGAGTACGTAACCGTTGAATTCCCCGAACTCCTCAAACACGTATCATCTACCCCTTCGCCTATGCTCATTACCGCCAAGGCAATAAAACAAAAAGACCCGAATGCCAAGATATGCTTCATAGGCCCATGTATCGCGAAGAAATGGGAGAGAAAAACCGACCGTTCAGAAGGACTGGTTGAGAGAGTTCTTACTTTTACAGAACTAAGGTCGATATTCGACTCAAGAGGCATCGTACTTTCCGAACTTGAAGAATCGATTGTACAGGACGCTTCCGGCTTCGGCAGGGGTTTCGCGAAGACCGGCGGATTATCTGATGCTGTTAAACAAGCCATGATTGAAATCGGACAAGAGGATTTTGAACTTAAGCCGATAATATGTAACGGAGTCAGCGAGTGCAGGACGGCTCTTCTCAGAGCAAAAGCAGGCAAACTCGACGCGAACTTCATCGAGGGAATGATATGTGAAGGCGGTTGTGTAAGAGGTCGCGGCACATTAGTAAATAAAAAGAACACCAATATGCACGTGGCGGACTATTGCAATGCCGCAGAGAAAAAGACATTAAAATAGTTTTTTATAGGATTGCACCGGCTTGATAAAAAATTATACTACGAAAAAAAGAAAAAGATATTAAAATAGTTTTTTCAACAGAATCGCACTTGCTTGATAAAATTACACTACGAAAAAAGAGAAAAAAACATTAAAATAAGTTTTTGACAGGATTGCGTTGGCTTGGCTAAGTTGCATTAAGAAAAATCATTGCAGACGCAGCAATTCGATAGCGCATAATAAAGTTATGTTAACCAAAGCACGCAAAAATCACAAATTATTATAAAACTTTAAGTGCAGTTTAGGAGGAAGAGATGAACAAACCGGTACTCGTTATAATGGCGGCAGGAATGGGCTCGCGTTTCGGCGGGCTGAAACAGATAGAGCCTGTGAGCGGCAAAGATGAGATAATCTTGGACTTTTCTCTATATGATGCATTAAGAGCGGGCTTCGAGAAAGCCATAATTATAATCAAAAAAGAAAATGAGAAGGATTTCAGGGCGCTCATCGACAATAAAGCGGGGCTTCACATGGAGATTGAATATGCTTTTCAAGACATAAACGATATACCGGCTGGCTTCGAGGTGCCGGAGGGCAGAGTGAAACCTTGGGGAACATCACACGCCGTGCTTGCGGCGAGAGACCTCATAGATGGGTCTTTTGCAGTAATTAACGCCGATGATTATTACGGGCTCGATGCCTTTAAGCTCATATATGATTATTTGCTCACTGCTGCCGACGGTGAAAAATATGATTTCTCGATGGCGGGCTACCTCATCGAAAACACGCTTACCGAAAACGGTCATGTTTCGAGAGGGGTATGCAAGGAAGACCAAGATGGCTACCTGACAAATATCGACGAAAGAACTAAAATAATGTGGCGGGACGGCAGAATTGTTTTCACGGAGGATGACGGAGACACTTGGACTGAAGTTGCGAAGGGCACCACCGTATCGATGAATTTCTGGGGCTTCACCATGTCGATGATGAGAGAGATGCATGAAAGACTTCCGGCGTTTCTTGAAGAAACAATCAGAGAGAATCCGATGAAGGGCGAATTCCTTCTTCCGCGTGTCTGCGACGCGCTGATAAAAGAGGGCAAGGCAAGCATCAAAGTACTCAGGTCTAAAGACCGCTGGTACGGCGTGACCTACAAAGAGGACAAGGAAAGCGTAGTTAAAGCACTTCAAAAGCTGAAAGATGAAGGCGTTTATCCTCAGGAACTTTGGAAAAAGCATTACATAACAAAGCACAGCTAAGGTTTCTGGCGTTTATCCTCAAGGATTTTGGCAATGTGTCGGAAAGGCACGAAAAACATTTATATACAGCCGGGAAGCGTAGGTCGGAAATTAATGGAGCACGACATAGTTGACATGTGCCGGCAAACTAAGGAAACGAAGAAACCGAACTCGTAAGATGTAGTGATTGACGATCAGCCCTGCGGGGTTTAATAACTAATATAAATTTTAAGAAAGGCGAGGTAGAAACTATGGTAAAGAACATGAACGAAATTAAAAAAGATGCGATACTTAATGTGGCGGACATCATGGCGACCGCCGCGCTTACCGCACCGAAAGCGAGCGGTCACGATACGATTAGAACCGCTATCGTGACAGGAGAAGAAAAAGACGAACTTAGGGACAAGATGATTAAGCTCGGAGAAACTTACGGAATGCTGAATTTCAATCGAGATGCAGGGAATGTGGACAAAAGTGAGTGCGTGGTTTTGATCGCCTGTACGGACAGATTTTTCGGAATGGCTAATTGCTCGCTTTGCGGATATGAAGACTGCAGGGCGAACCGAAACGCAGGCGGAAAATGCGCCATTACGATCACCGATTTAGGCGTAGCGGTGGGCTCCGCAGCATCGATTGCGGCCGACAACAGAATCGATAATCGTATTATGTATACCGCCGGCAAAGCTGCAATCAAGCTGGGTTACCTGCCCGACGACTGCGACATCTGCTATGCGATACCGCTTGCCGCCGAAGCAAAAAACATCTTCTTCGACAGGGGAGCAGGCTCGGTGATAAACTTGAGTAGTGAATAATGGTCGGCTCCGCCGAAACCTTAGCTGTCCGGCTGTTGCCTGTAACTAAAGCATGATTATGTGACAGACGGCGAAATAACTTTGGCTATTCAGTTGTTACTTGTAGCTAAAGCTAAGGCAGGCAAGAGTTTCGCAAAACAATAACGGAGAAAAATCGTAATAATATGATTTAATTTCGGGCGTATTTTCGCCCGAATCCATGGGGCATTAGCTCAGCCGGGAGAGCGCTGCGTTCGCAACGCAGAGGTCAGGGGTTCGAGCCCCCTATGCTCCACCAAAATCTGCAAATCCGAACTCGAAAACGGGTTCGGATTTTGCATCTTTAACTCTACCGGATCAGACAGCAGATTTTGATAGAAAAGTCTGCTATTCTTTTTTGTCTGAAACCCCTTGATTGCAAGGGGTTTTGAGCCTTATGCCCCATAAAGAAACCCGCCTCGGAGTCATTTTCGGGACGGGTTTTTTGCTTTTGTTTTTTAATATCCCGGCTTGAAATAAAGTGAGTGGTACAGCCTGCTTATTTCAAGTTCGGTTGACAAATTGAAATAGCTTGGCTATAATATAGTTGTTATTTCAATTAGCTAAGCAACAAGATGGATAATTCCTTACCGCCTGTAAGGGATATTAACCACAAATATATTTTAGTAGAATGGAGATACGGAAATGAATAATCGAGCAGGATCATACAGAACGAATCTTTCCGGAGAGGCGGAGTATAAATCCTTTATACCGAATCCCCTACCGCCAAAGCCTGAGTTGGAAGTGAACAATGACATTGTCTCTTTGCTTGTAAAAGCGAATAGGACGATTTCAACCCTTGAGAGCATATCCTCAAGGATTCCCGATATGGCTCTGTTTATCTCTATGTATGTCAGAAAAGAAGCTCTGATGTCATCGCAGATTGAAGGAACGCAGGCAACGCTTGAAGATATCTTAGACCCGATGATTGAGAAGAATACCAATAGAAATGTGGCGGATGTCATCAATTATATTAAAGCGACAGAATATGCAGTAAAACGGTTGAATACGTTTCCACTCTGCAACAGACTGATTAAAGAAACGCATGCGGTATTAATGGAAGGTGTACGTGGACAGGAAAAGAGTCCCGGAGAGTTTAGGTGCTCTCAGAACTGGATCGGCGGTCAGGGCAGCACATTAAAAAATGCTCGATATATTCCCCCAAATCCGGAGGATATGAATTCGGCTATGTCTGACCTCGAAAAATATATGAATAGCGAGGACGGTTTGGACTTTCTGACCCGGGCAGCGCTGATTCATTATCAATTTGAGACAATTCATCCGTTTCTTGACGGAAACGGCAGAGTAGGCCGTTTGCTGATTACCCTGTTTCTGATGGAGAAAAAAGTTCTGACGACCCCGGCACTTTATATTTCCTATTTCCTGAAAAAGAACCGCGTAGAATACTATGATCGGATGACCGAGGTAAGACTCAAGGGAAATTATGAACAGTGGATCAGATTCTTCCTCATGGCGATTGACGAGTCTGCACAGGATGCTATCGCGTCAATTGATGAAATAACAGCCTTGCAAGCAGAAAATCGCGAAAAAGTAAGCGCGATGGGCAGGGCATCGAAAAATGCGCTGTTAGTATTTGAATATTTAGCGTCCAATCCGATTATTGATATCGGAAAAACGGCTGAAGCGTTGGGTTTTTCTTATAACACGGTTTCTGCTGCGGTAAAACGGCTTATGGATGCGGATATTCTCGTTCAAACGGAAAAAGCAAACAGAAACCGCACCTTTGCCTACAGAGATTATCTGGACATTCTACGCAAAGGAACTTGAAATTAACGGAAACAGGTATGATTTGATAAAATTTAGGAAATGGAATGATTTTGATTATAGATTTGACCTTTCCTCTTACGACCATAAGCCGTATGGATTAAAAAATGCGGCGGACTAAGCCAAAAGTAAAAGTTTATTTTGTTGGGTAATCGTTTGTTTTGCACCATTGTGAACGATTATGCACGTGTACGTATAAGAAAAAATGATGAGTTATACCGTCCTTTTCATGTCAATATAGAGGCGGGATGTTAAGTGCCATAATTTCATAGTGTAAAATTTTTATTATTGCTCTAACATTAGCATACTGAAATGCAAGTTAATGTTTGCAATTTCAAGCATTATATTGAATTACCGACACATGCATAGTATAACGTATAACTATGAGTAGACCTTTTTAATACAACACATTGAAGGAGATATTCTAAATGGCGGTTACTTATAAAAAGCTGTGGCATATTCTTATTGATCGTAATCTAAAGAAAAAAGATCTTGAAAATATGGCGGGTATTACACGTTATCAAGTGTATAAGCTTTCCGGAGATAAAGATGTTACCAATGATATCATCGGACGTATCTATGAATATTTCCTCAATAAATTTGCCAAGAACATCGCTTCGGATGATGGGGTGTTCTTTACTCCGAAATCTCTGGTAAAAATGATAGTAAATATCATTGAGCCGACCACAGGCGTCCTGCTTGAAATGATAATACCGAAATTGATACAATTTAATTACCCTAAAAGTTACTGTGCTTAGGGGTGTGCAAAC
>CAYFQR010000004.1:0-5295 GCA_964345365.1 uncultured Oscillospiraceae bacterium
GCCTTAATGGGAGTGATTTTTGTTTAATCCGACATTCTAAATGTCGGGTTGAAAAGAAGATATTATTTGGCCGTATAAAAAATACTCAACAGAGTAGCTTATATAATTAAGATTAATAATGAGAGGTCAAAGATGACAACTGACGATGAAATGATTGTTCACTGTGTTTGGGAACATAATAAAAATGACAGCTTGATATATTCAAGCAATGTGATTGGTGCTTTTACCCGTGGTGCTTCAAAAGAAGAAGCTTTGGTAAAGATGGAGCGCGAGATTGAGTCGTATTTTCTTTGGACGGGGGAAATTCCGCCGTCTTCCATTGAAATGATAATTACTCAGGAAAGTGTAACAAATTTATCTATTAGTGATGCGGACTCAGAGGTTTTATTCATGACTTCTTTTCAGGTAGCAGCGTTACACCGCAAACAGCCGGGGATTTGGATTCGCCAATGGTCGCCAAGCTCAGGGCTAAGCGAAGAAACCCCGGTAAAAAATACTTGCATTACATAGAAGCTTGTGGTATATTGTATTGGTCGCAGATTAGGCGACTGATTTTTAGCTAAAAATTACGGCAGTAACTTGCTGTCGAGAAAGGAACTGACATGAAGGAAGGAATCCATCCTGAATACATGGAATGTAAAGTAACTTGCGCATGTGGTAATTCCTTTACAACTAAGTCAACTAAGTCGGAATTAAGACTTGATGTTTGCTCAGCTTGCCACCCGTTCTTTACGGGTGCGGCGAAGATGATCAACCGCGGCGGACGTGTAGAGAAATTCAAAAACAAGTATAATTTATAATCACATTGTATTCGATGACCCGAGTGAAAACTCGGGTTTTTTGTTGTTTCGACGGATATTTTTTGCTTGAGGGACTCTGTTGAGAAGGAGTGTTTTTATTGCAAAGTTATAGTCAAAAAATGCCAAAATCAATTGACCCGCATAATCGCTTATGTTAAAATAAAAGAACAAAAAATAAGATAAAAATGCATATTTCTGTAAGATGGATCCGGGAGAGGTTGCGATAGATTTCGCAACGCCGAAGGGGCGAGCAGCGTAAAAACTCTCAGGCAAAAGGACTGAATCCGGACAGAACCCTGGAGAGCGTAAGCGCCGAAGAAGCTCAATCTTTCAGGTAAAAGGACAGGGCACGCGGAGCTTTGGTTCGTGTGCTTTTTGTGTTTTTTGTGCATTTGCATGGCTAAAATAATATTGGCTCATTGTGAAAGTGCGGTGAGTTGTAGAGCGCTCGGAAGAATCTTTGGAATAGACCGGGCAAGATAAAGAATGGAGGCAAATTATATGTCGGATGAAAACTTAAAAAGAACCTCGTTATACGATACCCATATCAAGTTTGGCGGCAAGATAGTGCCGTTTGCAGGTTGGGAGCTGCCGGTTCAGTACACTGCCGGCATCATCGAAGAGCATATGGCGGTAAGAACCGCGGCAGGCATGTTTGATGTTTCCCACATGGGTGAAATTATCTGCAAGGGCGAGGATGCGGTTGCGAATCTGAACTACCTTCTCACTAACGATTTCACTGACCTTGAAGTGGGCAAGGCGAGATATTCTCCTATGTGCAATGAAGAGGGCGGAGTGGTCGATGACCTTATCGCCTATAGAACGGGAGAGAACGAGTTTATGCTGGTCGTAAATGCCGCAAACAAAGACAAAGACTATGACTGGATGACAAAACATAAGACGGGCGATGTTGAGTTCGCAGATATTTCCGACACTGTTTCGCAGATTGCCCTTCAAGGCCCTAAAGCCATCGGAATCCTGAAAAGAATCGTTAAAGAAGATGATATACCTAACGAGTATTACACAATAAAAGAAAATGTAGACATGCTCGGCTACAAGGTGGCAATCTCCACCACAGGCTATACGGGAGAGGACGGAGTCGAAATCTATATGCCTTGGGACGCTGCGCCTGCTATCTGGGAGGCTCTCTACGCGGCGGGCAAGGACGAGGGGCTTATTCCGTGCGGACTCGGCGCGAGAGACACGCTGAGGCTCGAAGCGGGAATGCCGCTTTACGGTCACGAGATGGATGACACCATCACGCCGAGAGAAGCACTTCTTTCAATTTTCGTTAAAATGGATAAACCTGACTTCATCGGCAAAAAAGCCCTTGAAGAAAAGAACCCTCCTGCCAGAAAAAAAGTCGGGCTCGAAGTAGTCGGCAGAGGAATCATCAGGGAACATATGGACGTTTACAAAAACGGCAAGAAAATCGGAGTCACCACTTCCGGCACGATGCTTCCTTTTATTAACAAAGCTGTTGCCTGCGCACTCGTTGAATCGGACGAGAGAGTGCTCGGTGAAGAGGTGGAGGTCGATGTAAGAGGTCGCATGGTCAAGGCTATAATGGTAAAAACACAGTTCTATTCAAGAGCATAGAACAGTTAAAATAAATAAGCAATCTCAAACAAATAATCACGGAGGAATAAAATGGAAAAATTATATTCTAAATCACATGAGTGGGTTGAAATGCTCGATGATACCACGGCCATTGTAGGTATTTCCGATTATGCGCAGAAGATGCTCGGCGGAATAGTATTCGTAGGACTTCCTGAAGTAGGCGACAGCGTTACGGTTGGAGAGTCCTTTGCGGATGTTGAGTCTGTAAAGGCGGTATCCGACATTTATTCGCCGGTTACAGGCATAGTAGCCGAAATAAACGAAGAGCTTTTTGACTCACCTGAACTCATCAACGAAGATGCAGGAGAGGCATGGTTTGTAAAGATTGAGGCAATCTCCGAAATAGAAGAACTTTTGGACGAAAAAGAATACGATGAGTTCTGTCTGTCAGAGGGAGCCGAATAAGCTATACTGAACTGCCCATTTTTTATGGGAGAAAGGAAAGGTCTAAGCCGGTACGAGTTACGAGGGCTTATTTGACCGAAGGGTGAATTATGGGGTCATATATACCCGGAACACATAAAGAAAGGGAGGAGCTTCTGAGAGAAGCGGGTTACGAGAGCTTTGAAGATATGTTTTCTTGTATCCCGGGTGAGGTTATGCTCAAGCGGCCGCTTGACCTGCCTTCCGGTAAAAGCGAGATGGAGACCATTCATATAATGGAAGAAATCGCCGCAAAAAACAAAGTATTCAACAAAATATTCAGAGGCGCAGGCGCGTATAACCACTACATTCCTGCGATAGTAAAAAGCGTTACATCAAAAGAAGAATTCCTTACGGCATATACACCTTATCAGGCAGAAATAAGCCAAGGTGTATTGCAGTACATCTTTGAATTTCAAACGATGATATGCGAGCTGACCGGCATGGACGTATCTAATGCTTCGCACTATGACGGAGCGACAGCGGCGGCTGAGGCGATTCCGATGTGTAGGGACAGAAAGCGCAGCACGGCTTATGTTTCCGCGTCGATAAATCCTGCCGTCAAAGAGGTTATGGAGACCTACTGTTTCGGAAGCAATACCAAGCTCGTGACGGTTCCCGAAAAAGACGGCGTGACAGACCTTGAAGCTCTCCGTGAAATCATGAGCGGTGACCCTGCAGCGGCATGCTTCTATATGCAGCAGCCGAATTTCTACGGTAATTTTGAAGATGCCGAGAAGATGGCCGAGATAGTGCATGAAGCGGGTGCGAAGCTTATCATGGGAGTCAATCCGATTGCACTCGGTATTGTGAAATCACCGAGAGAATGCGGCGCGGATATCGCGGTTGGCGACGGACAACCTCTTGGCATATCCATTGCTTGCGGCGGGCCGTATGTGGGTTTCATGGCTACAACTACCGACATGACGAGAAAACTGCCGGGAAGAATCGTGGGCGAAACTACGGATAAAGAGGGAAGGAGAGCTTATGTTCTCACCCTGCAAGCGAGAGAGCAGCACATCCGTCGTGAAAAAGCGAGCTCCAATATATGCTCGAACCAGGGGCTTTGCTGCCTGACGGCTTCCGTATATATGGCGGCTATGGGTGCGGACGGTATAGCAGAAGTGGCTAAGCAGTCCATGTCAAAAGCGCATTATTTGGCATCCGAACTCGAAAAAATCGGTTTCAAACCGGTATTAAGAGGAGAGTTTTTCAATGAATTTGTGACGGACTGTCCGGTGGATAAGGAGAAGCTTTTCAAGGCTCTCGAAAACCACGGCATCTTGGGCGGACTTGACATAGGAGAGGGCAGAATTCTTTGGTGCGCTACAGAAATGAATGCTAAGAGCGACATCGACATGCTCGTTGCGATAGCTAAAGCTGTTAAAGAGGGAAAGGAGGCTCACTGATGGATTTAATATTTGAAATCGGAAACGAAGGCAGACATTTAAGCATATTGCCCGAATGTGATGTGCCTGAAACAGAGGTTCCTTCGAGATTAAAGAGAGAGTTCAAGCCGCGCCTTCCTCAACTCTCCGAGAATGAAATATCAAGGCACTATACTAAACTTGCGGAGCGCACTCACGGGGTAAACAAAGGTTTCTACCCGCTCGGCTCCTGCACCATGAAATATAATCCTAAGGTAAATGAAGCGGCCGCGGCACTAAAGGGCTTCACGAGTGTTCATCCTTTGCAGAGCGAGGAAACTTTGCAGGGGAGCCTTGAAGTTATTAAGATTGCATCGGATTATCTATGCGAGATAACCGGAATGGACGCGTTCACGCTTGAACCGGCTGCAGGTGCTCACGGTGAGTTTACAGGCATACTTTTAATAAAAGCGTATCATAAGGACAGAGGCGACCTCAAAAGGACTAAGATAATTATTCCCGACTCGGCTCACGGTACGAACCCTGCGAGCGCTACCATGTGCGGCTTCGATGTGGTGAGCATACCGTCAGCGGCTGACGGATGCGTGGACTTGGAAGCTCTGAGAGCTGTGGTCGGTGACGACACGGCAGGTCTTATGCTGACCAATCCGAATACCGTCGGGATATTCGACAAGAATATAAATGAAATAACCGATATAGTTCATGAAGCGGGCGGACTCTGCTACTATGACGGAGCGAACCTAAACGCTGTAATGGGAATCGTAAGACCGGGAGACATGGGCTTTGACTGCGTGCATCTCAATGTCCATAAGACACTCTCGACACCGCACGGCGGCGGCGGACCGGGAGCCGGCCCTGTAGGCTGCAAAGAAATTCTTGAACCGTTCCTGCCGGGTCACACCGTAGAGGGCAGCAGAGAAAAAGGCTTCAGATTCGTTTTTGCCGAAAAAAGCATCGGCTCTGTAAAGCAGTTCCACGGTAATTTCCTTGTTATCGTGAAAGCTCTTGCATACATCACCACTCTCGGAAAAGAAGGCATCCCTGAGGCTGCTGCCAATGCCGTA
>CAYFQR010000004.1:5305-12574 GCA_964345365.1 uncultured Oscillospiraceae bacterium
GTACTTAATGCCAATTACATGAGAAAGCAGCTCTCGTCCGTTTACAAGATGGCTTACGACACCACATGCATGCACGAGTTTGTAATGGGACTTGAAGAACTCAAAAAAGAAACCGGAGTAAGCGCTCTCGATGTGGCTAAAGGCTTGATGGACTACGGAGTTCATCCTCCTACAATGTACTTCCCGCTCATCGTACCGGAAGCGCTGATGGTAGAGCCTACGGAAACCGAATCAAAAGAAGTTATGGACGAATGTATAGAGGCATTCCTTGAAATCTATAAACAGGCGCATGAAGACCCTAATTCGCTGCACGACGCACCGCATAAGACGGTAATCGGCAGACCTGACGAACTCGGTGCTGCAAGGAACCCTGTCGTGAGATATAACTTTGGCGAATAAATAGAATATCGTTAGGCTCGAACCCTTTTTAAGTCTGTTCGAGCCTAACTTATTAATATCAGACCAAGCTTTTCACATAGTCAGATTCGGATTTTCAGCGCGTTCGAGCCTAACTTATCAATACCGAACCAAGCTTTTCGGATAGTCCGATTCGGATTAAGCGTACTTGAGATAACTATATAATACCGAACCAAGCTTTTCAGATAGCCCGATTCGGATTTTAAGTGCACTTGAGCTAACTGTTAATACTGAACTGAATTTACATGGTTTGATTCGGAAATGTGCGATTTTTCAGAAGCGTGTGAAAGCGGAATAATCGCACGACAATATCGTCTTACAAAATGTTTGCATCGCGCACAGTTTTGTGAATATTTAACAGTTTCTGCAAAAATAGGAGAAAAAAATGGAAAAATTCGACCTGATAATTATCGGCGGCGGTCCCGGAGGTTATGAAGCGGCTATTGAGGCTGCAAAAAAATACGGTAAAAAAGTTGCTTTAGTTGAAAGTCGCGAACTCGGCGGCACTTGTCTGAACAGAGGCTGCATACCTACGAAAACGCTTCTTCACACAATCGGAATATATAGCGAAATAAAGGCGCACGGTGAAGAAATCGGTCTCACGGGAAGCGACGTGATAGGCGTGAGTCTTGCTGCGCTTCACTCGAGAAAAAATGCCGTACTCGAGCAGCTCCGCACAGGCATAGCTTCATTGATGAAGATGAACAAAATCACCGTATACGAGGGCAGAGGCTCGATTATTGACAGCGGCAAGATTGAAGTAAAACTTAATTCGGGCGAAACTTGTGAGCTGTCATGCGATGATATTCTAATCGCTTCAGGTTCCGTTCCCGCGATGCCGCCCATTAAAGGCGCGGACTTAAAAGGCGTGGTTACGAGTGATGAGCTTTTAGACTTAGCGGAACCGATTGAGAGTATAACGATTATCGGCGGCGGAGTAATCGGCTGCGAATTTGCGTCGCTTTTCGGTCTCCTCGGAGTGAAAGTCACCGTAGTTGAAGCTCTCGATAAAATCATAGCCAACCTTGACCGTGAACTCAGCCAAAACCTAAAGATGCTGCTCTCGAAAGGACTCGGAGCGGACATACATACGGGCGCACTTGTCACGGAGATAAAGGAATCGGGAAACGGTCTCATCACGTGCTTCACAGAGAAAGAAAGCCCTGTTGAAGTATGCTCCGACCTCGTTCTCATGGCTGTAGGAAGAAAACCTGAAACGACAGGACTTTTCAGCGATAAGTCAAGCGAAGCGGTAAAGAATATTGAGATGAATCGTACAGCTGTCGCCGTGAACGAAAGATATGAAACATCGGTAAATCGCATATATGCGATTGGCGATGTTATCGGCGGAATACAGCTTGCACACACTGCTACCGCAGAGGGCAGAAATGCCGTCGCGATAATATGCGGTGAAAAACCTGAGATAAACATGAACGTCGTTCCGTCGTGCATATACACGCAGCCCGAAATTGCGAGCGTAGGCATCGGACCGGATATCGCGAAACAGGAAGGGCTCGAAGTTGTTTCAAAGAAATACACTATGTCAGCAAATGGCAAAACCGTACTGTCGCTCGGAGACAGGGGATTCATCAGAGTTACCGCAGATAAGGAAACAGGCAGGATTCTCGGTGCGCAGATGATGTGCGAGAGGGCGACCGACATGATAAGCCAGTTCACACAGGCGATAGTAAATGAACTCACGCTCGAAGATATAACCAAGATTATATTCCCGCACCCGACCTTCTCCGAAGCCATCGGCGAAGCCGTGCGGTAAGATAAGAAGACCGACTGCGAAGCCGTCGGCACAGCCTTGCGGCAAGATATGTAAGCGAAATTAAGGCGCTTAAACTTATAGAATATTTAGACAAAAAAAAGTCAGGACATCTCCGGTGGGTCTAAGGAATATACCCCTAGAGGTCGCTTGCCTGACTTCAGTACTAATATATCAGATTTTCATAAGAATATCAACTATTAGTTTTAAGAAAAAAAGAAGCCATTCAAATTAATGTATTAAAACGGCTACGAAAAGGGGGAAATTATGGAAAGAGACAATAACACATCATACGGTGCGCTAACCGGTAAGAAAGGTGAGCTCTATGAAACGAAATCCGCATATGACATTCTCACGGAAACGGATGAGGAGAGAGCGGAATCACAGCGAAAAACCGAATGGGGAACCAAAGTCCTCGCAATCGGAATCCTCGCCTGTATCGTCATACTCGTAATCGCGGTACTGATAAAAATGAACTAAAAGAAAAAAGGTCTCTTGTTATTTTTATTGCATAAGCGGTGGATTTTATGGTACTATGAAAGTTGCGAAAAAACTCGGCTGCAATAAATAGGAGAAACTATGTTTGACAAATTAGATTTTATATTAGAAAAATACGAGGAGCTTTCGATGAAGGTATCGGACCCGGATATCATCTCCAATCAGCCCGTGTGGCAAAAACACATGAAAGAGCTTGGGGAGATTGAACCGGTAGTCTTGAAATACAAGGAATACAAAAAAGCGAAAGAATCCATAGCAGATGCGAAAGAAATGCTTTCCTCAGATGATGATGAGATAAAAGAGCTTGCCAAAATGGAGCTTTCGGAGCTTGAGGAAGAGATTCCTGAAATGGAAAACGAACTCAGGATTCTGTTGTTGCCGAAAGACCCAAATGATGAAAGAAATGTAATCTTGGAAGTCAGAGCCGGGACGGGTGGTGAAGAAGCTGCGCTTTTCGGAATGGATTTACTCAGGATGTATTTAAGATATGCCGAAAGGCGAGGCTGGAAAGCCGAGGTGATAGACTCAAACGAAACCGAAATCGGCGGAGTCAAAGAGGCGGAAGTTCTCATTAAGGGTAAGGGCGCGTATTCGAGGATGAAGTACGAATCCGGCACTCACAGAGTGCAGCGTGTTCCCGATACCGAGTCATCGGGAAGAGTACACACATCTGCAGCGACAATCGCTGTACTTCCCGAAGTCGATGACGTGGAGGTGAATATAGACCCTAACGATGTAAGAGTGGATGTTTACCGTGCATCTGGACATGGCGGACAGTGCGTTAACACGACGGACTCGGCAGTCAGGCTGACTCACGTTCCTACGGGACTTGTGGTTACTTGCCAGGACGAAAAATCTCAGATAAAGAACAAAGAAAAAGCGATGAGGGTTCTTAAGTCAAGGCTATATGACAAGATGATACAGGAACAAAACGATGCCGTATCTGCGGAGAGGCGTTCGCAGGTAGGTTCCGGCGACCGCTCCGAGAGGATAAGGACGTATAACTTCCCGCAAGGGCGAGTTACAGACCATAGAATAAATATGACCATATACAAGCTGGACAATTTCCTGGACGGTGAAATTGATGAAATCGTAGACGGGCTCATCACAGCCGATCAAGCTGAAAAGATGAAAAACTTCTAAAAATGCAAGAGGATGAGGAGAAGTAGCAGGATAACATTGCCGGACAAAATTTCCCCTGATGCACATAATGAGGCGAACTTGGAAACTAAGATTCTTAATACAACTGAAGAAGACATCCTTATTGCCGCCGAGATAATAAAGAACGGCGGGATAGTGGCTTTTCCGACAGAGACCGTTTACGGACTCGGAGCGAATGCGCTCGATGAAGCTGCCGCACGAAAGGTCTATG
Source organism: uncultured Oscillospiraceae bacterium (assembly GCA_964345365.1). GTDB lineage: Bacteria > Bacillota > Clostridia > Peptostreptococcales > Anaerovoracaceae > RUG754. Next base: position 9,364 of record CAYFQR010000004.1, read on the forward strand.
CTGCTAAGGGAAGACCATCGGATAATCCGATGATAGTCCACATATCGTCTTTTGACGATATGTCAACTCTGACGGATAATATCACCGAAGACATGAAAATTCTGATGCGAGAATTGTGGCCGGGGCCTCTTACCATGGTAGTGCCGGCAAGAGATATTATACCGAAAGTCACGACAGGCGGTCTTGACACGGTCGCGGTTCGCATGCCGTCAGGACACGTAGCCGCTCGACTTATTGAAGCTGCAGGTGTACCGATTGCGGCACCTTCCGCTAATATTTCGGGCAAACCGAGCCCTACAACATATCAGCACTGTATCGATGACCTGTCAGGCAGGGTGAATGCGATAGTATGCGGCGATAAATGCCAAATCGGTATCGAATCGACTGTAGTGGATATGACGGGGGATACACCCGTTATATTGAGACCGGGAATCATAACGAAGGAAACTCTCATGGAGATTCTCGGAAAGAATGTCGAGACAGATCCTTATCTTATGGTGAGGCCGGCTAATATGACTTTTTCCGCTCAAATAAATATTGAAACTCGAAGCGAGGCAGAAAATCACGAAAAAAATTCGGTGATATTATCAACAAAATACACAAATGATAAAACAGAACATATGCAAGCAACCGATTTTAAGCCGAAATCACCCGGTGTTAAGTATAAACACTATGCGCCCAATGCCGAGATGATTATAATAAGGGGCGAAAGCTCGAAGGTCAAAAAAGCTATGACAGAAAAAAAGCATGAACTCGAGAAGCTCGGTAAGAAGGTTGTATTTATTGAATATGAAGCGGAGCACCCGGAGATTGCGGCAAAAGATTTTTTTGCTGCACTGAGGGCGGCGGATGACAGCGGTGCTGATGTGATTTTGGCGGCTGCACTGCCTGAAGAGGGAGTCGGCTTCGCGGTTATGAACAGAATGTTCAAGTCGGCAGGCTATAACATAATTGATGTATAAAAAGGGGTGATATAACTATGATCATGGCATTGGCAAGCGATCACGGCGGATATGAACTGAAAGAAAAAATTAAAAAGCATCTCGAAGAGAAATATCCTGATATTGAATTGAATGATATCGGAACTCATTCTGAAGAGTCGGTGGATTATCCGTATTACGGAAAAGCATGCGGCGAAGCCGTTGCATCGGGTCTGGCTGATTGCGGCATAGTCTGCTGCGGAACAGGAATCGGCATATCCATAGCTGCGAATAAGGTTAAAGGCATTAGATGCGGGCTTTGTACATCGGTAGAGATGGCAAGGCTCACTAAACAGCATAACAATGCCAACATTTTAGCGCTCGGAGGAAGAATCACGGAAGAAGAACTTGCATACAGGATAGTCGATGAATGGCTCGAAACCGAGTTTGAGGGCGGCAGACATCAGAGAAGAGTCGATATGCTTGATGAGATGTAATAGCTGAAAAAATCGTGAAATGTAAATAGGCGATTTAACCGCGTTCTCAAGCATCATAATGCTTATGAGAATTACGAAAGTCAGCTTGATGTTTTTTGCGAAGCGAAATATAAAAAAATTAAAGTTATAATATGGGGCTCTATTAACTAAATATGAAAAAAGAGCCAAAATCAAACAAGGAGACGAAGAAATGGGGAAATTACTCGTATTTGATCATCCGCTTATTCAGCATAAGGTCACCCTTATGAGAAAGAAGGAAACGAACAATAAAGAGTTCAGAGAGCTTGCAAAAGAAGTGGTTACACTGATGGGCTATGAAGCGACAAGAGATTTGCCGCTTGAAGAGGTTGAGATAGAGACGCCTGTCTGTAAGACAAGGCAAAAAATGTTAAAGGGAGAGGATATTGCCATCATACCTATTTTGAGAGCAGGACTCGGCTTCGTAGACGGAATGCTCGCGCTTTACCCGAATGCGAAAGTAGGGCATGTGGGGCTTTACAGAGACCCCGACACGCACATGCCGGTAGAATACTACTGCAAACTCCCTAAGGATATCGAAAAGAGGACAATATTCGTGGTTGACCCGATGCTCGCAACCGGAGGCTCGGCGGTGGATGCGATAAACTCCATCAAAGAGAGAGGCGGAGAGAAGATAATCTTCATGTGCCTCATCGCTGCCCCTGAGGGAATCCGGACATTGCAGTCGGCACATCCCGATGTGGATATCTATATCGCTCAGCAGGACGAAAGACTCAACGAACACGCATACATAGTTCCCGGACTCGGCGACGCCGGGGATCGCCTCTTCGGAACAAAATAAGCCAAAATACGTTAATGAAAGGAAACCTTTAATATGGATTTTAATAAACTGATACCGGACAATGTCAGCAAATTTGATAATGTTTACGATGTCCTTAAAGAAAGAGGCTTCATAGAGCAATCGACGGACGAAGAGAAGATTCGAGATCTTCTCAAAAACGAAAAAGTTAAATTTTACATCGGCTTCGACCCGACAGCCGACTGCCTTCATGTAGGACACTTCATGCAGGTAATCATAATGATGTACATGCAAAAATACGGACATACTCCTGTAGTTCTGATTGGCGGCGGAACCGGCATGGTCGGCGACCCGTCCGGCAGGAGCGATATGCGTCACGTTATGTGCGTTGAAACAATAGAACACAACTGCGATCAGTTCAAGAAGCTCTTTGAGCAGTTCCTCGACTTTGATGATGAATGGAAGTATGAAGGAAACGAGGGCGTATATACTCCGGGAAGAGAAAACAAAAAACCTGAACCGGGAAAGGCAATCGCGATAAACAACGCAAGGTGGCTGAGGCCTCTCAACTACATAGATTTCTTGAGAGAGATAGGTTCTCAGTTCAATATTAACACCATGCTCAGAGCCGAGTGCTTCAAACAGAGAATGGAGCGTGAAGGCGGACTTACGATGTTTGAACTTAACTACATGCTCATGCAGTCGTATGACTTCATGGTTATGGCACGTGACTTCGACGTCAAGATACAGTTCGGCGGAAACGACCAGTGGTCGAACATCATCGGCGGCGTTGACCTTACCCGCAAGATGATAGGAAAAGAAGTATACGGCATGACTTTCTCACTTCTCACCAACTCCGAGGGTCAAAAAATGGGCAAGACAGCCAAAGGTGCACTTTGGCTAAAACCTGAAAAAACATCTCCGTTCGAATTCTTCCAGTATTGGAGAAATGTAGCTGACGCGGATGTAAACAAGTGCCTAAGAATGCTCACATTTCTTCCTATGGAGGAAGTGGA
>CAYFQR010000004.1:12584-42723 GCA_964345365.1 uncultured Oscillospiraceae bacterium
GGGCGAAAGAGATACTTGCCTACGAAGTTACGAAACTGGTTCACGGTAAGGAAGAAGCTGATAAGGCATTAGACGGTGCACGTGCAGCATTCAGCGGCGGTGCTGACCTGTCGAACATACCGACGGAAGTTATGCCGAAGACCAATTTTGAGGGCGAGGGTATGGGTCTTATCAATCTCCTCAAAGAGCTTAAGCTCGTTCAGAACACATCGGACGCATTCAGAACGATTGAACAGGGCGGTCTCACGCTCGCAGGTGAAAAAGTAACCGACCCTAAGATGAATGTGACTCTTGCAGATTTCGATGAAGAAGGCAATCTCCTCATCCAAAAAGGCAAGAAGAAATTTCAGATGGTAAAGTTGGGATAAAGCCGCGAAAAAATTGTAGTGACACAGTTAAACAAAATCACGCTCCTAAATGTATAATGTACTATGGGAGCGTATTTTAATTTTTTGCGAAAAAAATCTGTTGCTCTGTGACAATGTTACAGACGGCAGGCGATTTCTTTGCTAAGCTGTGCACATAAACTAAATAAAAAACACAAAGCAATACAAAATCGGAAGGGCGAAACAACCTGATACACAGGTGCTCTTGGAGATTAAAGACAACCATTATAACTTCTTGAAATAAACAAAATAACTTCCAAAACGAAAAAACGGACATATGTAAATGTCCGTTTTTTTGTGCGTTTGAAATTGTAAAGAAGCTGTCTAAGCCGATTATCTCTTTGAGAATTGGCTCGCTCTTCTTGCTTTCTTGAGACCGTACTTCTTTCTTTCTTTCATTCTCGGATCTCTTGTTAAGAAACCTGCTGCCTTAAGCGGTGCTCTGAACTCGTCTCTGTCAGCCTGACAAAGAGCTCTTGAGATACCGTGTCTTAAAGCGCCTGCCTGTCCTGTGAAGCCACCGCCCGTAACTGTGGCGATAACGTCGAACTTGCCCTCGCAACCTGCGATTTCAAAAGGACGACGAACTTCCCTCTTAACGATTTCCATTCCGAAGTAATCTTCTAAATCTTTCTTGTTGACAGTGATCTTTCCGGTTCCGGGGATTAATCTAACTCTAGCAACTGAAGACTTTCTTCTGCCTGTACCTTGATACTGCATTTTAGCCATGTGTCATTTCCTCCCTTTCCTTAAAATTCCCAAGTTTCAGGCTTCTGCGCCGCGTGAGGATGCTCACAACCTGCATAGACCTTTAACTTTTTGAACATCTGTCTTCCAAGAGCTCCGTCAGGAAGCATGCCCTTAACGGAATGTCTGATGATTTCTTCAGGTTTCTTGGCCTGTAATTTTTCGAATGTGATTTCTCTTAAGCCGCCCGGATAACCCGTGTGCTTCTTGTAGATTTTGTCACTTTTCTTCTTACCGGTTACTTCAACCTTTTCTGCGTTAATTACGATTACATAATCCCCGCAATCTACGTGTGGTGTAAAAATCGGCTTTTTCTTCCCTCTGAGAATCATAGCGACTTCAGTGGAGAGTCTGCCGAGTGTTTTGCCTTCCGCATCGATAACGTACCACTTGCGTTCAATCTCTGCAGGCTTAGCGATGAATGATTTCATCTTTCTTCCTTTCTGCCTACTCGGTTCCCGCAAAAAATCCGCGCGAACTTTTTCGACCCTGCCTACTGTGTTTACTGCCGGTGTTGCAGCCTCGCGGCGCATGCACCCCAACCTTAAACATGGTCGGCATACTAAAAATAACTTTTAGTCCAAGGGTCTCCGGACGAAGCCTAACCCTCAGATGCGCACAATCGTGCTTTTACATTATATTCGGAAACACCTTCGTGTGCAAGCACTTTTTTGCGAAATATGCAAAAAACCCGGTGTTTGTCTGACAAATTTTGCAAAAAATGCATTTTATCCCGAGAAATCCCGATAAGTAGCACAAAAAATAAACATTATATGAATAAAAATGGTGTTATAATACCACTTGTAATACTTGATAAGTTCCTTGGTGCCTTGATTTCGCAGCGAGGCGGTAATTACAAGCTGAGTGAATGAAACTTATCGGATTATATCAGGATATGTATATATCCAAAAATCTGATAGCATGTGTTATCAGAAAAACCGGAGGCAAAAAAGAAATGGTTAAATTTGATTTTATCAGTATGCTGCTTAACCCGTTCGTACTTATGTTCGTGACTATTGCTATCGGACTTTTGTTTGGAAAAGTAAAGTTCAGCAAATTCAGCTTCGGAACTTCGGGAGCGCTTTTCGTAGGCCTCGGCATAGGCTGGGCAATATACGGATACGCGCTTAAGATTTACGGCTCAGGTGAAACGGCAGCCGGATTCAAAGCTGCGAAACAGATTATCGAGGGGAACGGCGGGAAACTGATAAACACATATTTCTTCTCGATTTCGCTCATAATATTCGTTGCGGCGGTCGGACTTTTAGCCGCAAAGGACATGGGAATAGTACTAAAAAAATACGGAAGTAAGTTCGTAATTTTGGGTCTTTTGATAACCGTCGTGGGAGCGGGTGCAAGCTACGCGGCAACTCTTGTAGTCAGAGGAACGAACCCGTATGCCGTATCGGGAGTTTATACGGGTGCCATGACTTCGTCGCCCGGACTTGCATCGGCGCTTGAAAGCACAGAAAATACAGCGGCGGAATTGGCGGCGGATTTTTCAAATCTCAGAGAAAGAGAAAAACAGGTCATACTCGATGTGCTTCAGCTTGACCCTGCATACTCGGGAAAGACGATAGAAAATACCGAGATTTTGACAACCGAAGAACAGCAGGCATTCGTTCATCAGGCATGCTCACAGGTAGGTATAGGCTCTGCGGTAGCCTATCCGTTCGGCGTAATAATAGTAATACTTGCGGTGAATTTCCTAAATGTAATATTCAAATTCGACATTTCGGAGGAAATGAAGAGGCATCAGATTGAGATGGAGGCTGCACGAGCCAATTCAAAGGTCAAGGTGATTCCGGCGACTGAGTTCAGTATATTAAGTTTCTCCATAGTTTGTGCTTTCGGTTATTTGCTCGGAAATATCAGGGTATTTATGGGACCTTTAGGCTATGTGTCGCTTGAATCGACAGGAGGTGTTCTAATAGGCTCGCTTCTTTTAGGATACATAGGCAAGATAGGACCTATATCTTTCAGAATGGATCCAAAAGTTTTAGCGGTACTTAGAGAGGTCGGACTTTCGGCATTCCTTGCCATAGTAGGACTTAACTACGGTTACGGCGCGGTCGATGCCGTAATGAGTTCAGGAGCCGTGCTCGCGATAGAATCTCTTGTTGTGGGCGCCATAGCGATTATGGCAGGCTTCTTTGTGGGAAGATATATTTTCAAAATCGACTGGATAATGCTCTCGGGCGCAATCTGCGGAGGCATGACATCCACGCCGGGACTCGGCGCGGCAACCGACGCGGTAGGCTCGGACGATCCGGGCGCGGGCTACGGCGCGACCTATCCGTTCGCACTGTTCGGTATGGTTATATTCACGATTATCCTGCAGAAACTGCCTGTTTTATAATATGGCCGGGAGCGCTTGCGGCTAAGGGCATGAGAAGCTCAAAATAATAACTGAAAACCGAATCATAAATATTCAGCCCCTTTCGCCATGCTCAATTCGGCAAAAGGGGCTTGTTTTAATTAATATATTGCCGAAAATGTATTTTTTTGAAAAACATTCGCCTTATTATGTCCAAAAAGCCTTCCCCGATTGTTTTTATTTATAAAGGGATTATATCGAATGAGTACGAAGGAAATCTCTGCTGTGATGAATATCAGCATTTCCGCCGTACACAAGCGGATTCAACGTGCAAGAGAAGAAATATTGAAAGAGTTAGGAGAAGATTATGAATACATTAGGAAATAACAATTTGCAGGCGGCACTTATTGAGGTTGCCGATATGGAACTTGAGGTTTTAGAAAGCTTTGCCGAGAGCAGTCCTCACGAGTTTTCCGAAGATTTTTTGAGGAAGATTGACAGAGTTATAAAGATGTCAAATTACAGCTACAGCACATTTGGCGGAAGAAGTAACAGCCGCCGGTTTGAACATGCCTGATTAAAATATTGTATTGGGAAAAAATATTAAGAAAGTGAGATATTATTTGATTTTTGTTAAGCTTTGCTCTCCTCATAACATAGGGGGGCAGCCCTTTAATTATGCGGCATGTTTTTTAATTGCGTAAAGGGAAGTATTATGCTAAAATACTGATAGTTATGGAAAAAAACATTCTCCTGACAATAGAATATGACGGCACCGATTTTAACGGCTGGCAAATCCAGCCCGGAGTCAGAACGGTTCAGGGAACGCTTGAAGAGGCGCTTTCTAAATACTGCGGAATTCCTGTCAAGCTGAACGGGACATCGAGAACCGACAGCGGAGTGCATGCGCTCGGTCAGAGGGCTTCGTTCAAGGGCGAATTCGGCATACCTGCAGACAGGCTTAAGACCGCCGTAAACAACTACCTTTCGGGTGGTCTGAATCAAAAAAACGGTGTGGGCGATGTCAGGATTGTCAAGGTTGAGGAAGTTGATTCTGATTTTCACGCAAGGTTTGACTGCAAGGGTAAGACCTATAGATATGTTATAAATAATTCTCCGAGAGGAGATATGTTTCGGAGAAATTATGAATATTGGGTACCCGTAAAACTTGATATAGACGCGATGCGTATCGCTGCCGAACACATAGAGGGAACGCACGATTTTAAGTGTTTCGAGGCGGCGGGCGGCACGGAGAGAGAAACAACCGTAAGGACGGTCAGCTCAATATCCGTCCGGACAGCCGGTAGAGCGGGATACTTCGGAGAGCATGAACGGGATTCCGAGCACGCGGGATGCTTAGGAGAGCATGAGCAGGAATCCAAATACGGCGGTCGCAATATAATAATAGATGTGACCGGTGACGGTTTTTTGTATAACATGGTAAGGATAATCGTGGGCACGCTTGTTGAAGTCGGACAGGGGAAAAGGCAGCCCGAATCGCTTACGGACCTTATCGAGAAAAGAGACAGGGCGAATGCAGGACACACAGCGCCTGCTGAGGGGCTCTATCTAAAAGAAATATATTTTTAGACTATATCCGATTATAATTTTTTGTGTAAGGAGGAACGTATTGATGTATTTCAGTATAAATGCATCATACAAAGGAGAAATGAACAGACCGACATGGGACGAATACTATATGGAAATGGCGGAGCTTGCTGCCAAGAGGTCAACCTGCCTCAGAAGAAACGTGGGAGCGGTTATAGTTAAGGACAATCACGCGGTTGCCACGGGTTATAACGGTGCGCCAAAGGGGCTCAAACACTGTGTAGAAGTAGGCGGCTGTCTGAGAGAACAGCTTCAGGTTCCGTCCGGTCAAAGACACGAACTCTGCCGCGCGCTTCATGCCGAGCAGAATGCGATTATACAGGCAGCTGCACTGGGTCAGTCGGTGGAGGGCGGAACTATCTACATCACCCACCAGCCATGTGTAATATGTTCGAAGATGATAATAAATGCCGGAATCAGAAGGATAGTCGTTAAAGGGGGCTATCCTGACGAAATGGCGGTTGAAATCTTAGCGGAAGCCGGACTTAAGGCGGTAAAACTGGGAGATAAATAAAAAATGAGTCACATATATACGGCGATTGCGGTCTCTTTCGGTATGGCTTTTTTGATTAGCCTGATTATGAGTCCGCTCGCGATTAAAATAGCACTTAAAATCGGTGCGGTGGACATCCCGAAAGACGGGCGCAGAATGCACAATCGTGCGATGCCGCGCTTCGGCGGCATGGCTATCTTTGTGGGAACGACAGCCAGCATACTGTTTAATTTGAACATGAGTCATAAAATGATGATTGTCTTGCTCGGCGGTGCGATGATGTATGCGCTCGGAGTTGTCGATGACCTCAAAACACTCAGCCCCAAGGTAAAGTTCATCGGGCAGGTCGTTATTGCGATTGCAATGTATTACTGCGACATCAGGGTTAATTTCATGAGAAATTTTTTCGGGGAAGGCAAGTCTGAACTGAATGAAGTTCTATGCTTTGTTATAACGATAGTATGGATTGTCGGTATAACGAATACTGTGAATCTCATAGACGGCCTTGACGGCCTTGCGACCGGTACTACGGCGATTTCGGCGCTGTGCATAGCCTATGTTGCGTACATTTACGGAATGTATGTCAGCACTGCGGCAATGCTTGCCGTTGCAGGTGCAGCCCTCGGCTTTTTGCCTTTTAACTTTTACCCCGCAAAGATATTTATGGGTGACAGCGGTTCACTCTATTTGGGGTTTATGCTGTCAACACTTTCGGTTGTCGGACTCGTTAAATCCGCAACTGTCGTCGCAGTAATGGTTCCCGTGATGGTGCTCGGTCTGCCGATATTTGATACGGCCTACGCCATAGTCAGAAGAGTCGCAAACAAAAGACCTATAATGGAAGGCGATAAACGCCATCTGCATCACAGGCTCATCAGCCTCGGCTACGGTCAGAGGAGGGCGACGCTTTTGCTCTATTGCGTATCCGGCATAATGGGTGTGGCTGCCATCACAATCAGCCGCTCTCTATATATTGAAACAGTAGGGTTGTTCGGTGTGTCCGCGGTGATGATATATATTTTTCTGACGGATGCGAACCATATGGTGCCTCGAATAAGAAACTCCGAAGGACAGGAAAACTCAGCTAAGTCGGATTGTGCCGGCGCGGAGAAGGAAACGAAAAAATAACTCTCGAAATCGGTGCAAAAAACAACTGCGCCGATTTTTTGGTAGAAGCATCATATATAATTGAGAGAAACGATAGAGATTTTTAGCAGATACATTCAGTATAAGCGATAGTGATATTTGATGGAAGCGTCAGATAGATTTAATAAAGACGATAGTGACATTTAGCAGATACATTCAGTATAAGCGATAGTGATATTTGATAAAAAAGGTAAGAATACTATAGATATAGACGGTAGGGATAATGAGGTTTGATTTTTCAAAAAATATAAATATCGGCGTGCTTGCGCATGTGGATGCGGGTAAGACAACCCTTTCGGAGAGGCTGCTCTTTACAGCGGGTGTGACGAGGAAACTCGGCAGAGTCGACCACGGCGACGCCTTTTTTGACTTCAATGCTTTGGAAAGGGCGAGGGGAATTACCGTATACTCTAAAGAGGCTCGTTTCAGTATGGGTTCAAAGGAGTTTACCCTCATAGACACCCCCGGACATGCCGACCTCGGTGCAGAAACGGAGAGGGTTCTTAGGGTTTTGGATTATGCTGTTTTAGTTGTAAGTGCTACCGAGGGAGTGCAGAGCCACACCGTAACGCTTTGGCGATTGCTGAAAAGTTATGGACTGCCGTGTTTTATTTTCGTCAACAAGACGGACAGTGAATTGGCTGCGGTAGAAGATGTTTTGCTCGAGCTTAAGGAGCTAAGTGCGGACTGCATGGATTTTTTGAGGGACGGCGATGTGAACTACGAGGATATCGCGATGATATCCGAAAAGGATATGGAAGCATACCTTAAAAAAGGAAAAGTTTCGGACGAGAATATAGTATCGGCGATAAAAGAACGCAGACTTTTCCCGGTGTTTTTCGGTTCCGCTCTAAAAGGCGTCGGGATTGATGAGTTTATAAAATTTTTTGCGAAATATACGGTATGCCGGGAATACCGCGAGGATTTCGGGGCGAGGGTCTATAAGATTACAAGAGATTCCAAAGGAGTACGCCTAACGCATATGAAAGTGACGGGCGGCGTGCTCGAAACCAAGATGCCGCTATTAACGATGAGTGACGATGGGGAAGGTTTCGAAAAAGTAGAGCAGATAAGAATATATCGAGGCGGGCGATTTGATGCCGTAGGGCAGGCGGCGGCGGGCGATATAGTCGCGGTAACAGGTTTGAAAAGTACCTATGCAGGTCAGGGGCTCGGCTTTGAAGCGGAGTGTGAGGCGGCGGATATTGAACTCGTGCCTGCTCTCAAGCATACGGTTTTAATTCCGGACGGTGAGGATTCGATATCCATGCTCGAAAAGCTAAAGGAGATTGAGGAAGAATATCCGACGCTCTCCGTTTATTCCGATGAGGATACGGGAGAAATTTATCTTAATCTCATGGGGGATATTGAAATTGATGCGCTAAAAGAAAAGGTAAAAGACAGGTTCGATTTAGATATAGATTTCGGTGACGGCAGGATAATATACAAGGAAACGATAACCGGAAGTGCTTTGGGTATAGGGCATTTCGAGCCGCTTAGACACTATGCGGAGGTTCATCTTCTGCTTGAACCGATGCTGAGGGGCAGCGGTATAGTAGTTGAAACGGATATATCGGAGGATATTTTAAGAAAAAGCTGGCAGAGCCTTGCGGCTAAGTATCTCTCGGGCAGGAAGCACAGGGGTGTGCTGACGGGTTCCGAAATAACGGATATCAAGATAAGTTTGCTTGGCGGCAAGACGCACCTGAAACATACTGTTGGAGGAGATTTCAGGCAGGCGACATACAGGGCACTGAGGCAGGGGCTTCGCAAGGCACTTGCTGACGGGCAGGTGCTGCTGCTCGAACCTATGCTCAGCTTTACGATAGAGCTTCCGAGAAAATATGTCGGCAGGGTCATGACGGATATAGAGAGACTCAAAGGCAAGGCGACGGTAATGGAAGAAACGAATGCATCGGACGGTTCTTCGCGTAAATTGTCAAAATCCATAGCTACACTTAAAGGAGAAGGGCCGCTTGCGACACTTCGCACGTACCGGCGTGAGCTCAGGAACTTCACGGGCGGAGAGGCTATATTTTCGTCATTCATTTCAGGCTACGGTGCTTGCCACAACCAAGAAGAAGTTGTCGCCGAAATCGGATACGACTGTGATAACGATAAATATAACCCTTGCGGTTCCGTATTCACCGAGCAGGGTAGCGGTGTATATGTCGAGTGGGATATGGTGGATGAGCTTGCACATTTCGATTCGAGCGGATTTTTTGCGGATTATGAAGATGTCGAAGGGGATTCAGCTTTTCGAAACGCTGAAACAGGTGCAATCCAAGGAAGCGCGGACAAAATCGGCGCAACTCATGGAGCCGGGTTTGGCGAACTTGAAATAAGCGGTGAAGGCTCTATGGATAATGAGCTTCGCAAAATTTTCGAAAAAACTTACGGCAAAAGCAAGAGGGACGCGCAGGCAATCAAAGAAGCTGAATCGAAGGCAACCATGAGAAAACTTTTGGAGCAGGATAACTTCCCTAATCCAAACCCTAAAAGCAGGCAAGGTGCCGGCGAGAGCTTCCTTATTATAGACGCATACAATGTAATGTTCGCATGGGAAGAATTTTCGGAGCTTATCAGGATAAACATCGATGCGGCAAGGGAAGCCTTTATCGAAATCATGATGAACTACCAGGGCTATAAAAAAGCGGGCATTACGCTTGTCTTTGACGGATATAGACAAAAGGGAAATATAGGCACCGAGCAAAAATACGGCAACCTCACAGTCATATATACGAAAGAGGCACAAACTGCAGACCGGTATATAGAGGAATATGCTTTTGAAAACGGCTCAAAATATGACATTACGGTCGTAAGCTCCGACCGCTTGGTGCAGATGTCGTCATACGGAAGCGGCACACGAAGGATGTCGGCGAGAGAACTTCATGAAGCCGTTGTCTCGGTATCTGATGAGATTAGAGAGAAGCTTCAAAGACAGAGAACGGACAGGAACAGACCGTTTGAGGCGGCGTTCGAAGGAAATAAGCAAGAATGAAAAAATGCGAAATTTTGAAAAGTTGACAAGAAAGAGAGGTCTAAAATGAAATTCTACATAGTTGACGCATTCAGCGAAAAATTATTCGGCGGAAACCCTGCAGGAGTTGTGATAATACCTGACGGGGAAGATTTCCCGACGGATGAAATCTGCATAAAAACGGCGGCAGAGCTCAGATATTCGGAAACCGCATTCATAAAGAGGCTCGGCGCGGATAAATTTAATATCAGGTATTTCACACCTGCCGCGGAGGTTGACCTCTGCGGACATGCGACTATCGGTTCTTTCTCTGCTCTTAAATATGGCGGATTCATAAAGAACGGCAGCTTCCTCAATCAAACGCTTGCCGGAGAACTCAATATTGACGTTTCAGACTTAGGAGTGCTTATGGATATGGCGAAGCCTGCCAAACTCGGTGATATTTCGGATGAGGCGGCTCTCGCGGAGCTTTATAAAATAATGGGACTTGATTGGCAAGAGCAGCTTGAAGCCGGGCTTAAACTGATGCCGCAGATTGTTTCGACAGGGCTTCCCGACATCATGATGCCTGTAGCTTCTTTGGAAGCATTGAACGATATAGAGCCGGATTTCCCTGCACTGTCGAAGCTTTCGGAGAAATATGAGGTTACGGGGGTTCACGCCTTCACGACGAACTGCTCCGATGCCACATTCCATGCGAGAAACTTCGCGCCGCTTTACGATATAGATGAGGAAGCGGCTACAGGTACATCAAGCGGCGCCCTCACATATTACGGATATTTGAACGGGCTTGTTAAAGCGGGCGACAGCTGCACATTCATTCAAGGCGAGAAGATGAGAAGACCCTCAATGATAGTTTCAAGCATTACCGTAAAAAACAAATCGGATGCAAAAAACGATACCGAAAAATGTGATAAACAAATAAACGAGAATTACGGGGCGAAACAGAAAGCCGAGAGAGCGATGCCGGAGCTTATTGAGATAAGAGTCGGCGGCAGCAGTGTAATCCTGGCTGAAGGAGAAATAAATATATGATAAGACCCGAAAACATCTATGAAAATCTTAAGGCGCTCTGTGCCGTGCCGGGAACATCAGGCTCCGCCTCGGAGAACCTTGCCGCAGAGAAGATTTATTCAATGCTTTCCGAGATGGAATATTTCAAAGAGCATCCTGAAAACCTCTATAGAATAGAGGTTGAGGGAGACCCGCTTGGCAGATATTCGGTTGCGGGGCTCGTAGAGCTCGACCGCAAAAACAGTGGTATAGTTTCACCGGAATCTGAAAAAGATGCGGCTCTGACACCGGAATCCGAATATGCGGATACAACGCCCTCGGAAACTGAAAATGACATGGCTTCATCGCCCGAACACGAATACAGAGAATCGACTTCACCTGAAATCAACAATCATATATCACAGGTTCATAATTCCGAAATTACCGATACCGTAATCCTTACCGGGCATTTTGATGTGGTGGGAATTGAGGAATACGGTAAACTGAGAGATGTGGCTTTTGATATTGAGTCAATCACCGAGAGAATTTCAGAACTTGCACTTGATAAACACTCGCGAAAAGACTATGAGTCGGGAGAGTGGATATTCGGCAGAGGCACTGCCGACATGAAATACGGACTCAGTCTTTGCTTGGAGCTTATTAGGCACTATACGGAAGATGAAGATGCGGCGGGGCTAAAAGGGAATCTTTTGTTTTTGGCGGTACCGGGCGAGGAAACCAATTCGGAGGGAATGCTTGCGTCTATTCCGTTTTTGAAAAAACTTTCAGAAGACAAGGGCTTAAAATATACAGCCTACCTTTTGACCGAGCCGTTTATAACGGAAGACCAGGAGGGCGACCCGAATAAATATATCCATTTCGGTTCCTGCGGCAAAGTAATGCCGATGTTCATGTCGGTAGGAGACCCGTCTCACGCGGGCGAAGCATTTTTAGGCTTTGACCCTAACTTGATAACGGCGGGTATTCACATGAGGCTTCAAATGGAACCGGAGCTTTGCGACAAGAAGTACGGCGAGGTAACGCCGCCGCCGGTTTGCCTCAAGATGAAAGACTTAAAGGAAACTTATTCGGTTACGACGCCTCTTTATTCACTTGCCTATTACTCAAAAAACACGATGGATTTAGAACCTGCAAGGCTTATAGAAACCTTGCGAAGAATTGCGAAGGAATCTATGGACGAGGCGATTGCCATGCTGGACGAAAAGGCTGAGCGATACGAGCTGCTATATGGCGAGACACCTACACGCAAACTCTACAAGACAGAGGTTATGACATATAGCGAACTCATTGAAGAACTGATGTCAAATTACGAAGAACAAACATCGGCAACAGGCAACGGTGGAAAAGAGATTTTCTATAGTGAAAAGTCGAATATTGAAGCCCCGACAGTTACTCTTGAAAAATATTCAAAAGAATTTACGGCAAAGGGAATGGAATTGCAGGAAGCGGCAGTGATGACCGTAAGGCGTGCGATTGAAATGCTGCCCGATAAGAGACCTATGGTTGTTCTTGCGTTCATACCGCCTTTTTATCCTAACACACATATAGATGAATCATTTGAAGAGGACGCAGCCCTTGTGAAAGCTGCAGAGGACACCATGGTTTACGCGGCGGAAAAATACGGGATATCCCTTAAACGCAAGGAATGGTTCGTAGGACTTTCAGACCTATGCTATACGGGACTTTCAAGCGACAGGGAATTCGGCGAATTGTTCGAGAATCTGGTCGGTTTGGGAAACATATATCATTTCCCTGAAAGAGAATTGAAATCCCTGCACATACCCGGAATAATAATGGGTGCATGGGGTAAGGACATACATAAGCACACTGAGAGACTGCACAGAGACTACAATCTCCGCATCCTGCCTCGGCTTTACCTCCGCCTAATCGAAAACCTTCTTTGTTATTTTGCTTGAAATCGTTTTTATTGTAATCAACGCATCGCCATTTTACACGATTCGTTACATTCTAAAGTGTTTGCGAATCGTGTTTTTTGTGGTAAAATATTGTTTGTAGTGAATTGCAATCGTTTTTTGAGAATTATGCACATTATAACATGATTTTACTGTTAAAATATTACAACATGCACATGGATGCCAATGTATGCTAACGGATGCTAAGGAGAATGATATGCTTGAAACAGTGCCTCTTAAATTTGTAGATGACAGATTGTTTGTCCTCGACCAGACGCTACTTCCGAATGAGGAGCGAGAGATAGAGCTTAAGAATGCCGAGGATGTATGGAATGCGATAAAAAAACTTAAAGTTAGGGGAGCACCTGCCATCGGAGTGTGTGCAGCCTACGGACTGTATATTTCGGTCAAGGATTTTTGTCCGAGCTCGAAACGCGGAGGTGCCGTGTTATCTTCTGAAAACGGAGAGGGGACATTCGCCGCACACAGCGGGACAACTCCGTTTTGCGGCGGGATTTCTCTACCGCAGGGGCAGTGCAAGAGAAGAGAAAATGTCAGCGAGTTTTTGGAACACATCAAAGAGACTGCCAAGTACCTTAATTCATCGAGGCCGACTGCGGTAAACCTGAGCTGGGCGCTCAAAAGGATAGTTGAAAAAGCGAGAAGAGCTGTAGATGAAGATTCGCTTGAATATGTCAGACCCGTTAAAGCGGCGGGCATAAGCGAGGGCGGTGTCCATGCTGCCGTAAGCTTCCCGCCTGTTTCAGAGCTCACCAAAATAAAAAAGACCACGGAGATTCCTACCATATTCTCAATGAAGAGAATTATATTAGAGGAAGCGGTTGCTATCCACGAAGAGGATGAGGCGGCGTGTCTCAAAATGGGCGAATACGGGCTCGAACTTTTGAAAGACGGCATGGGCATACTGACTCACTGCAATGCGGGCACGATTGCAACTTCGAAATACGGAACCTGTCTCGCACCGATTCATCTCGGCAAGGAGCGCGGCTACGATTTCATGGTCTTTGCTGACGAAACAAGGCCGCTTTTGCAAGGTGCGCGTCTTACGGCGTGGGAACTCCACAAAAATGACATTGATGTAACTCTCATATGTGACAATATGGCGGCAACCGTCATGAAAAACGGCTGGATTGATGCCGTTGTCGTGGGCTGCGACCGCATGGCCGCGAACGGAGACGGCGCCAACAAGATAGGGACTTCCGGGATAGCAATCCTGGCACACGAATACGGTATCCCTTTTTATATGTTTGTGCCCACTTCGACAATCGACCTCGATTGCACGAGCGGCAGCGACATACCGATTGAGCTGAGACACGGTGAGGAGATATATGAGATGTGGTACGAAAGGCCTATGGCACCGAAGGGCGTTAAAACATATAACCCTTCGTTCGATGTCACCGACCATAAATATATAACCGCTGTAATTACCGAAAAAGGCATAGTAAGGCCGCCCTACGACGTAAATCTCAAAAAAATATTAGAACCGCAAAAAAAAGAAAGCTCGGAATAAAGGCAAACAAACACAGGAATTAAGATGGTTATATATACTGAAAACAACAAAAAATCGTATATAAGAAAGATGAACCTAAATGGAAAAAAACAATTTTTTAGATAAATATGCCAAGCCGCTCGTGATAACGGCTGTGATATTCGGAGGAACCTCGGGTGCTTTAGGTGCGATAATAACTGCGCCGTCCTCAGTAATAGGGTTTTGGAGACTTACCATGTCGCTGCCGTTTTTTGCATTACCGCTGTTTTTATCGACGGAACGCCGCAAGAAGCTCGCTGACATTATTAAAAACGAAAGGACCACGCTGGTCATCATGCTCGCAACCGGTTTCTTTCTCTTCGCACACTTCTATTGCTGGTACAGTGCGGTGAAGCTCACGAATATCTCGAGTGCTGCGGTGCTTTCATCGTTTCATCCGATTGTTGTGCTGTTTGCCACGATATTCATTTATAAGAAAAAGGTGGACCGCAGAGCAATATTGTGCATAATCATTGCCTTGGCAGCGGGAGCGTATATGATGAGCTCCGATATATCAGACATAGTTACAGGTAGGATGCTCGGCAATATATTCGCACTTGCAACGGGTATTTTCATGGGGCTGTATTTCGCTGTCGGTGGCAAGGTGAGAGCAAAGGTTGACGGAACAATCTATGTTTTTGTTGTATTCGCATCATGCTGGTTCTCCTTCTTTGTTGCCAACCTGATTTTAGGAGAGAGCTTTTTCGGTTATCCCGCAAAGGATTATTTCTATATAGCCTGTCTTGCGCTGTTTTGCCAGATAGGCGCGCATGCGATATGGAATTTCTGCATTGGGCATGTCAGCCCTCTTTATGTGAGTACTGTTGAGACCGCCGACCCCGTCGCATCGACCCTGCTTGCAATTTTGATAATCGGGCAATATCCTACCGTGACGGAGCTCGTATGCTGCATTATTGTTGTAACGGCACTCCTCTTCTATAATAAATATGAAAATGCGGCAGAGAACGCGAACGAAGATAATTAACTGAAAAGAGGTAATATGTATAAAGTTAAGCTGCAATCCTTCGAAGGGCCTTTCGACCTCCTCGTCTACCTGATTGAGAACGCCGAAATGAGCATCTACGATATAAGGATAAGCGAAATCACAACTCAATATATGGACTACATAAGAGAAATGCAGGAGCATGATATTCAGGTCGCACAGGAGTTCATGGTGCTTGCCGCATCACTCATTGAGATAAAGTCTCGAATGATTCTGCCGAGAATCACCGAAGAAGGCGAAGATGCTGTTTTAGAAGACCCGAGGACAGAACTCGTCAGAAGGCTCAGCGAATACAAGCGATTCAAAGAACTCTCCGAAATGCTCAGGCTGCGTGAAGAACGGATGAGCCGCATATTCGAGAAGCCTAAGGAGGATATATCGGAATATACGGATAACCCTGATGAGTATTTGAGTTTAGACATAAAGAGCTTCGCATCCGCATTTGAACTTTTCATTCGCAAAAAACAAAAAATCGAAGCCGTGAGACGCCACTATACCCGCATCGAGATGGAGCGCTCATCCATGGAAAGCAGGATTGTAATGATTTTGAAATCCGTCAGGGAGAGGCTTGGCGAGAAAATCAGCTTCAGAGAATTTGTGGCAGATAAAAAAGATAAATATGATATAGTGGTCACCTTTGCATCCCTTTTGGAAATGGCTAAGGAAAGGGTCGTTACGGTTGACCAAAAAAGAACCTTTGGCAATATAGAGATATCTTCCGGAGAAAATATCGAGAAGGACGATATTTTGAAGAAATATGCGCCTGAAGAATATGCTAAGGAGGGCGAAAGTGAACAATAAGACAATTAAATCAGCATTTGAATCCATGATGTTTGTATGGGGAGAGCCGCTTCCCGCCAAGCAGGCGGCGGACGTTGTAAGCATAAGCGAAAAAGAGGCCCTTGCTCTTTTCAGAGAACTGAAGACGGAATATGAACAGGAGGGGCGCGGCATAGAGATAAGAGAAGTAAACGGAGCATTTCAATTCGTTACAAGAGAAGCCAATGTTGAATTTATAGAGAGGCTTTGTACTCCGGTTAAGTCGAAGAGGCTGTCACAGGCGGCGCTTGAGGTTCTTGCTATAATCGCATACAGGCAGCCGGTGACAAAAGGAGAAATAGAAGCCGTGCGCGGAATCAAATGCGACAGGGTTATGGAAGGCCTTATCGCAAAGAATCTCGTAGAGGCGGTGGGACGCTCGCAGGCAATAGGAAGGCCGATACTCTACGGTACGACGGATTTTTTCCTTAAGAACTTCGGTTTTACCACGCTAAAGGACCTCCCCGAAATTGAAGACATAGAATCGGCGATAAACACTGAGGACGCTGAAGTTCATGAATATGAAGCATTATCGGACCAGATGTCGCTTGAATTATGAAATGAGAAAAGAAAATGAGAATAAATAAATACATCGCCTTATCGGGCTTATGCTCCAGAAGAAAGGCTGACGAACTCGTATTAAACGGCAATGTCAAGGTGAACGGCGCGGTGATGAAAGAACCCGGCTATGAAGTGGGAGACGATGACAGAGTAGAGGTGAACGGCAGACTTATCAGCGAACAGGAAAAACCCGTTTACTATCTCTTAAATAAGCCTCTCGGTATAGTCACTACGGCAAACGATGAACGCGACAGAATAACTGTGGTTGACCTGATGACCGACGTCAGTGAGAGGATATTCCCGGTCGGCAGGCTTGACTATAACACATCGGGTGCTCTGATAATGACAAATGACGGCAAACTGGCATATAGGATAACTCATCCGAAAACCGAAGTATTCAAGACTTATCGCGCATTGGTTTCGGGAGTAATCTCGAAAGAAAGAATTTGGAATCTCAGAAACGGTGTCGACATAGGCGGATATATAACGAAACCTGCTAAGGTTAACCTTATCAGGCAGAACAAGAACTCTGCGGTTATAGAGATATCAATATCAGAGGGTAAGAACAGGCAGGTCAGAAAGATGTGCAAAGCTGTAGGGAATCCGGTTCAGGAGCTTGAGAGAATCTCAATCGGTGAGGTGAGGCTCGGGCATCTGAAAGAAGGCGGCTACAGAAAACTTACGCCTAAAGAAATAGAGTATCTTAAAAACTGCTGACGCAATCTTGAAATAATTACAGAACAATTTGCTAAAAGCAGCTGATTGGAGCATTGCAGCAAACTGCTGATGACATATGATTATATCGCCAGGTGAGTGTTAATTAAGTTCGGCTATTATAGCTTTGGGGTCAGAGAAATGATTTTGAAGAAGACAAAAATTGTATGCACGATAGGGCCTGCAAGCGACTCGGAAGAGATGCTCGCCAAACTTATGGACGCAGGGATGAATGCCGCTCGTCTCAATTTTTCGCATGGAGTGCATTCAGAGCATAAGGTTCGCATAGAAAAAATAAAAAAAGTAAGAGAAAAAAAGAATTTGCCTATAGGGATAATACTTGACACGAAAGGCCCTGAAGTAAGGCTCGGAAAATTCGACGGCGGAAGAGCCGAGATTAGAGAGGGCGACAGGGTTATTGTGACTACGGAAGAAATTCTCGGCACTGCGGAGAGATTCAGCGTAACATATAAGGAGATGCCTGACGAAGTCAAAATCGGTTCAAAGATTTTAATTGCTGACGGAATGCTGCAGCTTGAAGTGGTTGAGATAGAGAAAAAAGAAGTTACAACTAAGGCGTTAAACTCGGGAATTTTGACCGACAGAAAGAATGTCAACATACCGGGCGCCACGTCGAAACTGCCGGCGCTCATGGAGAAGGACATAGAAGACCTTAAGTTCGGTATCGAAAACGGCATCGACATAGTTGCTGCAAGCTTCATAAGAAAAGCTTCCGACGTACTCGAGATTCGCCGCGTGCTTGACGAGAACGGCGGAGAAGGCATACATATTATCTCAAAGATAGAAAACCGTGAAGGCGTGGATAATATAGACGAGATTCTTGAAGTAAGCGACGGCATAATGGTAGCAAGAGGCGACCTCGGAGTCGAGATTCCCACGGAAGAAATGCCTCTGATTCAGAAAAAGCTTATCAAACATGCAAACGAGGCGGGCAAACCCGTGATAACCGCTACGCAGATGCTTGAATCCATGATAAAAAACCCTCGCCCGACAAGAGCCGAGGTTACCGACATAGCGAATGCCATATGGGACGGAACGGATGCGGTAATGCTGTCCGGAGAAACCGCAATCGGTGAATATCCTGAAGAAGCGGTGAAGATTATGGCATCCATCGCAAAAAAGACGGAGTCCACACTCGACATGAAAAAACTGATCAGCATAGGCGAGGTGCCGACGAAAACCAGCGTAGCAAACGCCATAAGCCTTGCGACCTGCACGACTGCATACGATTTAGGGGTTAAAGCCATCATAGTTCCGACAAATTCGGGAACGACCGCAAGGATGGTTTCGAGATTCAGACCCGATATGCCGGTTGTAGCTACGGTTTACGACTACAAGGTAATGTGCAGACTTTCGATACTTTACGGAGTTTATCCGGTAGTGGTCGAGCGCAGCAGCAACACCGACGAAGCGATTAGGAATTCTATAGAAGCGGCAGGCGCTTCCGGACTCGTGTCAAACGGAGACTATGTGGTTATAACGGCAGGTATACCTATGGGTGTTTCGGGCACTACGAATATGATGAAAGTGCATATAATGGGCGACCCTGTATAAAAGCGGCGAAGATTTTTTGCAGTAAAACGAACTGTCGAAAACATCGTAAAACGGAAAACGGGGCGAAAAGCTTTTCAGCTTTTTCGCCCCGTTTTTCTATGTTAATGCAATATTGCATAGCAAGAGAAAACTATTTTCTCTTTACCTCCTTAGGTGTAACGCAAACTCCGGTTCCTCTTGCAACTACGATAGGCTCATCAAGGACATCTGCAGCGGAATCACTGATGTCTTTTCTTGAAGCGATAACCTTGCGAGCTTCAAAAGCCATGTGTCTTGAAGTGTTGCCGACTTTAGTTATTTCACCGTATGCTTCGATAAAGTCGCCTGCGTAAACCGGTGCCAGGAACTCAATGTCGTTGTATGCGCAGAATAAACCTTCATCTCCGTCAATCTGGATAAGAAGCTCTGTAGCTACGTCACCGAAAAGATGAACCATGTGTGCTCCGTCTACGAGCTCTCCGCCGTAATGAGCGTCCTTTGCGGACATTCTGAGTCTGAGTGTTGATGTGAATTTTTCAGCCATTTTAGTTTCTCCTTTATAATCTAAAAATTTGCAAATTTTTTGATAAACTTTATCATATATAGATATTGCAAAACCTGTGCCAATGGTTTATCATAGGTTTTAGGCGGTAAATGAACCGTTTGCGGTTCGAGTTGCTTTTGTGTGAACCGATTTGGGTTAATATAGCAATCGATAGTAAGAAAACAACCGGCAATAAGAAAATCAATCGACAGTAAGAAAAAATCAATCAGCAAAATGAAAAACAAGCAGAAAGGGGAATAAATGTCAGCGATATATGGTCTTTCGAGGGTGCTCGAACCGAAATCAGTGCTCAGCACATCGGCCTGGAGGCTTGATAATTCGAGAATAATTCGTGCGGATGAGATGAGGGTTTCATTAAGGAGAGTTCATCTTGAGGGAGCCAACTTCAAGCAAATCTGCTACGAAGCCAATTTTAATTCAGATAGAATAAAGCAAGGGATTATAGATATAGTGATAAGGCGCGGAAAACTCCATAATCCCATCACCGATACCGGCGGGTTACTTTATGGAGTGGTCGAGGCTATAGGGGATGAGTACGAAAACAAGGAGGGCTTGAAAGTGGGTGACGAGGTGATAGCCAACGCATCTATCGCATCCTTCCCCATGTACATAGAAAATATAAGCGAGATAGACCGAGCATATAATCAGGTTGTAGCTGCAGGCTACGCGATACTTCGTTCGGGAATACCTATCATAAAGGTGAATGAAGAAATACCTGTTAAACAGCTGCTTTTTGCACTTGACGAATCCGGGACTCTCTTTAAGCTCAGCAAGCTGCTTGCAGGCAAACGCAGATTTTTGATAGTCGGCAATAAGCTGCTCACCAACATAATTTATGGCTATGTAATCAGGAGGACACTCGGCGAGGAGTGCGAAATAGTCTGTGTGGTCGACAAAAAAACCGGTGTAATGGTTAAAGGCGAGGGGATAGACAGGTTATGTTCCAAAGTGTTTGACGAAATGCATCTTCTGGATATTTTGAAACCTATCGAGAGCATAGGTGTATTGGGTGAGTCATCATTTGACCTTTCCGTGAACTGTGCCGAAGTGCCGGGTGCGGAAACCATAAATATTATAGCGACAAGAAGGGGCGGCACCGTGCTTTTCGCCAATTTGATAAATAACCTCAATATCGCGCTTTATATCACCGAGTCAATATCAAAGGCCCTTGATGTACTTGGCGCAGAAGGCTATTCGGAAGAATATGCCGACTATGACATTGAGATGATTAAAGAGATTGCGGACGACTTCGGCGATGCGGAAACGGGCGAAGGAAATGCCGATGAAATGTTTGAGGAGCACGAAGCGCTTGACCGCACCATGATGGAAAAATCCATGTTCGAGGATTTTATATGCGACTCGACTCGGATGAGAAAGGTACTGGAAGAGATAATCAAAGTCAGCAAGTACGACTGTAATGTCATAATCTTCGGTGATACCGGTGTGGGTAAAGAAAAAGCCGCGAATCTGATTCAACGTAATTCGGATAGAAAGATGCAGCCGTTCCTTAAAATAAACTGCGGCGCGATATCTCCGAACTTAATTGAATCCGAGTTTTTCGGCTATGAAAAAGGTGCTTTCACCGGGGCAAGTACGAGCGGCAAAAAAGGCTATTTTGAGATAGCGAATAACGGCGTATTGTTTTTGGATGAAATAGGCGAGCTGCCGCTTGAAATGCAGGCGAAGCTGCTAAGGGTCATACAAGACGGAGAGTTCTTCAGGGTAGGAGGCACGAATCCCATAAAGACGAATGTCAGGATAATTTCCGCCACGAACAGAAACCTTGAAGAAATGGTTGAAAACGGTGAATTCAGGAGAGACCTATACTACAGACTGAATGTAGTACCTATAATAATACCGAAGCTTTCGGAAAGAAAAGAAGATATGCCGGGGTTGGTTGACCTGTTTCTTGACAAATACGGCACCAAATTCGATGAAAAACGTACGATAAGCCCTTGGGCGATGGATTACCTCATGGAACTTCCCTGGGAAGGTAACATCAGAGAACTCGAAAACGTGATACAGAGGCTTATCATATCGGCAAAGGGCAGAGAAATAAAACTGGCCGATGTGATGATGGAATTGGGGGGCGAGCCGGCAGCAGGAAGGATGAATGATTTCGCAGACGGTTCGGAAGAGGGCAAACCCGAAATAAATCTTCAGGAGTCGGTTGAGGAATACGAAAAGAGCCTTATCAGATATGCCTGTGAAAAGTACGGTTCGACGAGAAAGGTGGCTAAAGCGATAGGCATTTCACAGACACAGCTAGTCAGAAAAAAGAAAAAATACGATATAAGGTAGGTTGTTATCGAGCTTCTCGCGACTTGGCTTGCGAGTGAACTCGGCTCAGCTCCAAACGAGGCGGGTTCAGCCAATTTTTGCAGCAAATCCGGAGAACCTTTTTAGGTTCGCAAGAATCGTATGTGAACCGAAATGTGTTCGGTAAATGCGGATTGCTTCAAAAAAATATAATAATTGCTCCCGTCCTGCATATTATGATGTGTAAAAATTTCGCTTACCGATTGTACTTTTTATATTACACTCTACTTGAATCCCGCGTAGAATCAATCAACTTTTGCAGGTGTCGAGAAACCGATGCTCTTGCTTTTCCGGATGAAAAAAACCGCCGAGTACGATTGTTATTTTTTCATCAGGATTGGCATATTATTTGCAATATATAATATTGCAGATATATGACCTATGTCTAAGATTATATGTGCAAAAAATTCGCATATTTAAGGACGAAGACATTTAGGGCATATGTATGATGAATAGTATTCAATAAAATTATTTATTTCTAGGAGGAAACTAAAAATGGCAAAAAAAGGCGGATGCCCTTATGGCACACACAGAGTTATCTCCCCAAAGGGAGTATTACCACAACCGGCAGATGTAATCGATAACGATATGGAAATTTGGGACAATGAAGTCCTCATCGATGTTCAGACTCTTAACATCGACTCCGCATCTTTCACCGAAATCGTAAGAAGAGCTTGCGACGGAAAGAAACCTGTTGATATTCAGGATTCACCTGAGGATCAGGAAAAGGTTAAGAAGGTTATGCTCGACATCGTTGCTAAAGCAGGAAAGCATAAGAATCCATGGACAGGTTCCGGCGGAATGCTTCTCGGAACCGTTGAAGAAGTCGGACCTGCATATAAGGGCGAACTCAAGGTTGGTGACAAGATTGCTACATTAGTATCTCTTTCACTTACTCCGCTCAGAATCGACGAAATTCATGAGATGAGACCTGCAATCGACCAGGTTGACATCACAGGTAAGGCTATCCTCTTCCAGTCAGGTATCTATGGAATTATTCCTGATGATATGCCGGCAGGAACAGCTCTTTCCGCACTCGATGTTGCAGGTGCGGCAGCTCAGACAGCTAAGCTCGTTAAGTCGAACGACAAGGTTCTCGTAATCGGTGGCGGCGGCAAGTCCGGAATGCTTTGCTTATATGAAGCAAAGAAGAGAGCCGGAGTTGCAGGACTCGTAGTTTGCGCGGCAGGCTCACAGAAGTCGGAAGACAGAGCAAGAAGCCTCAACTTAGCTGACGAATACTTCCACATGGATGCTACGGATGCGGTTGGAATGTACAAAAAGGCTATGGAAATAACCAAGGGCGAATTATTCGACGTGGTTATAAACGTAGTATCGATTGAAAACACTGAGATGGCTTCGATTTTATCCTGCAAGGACGACGGAGTTGTTTACTTCTTCTCAATGGCTACATCCTTCACCAAGGCTGCACTCGGAGCTGAGGGCGTAGGTAAGGACGTAAACATGATCGTAGGTAACGGATATTGCAAGCACCACGCAGAAATCACTCTTCAGGAATTAAGAGAAAACCCTGCTCTTAAGGCTCTCTTTGAAGAGATGTACGCATAATTCGTAAGCGACAAAAAATAAAAGTTAATAATAAATACTTGGGCGCTGCTTATGCGGTGCCCAAGTAAAAACTAATGACTATCACATTGTATTTTTTAAGGAGAAAAAAATGGCTATCAGAAATTGGAAAGACATCCCTCTTTTTAAGGATGTTACAGAAGAACAGTGGAACGATTGGCACTGGCAGGTTGAAAACAGACTTTCGACCGTAGAAGAAATTGCACAGGTTGTCAACCTCAGTGAGCAGGAAAAAGCCGACATCGAAAAGGTCATGGGCGGATTCAGAGTAGGCATCACACCTTACTATGCTTCTCTCATGGATCCGGATGATCCGAGAGACCCGGTAAGAATGCAGGCTGTTCCTACAATTCTTGAAATGCACAGATCTGCTGCTGACGACATTGACCCGCTTCACGAAGATGCGGACTCACCGGCACCGGGGCTCACCCACAGGTATCCGGACAGAGTTCTCTTCCTCATCACTGACCAGTGTTCAATGTACTGCAGACACTGCACGAGAAGAAGACTTGCAGGAGAAACGGACGGAGCAAGATCGAGAGAAGACATCGATGCATGTATCGAATACATCAGAAGAACCCCTCAGGTTCGTGACGTTCTTCTCTCAGGCGGAGACGCTCTCCTGGTTGAGGATGAAACACTTGAGTACATCATCTCGGAGCTCAGAAAGATTGAGCACGTAGAAATCGTAAGAATAGGCTCAAGAGCTCCTGTAGTACTTCCGCAGAGAATTACTCCCGAGCTTGTAGCTATGCTCAAAAAATATCATCCGATTTGGTTAAACACTCACTTCAACCATCCTAAAGAAATGACACCTACATCAGCTAAGGCATGTGAAATGCTCGCTGACGCAGGAATTCCTCTCGGAAACCAGTCCGTACTTCTTCGCGGAGTAAACGACTGCAAGCACATTATGAGAGACCTCGTTCAGATCTTGGTAAAGAACAGAGTTCGTCCTTACTACATTTACATCTGCGACCTCTCAATGGGTATCGAACACTTCAGAACTTCCGTGGCGAAGGGAATCGAAATCATCGAAGGACTCAGAGGACACACTTCAGGATACTGCGTACCTACATTTGTTGTTGACGCTCCGGGCGGCGGCGGCAAGACTCCGGTAATGCCTCAGTACGTAATTTCTCAGACATCCAACAAGGTTATCCTCAGAAACTACGAAGGTATCATCACGACTTACACGGAGCCTGACCTTCCTGAGCTTCCTTGCACCTGCGACTATTGCACAGGCAAGAAGACTTACAAATATGAGGGTGTATCTGCGCTCGGAGAAGGCCCTGAAATCAAGACTATCGAGCCTGCCCATCTTGCAAGACACGAGAGAAATAAACGCTAAAACAAGCGTTGCAAACCTCATTTCAGAGTGTCGCTCTGCGGCATAATGATAAGGCGTAAAAAACTAAAAACAGCTATAGGGAGACCTACGGTCTCCCTATAGATTCGTAAAAAGAGGGAAATCAGATATGGGGTTATTACTTGACCTTTCCAACAAATATAGAACCTTGTCTATTGTAGGCATGGCAAAGAATGCCGGCAAAACCACCGCGCTCAATTTTTTGATTGAAGAAGCAATGGATGAAGGCGTGAAACTCGGAATCACCTCTACAGGACGTGACGGGGAGAGACAGGACGTTGTTACGGGTACGGAAAAGCCGAGAGTGTATCTTGATGAGGGTACCATAGATTCGGTACCGTCTTAGTTATATGATTTGGCTGATGCGGGTCTTGAAATTCTGATGAGAACTCCATACTCCACGGCAATAGGAGAGCTCCTAATCTGCAGGGTCGCAGATGCGGGATATGTTCAGGTCGCCGGACCTGTGATTAATTCCGAAACAAAAAAGTTGTCCAATGATATGTTTCGCTTAGGTTGCGACCTCATTATGATTGACGGGGCCATAGACCGAAGGTCGATCGCATCGCCGGACACATCCGACGCGATTATCCTTGCCACGGGAGCCGTGCTTTCGCGCTCCATGAAAAAGGTGGTGGAGGAAACGGCTCATATTGTCGAACTTTACAGTCTTCCCGAGTTTAATGATTCGGACAGGGTGAAAAAGTTCATTGAAGAAGATAATTTTGAACATATTATATGTTTTAATGAAGACGGGGATGCAGAGATTCTCGATTTAATTACCGGACTGGGCGCATCGAGATTCATCGACGATGCCATAAAAGAAGATACCAAATATGTATTTATTCCGGGCGCATTTACCAATTCGGTAATAGCCGATATATCGCGAAAAAACCTTAAGCAGGTGGAGTTTATACTCAAGGACCCTACCAAGATATTCGTAAATGTAATGGATTGGGGGATTCTACGAAAAAAAGGTTTTAAGGTCAGCGTCCTGAAAAATATTGAAATTGCAGCGATAACCGTGAATCCGTGGGCGCCGCAGGGATATACATTTGAATCCGAAGCGCTTACCTCCGCGATAAGTGAAGTATTGCCTCATATACCGGTTATAGATGTAAGAAAGTAGGCTTGCCATGAGAATTGGGAAAAACAGGAGACTTGCAAACGTTAAGACCAGAAACGAAACCGGGCTTGACTATGTGCTTAATAACCTTAATATTCAGACTCCTTTCGGCAAAAAGACTCAAAAAGCGCTTAAACCTTTTTTCCCGGGGGAAGAAGACGAGCTTAGGGAGGAACTTAAGCTTTTAGCCGAGCTGAAAGAATTGTGTCTTAACAATCAGAGGACGATAGAGCTTCTCGGAGAAGTGTTCATGGAAATGAAAGATGTGAGCAGGACTGCAGAAAGAGCGGAGCGTTCGGTACTCACGGTGCTTGAGATATATGAAGTTAAATCGCTCCTGCTTTTAATGGAAAAATACAGGAATCTTGTCCAATCCGACAAGGTGTCGACATTCGACCATGCTTATTGCAGCTGCGAAGGTGCAAGCGGCTCCGAGGATATACGGGGAATGGTGGTTCCCGATATTTACCATTTGGAAGATACTACGGAGCTTCTTGATTTGCTTGACCCGAGTGGCGACAGGATAAATACCTTTTATATATATGACGAGTTCAGTGAAAAATTGGGTGAACTCCGAAAGGAAAAAAGGGCTATCGAAATATCCATCAGAAAAGAGCAAAAAGAAAAGCGTGAAGAAATAAGAAAGACGCATGGGATAATGCTCACTCCGAAGTTTGATATAGTGATATCAAAAACACACGCGGATTTTGAAAAAGTCAAGTGTATCGAAGAGCTTGAGATGACATATCAGGACTATATATCAGCGACATTTGTTCTTAAACCCGATGACAGAGTATTCGAGCTCCAAAAAGAGATTGCGAGGCTAAACGAAGCTATCGAGGAAGAGGAGCATGTTATTTGCAGCAAACTCTCCGCAAGCATAGCCGAGAATAAAGAAGTTCTGATGAATAACTGTGAAATCATAGGCTTGCTTGATTTCGGGATTGCCAAGGCAATGTTCGCTATAAAGAACGACTGCACTATGCCCGAAATAGTTGAGGAGCACATCATAGAATTCGAGGACGGCAGAAACCTGCAGGTCGAAGGGATACTGAAATCCAAAGGTAAAGAATATTGCCCTGTCAGCATATCGCTTGAGGACGGCGTTACATGCATAACGGGAGCGAATATGGGTGGAAAGACTATTTCCCTGAAACTCGCCGGCCAGATACCCGTCTTGGCTCAGTACGGATTTTTTGTTCCTGCCAAGAAGGCTCGGATAGGATTATCGAACTATATTCAGATTTTAATCGGAGACTCACAATCTGTAGAGAGAGGACTTTCGAGCTTCGGCTCCGAAATGGAAGAACTGAAAGAAATCCTTGATCACAGTGTGGAACGCTCTCTGATACTGATAGATGAAATAGCTTCCGGGACAAACCCTGTAGAGGGGCTTGCTCTTTCAAGAGCACTCGTTGACTATCTCAAAACTAAACCGTATATTACTCTTTTCACGACACATTTTGAAACTGTTACGGAAACCGATGACGTCACAAATCTCCAAGTTATCGGGCTTGCCAACTGCGATTTCGGCAGGCTTAACCGTGAGATACAGTATGCGAACAGGCGTGAGAGGATAAATATAATATCGAAATACATGGATTATCGCCTTGATAGAGTAGATGAAAATAAAAAAGTGCCAAAGGATGCTCTCAATATTGCGAAGATGCTGGGAATCAGCTCGGAGATAATAGAGGGAGCGAAAAAATACATTAAATAAGGAGAAAAAGGATGAAAAGTAAATTAAACCTTGATCCGAAAGTGGTGGATAGCGCACGTCAGCATGCGGCTAATATCGCTCGTGACATGCAGGATTTCATTTCAAGACACACTACGGTGTCTACTGAAAGAACTATCCTAAGACTTTTAGGAGTTGACGGAGTGGACGATGTCGACAACCCGCTTCCGAACGTTTTAGTTGACCAGATTAAAGAAGCAGGCGGACTTCCTACGGGAGTCGCATACTGGTTAGGAAACGCAATGGTGCAGACAGGCAAGACTCCTCAGGAAATCGCAGAAGAGGTCGGAGCAGGTAAGCTTGAACTCACGAAGCTTCCTACCTGCACACAAAAAGAGGCGGAAGAAGCAGTAATGCCTATCGTTCATGAAACTCTGAAAAAAATCAGGACGCAGTCACAGAACAGACTTGACTATCTCAAGAGACTCGGCGAAGGACCGGAGCCTTACCTCTATGTTATCGTAGCTACGGGAAACATCTATGAGGACGTTCTTCAAGCGCAGGCGGCCGCTCGTCAGGGAGCGGACATCATCGCTGTAATAAGAACCACCGCACAGTCGCTTCTTGACTATGTCCCTTACGGTGCGACAACGGAAGGTTTCGGCGGAACATACGCTACACAGGAAAACTTCAGAATCATGAGAAAAGCACTCGATGAGGTCGGTGAAGAGGTCGGAAGATACATCAGACTCTGCAACTATTCATCAGGAATGTGCATGCCTGAAATCGCAGCAATGGGAGCACTCGAAAGACTTGATGTTATGTTAAATGACGCCATTTACGGCATACTTTTCAGAGACATCAATATGCAGAGAACCTTAGTTGACCAATTCATGAGCCGTGTTATCATCGGATATTGCGGTATCATCTTCAACTCGGGAGAGGACAACTACCTTACTACAGATGACGCTTATGAAGCAGCACACACTGTAACCGCATCTCAGTTCATCAATGAGCAGTTCGCCGTACTTGCCAATATCCCTGAAAGGCAGATGGGACTCGGGCACGCATTTGAAATGGACCCTAAGACAGAGGACGGTTTCCTATATGAACTTGCGCAGGCTATGATGGCAAGAGAAATCTTCCCTAATGCAAGACTGAAATATATGCCTCCTACTAAGTTCATGACAGGAAATATCTTCATGGGTCACATTCAGAACGCATTGTTCAATCTCGTATCCATTTGGACGGGACAGTCACTCCAGCTTCTCGGAATGCTTACGGAAGCAATTCATACACCGCATATGCAGGACAGATATTTGTCCATCGAAAACGCACAGTATATCTTCAATAATGCTAAACATATCGGTGAAGAAGTTGAATTCAGAAAAGACGGTATCGTCCAAAGAAGAGCACAGGATGTTCTCCGCAAGGCTGATGCCCTGCTCGCAGAAATCGAAAAAGAAGGGCTCTTCCCTACTATCGAAAAAGGTAAGTTCGGCGGAGTTAAAAGACCGAGAAACGGCGGACATGGACTTGAGGGTGTTTGCGCCAAGGGTGAAAACTACTTCAATCCGTTTATTCCGCTTATGCTTGTGCATGAAGAGGGAGGTTTACAGTAATGGCAGATAAAAAGACAGCTAACAGCAGTGTTGATTTAACCAAAGTTAAGCCGTACGGCGACACTATGAATGACGGCAAAATGGAGCTTGCCTTCACTCTCCCTGTTCCTTACGGTGAAGAAGCGGAAGAGGCGGCTAAACAGTATGTTAGGAAGCTTGGTTTCGATGAGCCGAGTATAACATATTATCATGAGTTGGCGCCGGGATTCACATTCTTTGTTGCATACGGATCCGCTCAGCAGACGATAGACTATACGGCAATCAAAGTTCCTAAGGTTGAAGGTAATGTGCTCGACAGAGTTGAGTGCGGCGACTGGATAGGCGAAAACATCGGAAGAGACATCGTTTTGGTAGGTGCTTCCATAGAATCCGACGCACATACCGTAGGAATCGACGCTATCATTCAGATGAAGGGCTTCCATGGTCATTTCGGGCTTGAGAGATTTAAGAATGTCATCCCTTATAACATGGGTTCTCAGGTTCCTTGCGAAGAGCTCATCGCTAAGGCAAAAGAAGTAAATGCAGACGCAATTCTCGTTTCCCAGACGGTAACACAGAAGGACATACACATTATGAACCTGACCAAAATGGTTGAACTCATGGAAGCGGAGGGACTTCGTGACAAGATGATACTTGCATGCGGCGGCCCTCGTATATCTCACGAGCTTGCACAGGAATTGGGATATGACGCGGGTTTCGGCCCGGGCAAATATGCCGAGCATGTCATGTCGTTCGTTATGCAGGAAGTACAGAAGAGAGGCTGGGAGAAGAAAGCGAATATCGCTGACAGATAGTCTCAACGGTAAATTGTCATAAATTGTCTGTCGACTCCTTGACTTAATGCTTCAAAAAGTGTACGATTAGGCATATCGGCAGAGTTTATAAAAATTATAGGAAGGTGAAATATTACTATGATTAACAAAATTAAAACTGCGCAAGAAGCAGTTGCAGGCGTTAAAGACGGTATGACCATCATGGTAGGCGGATTCCTCGCTACAGGTTCCCCTGAAATCCTCATGGATGCGTTAGTGGAGAAGGGCGTTAAGCACCTTACGGTTATCGCTAACGA
>CAYFQR010000004.1:42733-46757 GCA_964345365.1 uncultured Oscillospiraceae bacterium
GGGACTTGCTGAAGGACAACCGGCAGGCGAGTTCGCAGGAAAAACTTCCCGCGGAGTCGGCAAGCTCTTAGACCACCACATGGTTGACCACATTATAGCCTCACATCTTGGAGTTAACCCTAGATTAAATGAGCAGTTTGCAGAAGGAACGCTCAAATACACTTTAGTTCCGCAGGGAACCTTAGCTGAAAAAATCAGAGCTGCAGCATATGGACTCGGCGGAGTTCTCACACCTACAGGGGTAGGTACACCTATGGAAACTGTGCTTGATGAGTTAGGAAGAGAAAAGAGAGTCATCGAAATAGACGGTAAAAAATACCTCTTTGAGATGCCGCTTCACGCAGACTATTCATTTATCAGACCATCGGTTTCCGATAAATTCGGTAACTACTATTGCTATAAAGCAACTAAGAACTTTAACTATGTTATGGCGGGAGCTTCTAAGGTTACTGTTACCGCACCTGAAAAACTCGTTGAAATCGGTGCAATCGACCCGGATATCTTCGCAGTTTCCGGCACATTAGTAGACATTATAGTGGAAGGAGAAAAGCCATGGCAGATTTAAAAGAAAGAATCGCAAAACGTTGCGCAAGAGAATTTAACGACGGTGATTTCATCAACTTAGGTATCGGTTTACCTACGATGGTAGCAGGCTTTATTTCGGATGAAATAATGGTTACATGCCACTCCGAAAACGGATTTGCGGGAATCGACTCAATGGCCGATGCTTCCAACCTCGACGTAGATATCATCAACTCCGGCGGTTCATATGTTACCGCATTCCCGAGAGTTAAGTTCTTCGATACCGCCGAGTCCTTCGGGCTTGTAAGAGGCGGACATGTTAAGGCTACAGTACTCGGTGCTATGGAAGTTGCCGAAAACGGAGACCTCGCCAACTGGATTGTTCCGGGCAAGAAGGTTGCCGGAATGGGCGGAGCTATGGACCTCTGCACAGGTTGCCCTAACGTAATCATCACCATGCTCCACACTCAGAAAGGAGCACCTAAGATTCTTAAGGAATGCACCCTTCCTCTTACGGCGGAGAAATGCGTCACCAAGATAGTCACCGAGATGGCTGTTATCGAAGTCAGAGAAAACGGGCTTTGGGTTACGGAGCTTCATCCTGACTTCACATGGGAAGAATTACAGGCTGCTACTGAAGCAGAGCTTCACAAAGACCCTGACATGAAGCCATATAATGAAAACTGATTATCTGAGCAGTAAGATAAAGTAAATGAAAATCCCTTGGCTGAGTACTTTTCGGCTGAGGGGTTTTTGACTTTTTGTATCTGTTATGATAAACTTCAAAACATGATTGATTACAGAAAAGGAAAAATAGAGAAAAAACTATTCATATGTTTTGACAAAGCGGTGGATTTTTTGTCGAGGGCGGCAGAGTGGGCATCTGAACATAGAATCGCTTATGTGGGGATTCTGGTGACGATATTCGCGGTTTTTTTAATTGGAGAACATGCCTACATGCATAGGACTAAAGAATTGATTGTGCTTACGAATATGAATCCGGGCAGGATGACTGCGACATATACCACGACGGAGTATGAACTGTGTAAATTCTTAGATAGTGTTGACATAGGTTATGAGGAAGGTATAGACAGAATAAACTTTAAGCCGGACGACAGACTTTACGACGGTATGGAAATAATTATAGACGAACCTATTGAGCTAGAGCTCAGCACTAAGGATGAAACCTATACATATAGCGCAGTACCGCCGTTTACATTAGGTGAAGCGATTTCAGCACTAAAAATAGACCTTGGAGAGCTTGACAGGGTGGAGAGGATTTTCGACGAAAAAAGTGCTCATGAAACCTCATTATATGGTGCGGAGCTCGCAAGCGGAGAAGATTTCTTAAAAACGGAATTCGTAAAAGACAGCCGTGTCAGGATAATAAGGGTCACACAAGAAGAGGTTTCGGAGATTAAGAAGATAGATTTTGAAACCGTATACGAGAATGATAAAGAAATGGCCTTCGGAAGCTCTGAAGTGACCAGGGAAGGTAAGAAAGGGGAAAGAGAAAAACTCTGGCTTGTAACCAAAGAAGACGGCAAGAGAGTATCCAAGGAGCTTATACACAATAAAGTAATAAAGAAACCGCAGAAAGAAATTGTACACTTCGGCTATAAAAAAATAGGAGACCTTCCGGAAGGCGTAGAATATGTTAAAAAAATAAGTCATGTTAAGGCTGTTTCATATAACTACAGCTCGCAGCGCTACGGTTCATACGGCCTGCCTTGTCATTACGGTACGATAGCGGTCGATAAAAAGCTGATTCCTCTCGGAACCAAGGTCTTTGTCGAAAACTACGGATATGCCATAGCAAACGATGTCGGAAGCGCCATAAAAGGCAAAAAGATAGACCTTTATATGGAGGACTTCCATCAATGTGTAGTCTGGGGCGCGCAATGGGTTGATGTGTATATTTTGTCATAATCTTCACACAATTATTTTTTGACACATGCCGCGGCTATTGGTATAATATTTACATAGCCATATCAAATAGAATGGCTGAACAATATCATGCATACATGATGTAACAGCTGTGAAGGTTGTTACAGAGAATTATATCAATCAGATAAACACAGAAAGGGAATTAGCATGGAAAACAATTCAAATACACCGGTAAGGATACCCCTGCCTGCACTTAAGCCTATAAAAGAATCTCCGCTTTATGAGAATATGAGAGATTTGATTGCAGGATGTACGAATGAATATGGTGATGATATTGCCTTTATAATTAAGACAAAAAAAGAAACCTCAAGTTCACCTGCGGAGTACATAAGAAAGAACTTCTATGATGTTCGGGATGATATCAACTTACTCGGTGCAGCTTTACTAAAAAGAGGTTACAAGGGAAAAAGACTTGCTGTAATATCAAAAAACAGATACGAGTGGGTTTTGACGTATTTTGCACAGCAGGGAGGACTGGGTATAGTTGTCCCTCTCGACAAGGATCTTCCGTATAATGAACTCAGCAGCTGCATAGAGAAGGCAAAGGTGGACATACTCGTCTTTGACAGCGACCGCCTTCCGCTCGTAGAGAAACTTAAAGAAGACCCCGCATTCAATAAGCTCATCTATATATCCATGGATAACGATGAGGGTTATGAGCATATAAGTGATCTTCTTGAAGAATCAAAAAACGAGCTGCAGCTCATTGAAGAGTACAAGAATCTTCCTGTGGACAAGGATGTGCTTTCGATTATACTTTTTACTTCCGGCACATCCGGAATAGCTAAGGCGGTAATGCTCTCGCAGTATAATGTTACACATAATATTTGGGCGACGATGACCGTAGAAGATTTAAGGAGAGGCGATATCAATATGGCGTTTCTCCCGTATCACCATACATTCGGGGCAACCGGACAGATAATGATGATGGCGGCCGGTGTTACGACGGTGTTCTGCGACGGTCTTAAATACGTTCAGAAGAATATGGTCGAATACAAGGTTACAATGTTCATCTGCGTGCCGCTTCTTATTGAAGCTATTTACAAAAAAATAATGGCCGAAGTAACCAAGCAGGGAAAACTCGGCAAATTAAACAAGGCACGCAAGGTTTCCCGCTTCCTGATGAAGATGGGAATTGACGTGAGAAGAAAAATATTCTCGGAGATAATAGATAAATTAGGCGGCGGGCTCAGATTCATGGTAAGCGGCGCTTCACCGCTTGACCCTGTTGTAGCCGAAGGTTTCTATGACTTCGGGATGTCGGTAGTTCAGGGATATGGACTGACGGAGACCTCGCCGGTTATTGCGTCGGAGAACTCATGGTTCTATAATTTCCGCTCAATCGGCGGAACTGTTAACGGAGTGGAGGCAATGATCGAAAACCCTGATGAAGAGGGAATAGGAGAACTCATTGCAAGAGGTCCTAACGTGATGCTCGGCTATTATGAGAATCAGGAGGCTACCGATGAGACGATAATTGACGGGTGGTTCCATACGGGAGACCGCGCCTGCATCTCGGAAGACGGCAAAATTGTGCATAGAGGCAGGCAGAAGA
>CAYFQR010000005.1:0-46411 GCA_964345365.1 uncultured Oscillospiraceae bacterium
CTGGGCAGGCGCACAGAAGAACCTCGCTCCGTCAGGAATGGCAATCGTAATCATCCGTGAAGACCTCATAGGCAAGGCACCTAAGGAAGTACCTACCTACCTCGACTATGCTGTTCATGCCGAGAATGAATCCATGTATAATACTCCGCCATGCTGGACTATATATGTTGCAGGTGAAGTATTGAAGTACCTCAAATCAATCGGCGGAATCAAAGAAATGGAAAGAAGAAACATCGAAAAGGCCGCTAAACTCTACAAGGCGATTGATGAATCACCGCTTTTCAAATGTCCGGTTAAGGTAGAAGACAGATCCCTTATGAACGTTGTTTTTGTTACCGGGGATGCGGACCTTGATAAGAAGTTCATCGCAGAGGCTAAGGAGCATGGCCTTATCAACCTGTCAGGTCACAGATCGATAGGCGGAATGCGTGCATCCATTTATAATGCAATGCCTGCCGAAGGCGTAGATGCTCTCATTGAATTCATGAAGGCATTTGAGGCAAACAACAAATAAACTGCTAAGGAAGACCCAATGAAAAAAAGATCCGGAAATCAGAAACTGCTAAAATTATTTGTTATCATATTGATAGTGGCGATGATCGGGCTTTATTGCATCGGAAGCTTCGCCTATGTTTTCGCTGAAACGAAGACGAGAAGCGGCATAGAGCTTGGAGCAACCGCGGGATGTATTTATGTTGAAGAATTCGGCGGCGTCCTATGGGGGCATAACGAAAACAAGCAATACAACCCCGCCTCTATGACGAAGCTCCTGACTTGCCTGATAGCTGCCGAGAAGCTCGATATGAAAAAAAAGGTTGAAATAAGCTCAGAGGATATTAATCTTCCGAATAACAGCCCGTATCTTCAGGTCGGGGAAGAGATTACCGTAGAGAATCTGATGCATTTAGCTTTAATAGTGTCAAATAACGAAGCGACGAATGCGCTCGCCTTGGAAGTATCAAAGAGTATTAAGAAATTTTCCGATTTGATGAATAAGAGAGCAAAAGAGCTGGGTTGTCTCAATTCCTCATTCGGCAATCCGACAGGTCTCGATAATCCGATGAATAAATCAACTGCATATGACATGGCGCTGATAACCGAAGCGGCACTCGAAAACAGCATTGTAGCGGAGATATGTGCCAAATCAAGCTATGAACTGCCGTCATCAAACAAACACGAAAGCAAGACTCTGAAGAACACGAATCTTTTCATTGGAGGCGGTAAATTCAAAAATACCGCAGGCAAAAAGATAAAAGTAAAAAGTATAAAAGAAGTTTATGGCGGCAAGACCGGAACGACGGTTTCCGGTCGCGCTACCATGACGGTGGCAGCTAAAATTAACGGACTTAACGTAATAGCGGTAATATATAATTCGACCATTGAAGAAAGATACAAAGATATCGAGAAATTGATATCCTATGCCAAAGGGAATATCACTCCCTACGAAGCCTTCAAAAAAGACTATAAGTTCAGCGAAAAAGCCAAGATTAAATGCGGTGAAAAGACCCGAATCAGCGGCGTTGCCGCAGCTTCCGGAATAATCAATCTGCCCGAAGGCGCATCCGCCGCACTCGTTAATTATGAAGTAATTTATTTCGATGATTTGACCGCGCCCATTGAGGAAGGTCAGAACATAGGTGAGGTAAATATATATATATCCGATGATTTGGCAAAGACGGTCGATGTCATATCGGCGAAAGCGGTCGGAGTGGGATGGTTCCCGTCGAAAATAGGGATTTCCAATTTTCAGACGATAATCATTTGCTTGGTTCTTTTTATTATAATCTCGATGTTTTTTGCGGTGATTGTAATAAGATATAAGAATAGGAGAAGAGCTAACGAGCTGAGGAGGAAAAAGATTCAGGAAATTGCCAGAAACCGGCTTGAGAGAGAGCAGGATGTAAAACGGAGAGACTGGCCTTATTAATCATGTTTAATATCAAAGAAAACCTCAAAAAACTCCCGGAGACCCCGGGAGTTTATATGCATAAGGACGGACTTGGAAATGTCATATACGTCGGCAAAGCAAAAAACTTGAGACGCAGGGTTTCAAGTTATTTTGTGCGCTCCGCATCCCATTCTTCGAAGGTTAAAAAAATGGTCTCACAGGTTTCGGAATTTGAATATATAACCACAAAGACCGAGGTCGAAGCACTGATTTTGGAATGTAACCTCATAAAAAAATACGAACCTAAATATAATGTTTTATTAAGGGATGATAAGACGTATCCATATATCAAAGTGACGGTAAACGATAATTTCCCGAGGATTGTGAAAACCAGAAGGTTGGAAAAAGACGGTGCCAAATATTTCGGGCCGTATTCGGACGTAGGGGCGGTAAACAGAACTGTCGGCCTGCTTAATAAACTGTTTTCTCTCAAAAGGTGTACGCCTACCGTATTCCCCGAGGACTTCAGACCGTGTCTTAATTACCATATCGGTGAATGTAAGGGGATATGTATAGGCGAGGCGGAGGAGAGGGAGTACAGAGAAAATATCGAAAAAGCTCTCGAGTTTTTAAGCGGCAGGAGCAAGGCCCTCATAAATGAATATAAGGATAAGATGAACAGGGCTTCCGAGGAAATGAGATTTGAAGAGGCGGCGGAATGCAGAGACTTTTATTTTTCCTTGAAGGCTTTAGGTGAAACACAGAGGGTTTCTTTGAAGAGCAGCAGCGATTTGGACATGCTTTTTCCTATAGGGAGCGGAGAGGACACTTCGGTGGTGCTCTTTAGTGTGAGAGACGGCAAGCTGTCCGGCAGGGAAACTTTTCATATGAAAACATCCCATAGTCCGTCCTCTTCAAATGAAAGGGATATAGAGGAGTATGACGAAGTGGTGGGAGGCTTTATAAAGCAATACTATACGCAGCTTGCCAACCCGCCGCGGGAGATACTGCTTCAGAAACCTCTGAAAGACGCAGTCGTAATTAAGGAAATGCTGAGAACAGAAATACTGGTTCCAAAGAAAGGCGACAAGTATAAACTGCTGAAGCTTGCAGAGAAAGACATACTTGAGATGTCAAAGCTCCTCGATGTGAAGATAGAAACCGCAAGAGAAAGAGAAGATAAAATAAAGGAAATATTATCAAAGATAATAGGAGTCAAGAAGGAAATATACAGGGTCGAAGCATACGATGTCAGCAACACCAACGGCATAGATACGGTAGGCGCAATGGTCGTTTTTTTCAATTTAAGACCTGCAAAAAAAGAATACAGGAGATTCCGAATCAGGACGATAGAGGGACAGGACGATTACGGAAGCCTCAGAGAAATGCTCCTTAGGAGATTCAGGCGAGGGACGGATAATGACGAAAAGTTCGGCAAAATGCCGGATCTCATACTTATGGACGGAGGTTTGGGGCAGGTAAGAACCGCCGTCAGAGCAATGGAAGATGCCGGAGTTAATGTACCCGTGCTGGGTATGGCTAAGGATGACAGCCATAGGACGAGGGCGCTTGTGAACAGCAGGGGTGAGGAGATAGAGCTGAAAGGCTATCCGTTTCTTTTCAAATATTACGGTACCGTTCAGGAGGAGGTTCACAGGTTTGCAATAGAATATCATAAAAGCATCCGCAATAAGAGGGTTATCGGTTCGGTGCTCGATGAAATTCAAGGAATCGGCCCCGTGAAGAGAAATGCACTGCTCTCACATTTTGAAACCATAGACGACATTAAAACGGCGAGTATTGATGAGCTTAAAGCTTGCAAGGGAATAACCGAGAAAAACGCCGATGCGATATATACCTTTTTCCATATTGCCAATTAAATCAAAGTATGTTATATTGAAGAAAATAAAAAGAAAATAACCGAAAAGGAGCCATAATATGACAGAAAAAGATAAAATAGAAGAAATGATGGAAGATTTGGAAATTATCACACTTGAGTTCGATGATAATACTGAACTTGAATGTGAGATCTTCGGAGTTTTCGACTTTGAGGGTAAGGAATATATCGCACTCATCCCTCAGGATGATTCCGATGATGTTTATATCTACGGATACAAAGAAATGGGCGATGACGAATTCGAACTCATCGACATAGAAGATGATGCCGAATTCGAAAGAGTTGTTGCGGAATTCGACAAGATTATGGAAGACAACGAGAACTAACCGATGTCAAAGTCCGAAAAAAAGACAAATGCTATGCGCCTGCTCGAGCAGGCGCATATTTGCTATAAAGAAAGGAATTAAAGATGGCATTCGGTATAAAAAAATTACATTTAGTTGATAAAACACCTGTTGAGAGACTTGACAATATTTCAAGAGATTTAGGGGTTGAGTTTTATATTAAGAGAGATGATTTGACATCTTTCGGCTCCGGCGGCAATAAACTGAGAAAATTGGAATATTTGATGCAGGAAGCACTTGACAAGGGGTCGACATTGGTATTGACCGTGGGAGGAAGCCAGACAAACCACGGCAGGTTAACTGCTGCTATTGCTGCCAAACTTGGCTTGAAAAGCACAATTTTCGCTATTGACGAATACCCGAGCGCGATTACCGCAAACATGCTGCTTGACAGGATAATGGGATGTGAGCTGATAATAAAAAGAGATGACGGTACCGACGAATACGAACAGATAGACAGAATAATTCCGGAGATTATCAAGGAATATGAACAAAAAGGAGAAAGGGTATATTATATCCCGATGGGCGGCTCCAATGAACTCGGTGCACTCGGTTATTACGACTGTGCAGTTGAATTGAATGAACAGGCAAAGAATCTCGGTATCGGTGATGCTCGTGTATTCGAGTCGGTGGGCTCAATCGGAACATATATGGGACTGTTCTGCGGACTTAAGGATATCGGTTCTTCGCTTAAGTTGACAGGCATTGCTATTTCACCGTTCGGGTCTTACAAAGAAAAGAGGATAGTAGAATATTTCAATCAGGTAAAA
The DNA here is from genome assembly GCA_964345365.1 of uncultured Oscillospiraceae bacterium. GTDB lineage: Bacteria > Bacillota > Clostridia > Peptostreptococcales > Anaerovoracaceae > RUG754. The sequence goes on from CAYFQR010000005.1 coordinate 4,900, forward strand.
GAAAAATACGGTTTTAAGTTTGATGCAAGCCTTGAAGATTTTGACATTGAAAAAGACTATACTCGCGGCGGATATAACAACCTGTCAAAAGAAGTAAGGGAAGCTATATATTATATGGCAAGAAAAGAAGCCATAATACTTGACCCGTGCTATACGGGCAAGGGTTTTGCGGGTATATTGCAGATGATATCGGAGGGCAAAATAAAAAAAGGCGAGAAGATTATATTCATTCATACCGGTGGCTTCCCGGGTATATATACACCTCATCACAGGAAAGCTTTTGAAGAGGAGCTGAAAGACGGTGTAAGACTTATTTAATATAAAAACGAAATACCGACCGCAGATGCCTTATTTATTAAGTAAAGCGCGGTCGGTATTTTTTTCCCGGTAATTCGTTATGTTAAGTTTTACGGATGAGTGTTTTCGTTTTAATTAATTATAGCTTGCTAACATCGGTACGCAATCAGCCGTTTTTGTTTTTATCGGAATTACTGTTTGTCGGCGTCGCTGTTTGCCGGTGCAGCTATATCACTCTTGTTTCCTTTGAGATTTTTCTTTGCTTTACGTTTTGCATTCAGAGAAGAGAACAGCTTTGAAACAGGTCTGAATCTTACAAGAACTACAGCAATTACGGCAATGAGAACTATCTTCAAGATGTTATATCCGAACCACATAGCCAAGTTTTCAAGCCATGATAAGAAATCCGAAGCGCCGGTTTTGAGTGCATGTGCAAGCTTTTCACCGAAGTTGAGTTCCCTGTTCACGTCTGCAGAGAGAATCTCCACACTTTCAAGCGTTACAGTTATCGTCGAGTAATCCACAAGGCTGTCATAATTTCTGAGCTGTGATTTATACATTTCGAGCGTGTATTCGTTTTCGGAAAGCGCACTCTCAAGCTCAATTATATCCGACATCTTTGTTGCTTTTGAAAGAAGTGTTTGAAGACGTTCTTCTTTTATCTCCAATGTCCTTATTCTGTTTTCGGTATCATAATATGCATCGCCTATATCCTCGATGTTCTGAGATATCGAAACGACATGGCATGAACCGGAAACGGAGTCCAAAAATGCCTGATATTTGTCTGAGGGAACACGTATGATAAAGGTTGCGTTCTTAAAATTGTCATTTCTGTAGTAACTGCCGTGGTCTATCTGACGATTCTCAAAAAATCCTTCAACGTCGTTTACGAGCTTCTCTATGTCTATCATGCTTTTATCAAAGTCGAGAGTTTGTAAGTAGAGGTCAGCTCTGTAAATGAGCTTGAGGTTCTTTTTTTTGACGCTGTCGGGCGTGATATTTTCACCTTCCGCTCCTAAGGATTCTTTCCCTTTATAATTGGCGCTTTCTGCAGACGGGCCGTCGAATATGCCGTCGGCCTCATCATAAAGCTCATTGGAGCCTACCGCTCTGCCGTAATCCGTATCAAATGCCGCCTCGTCTTTGTTCCCGCATGATGCCATGCCAAGAGATAGAACGATAATTAGTAATACTGATAATATTGCTTTAATTTTTTTCATAACAGTTCTCCTTCTCTTTTCTTCAAAATACCATCGATTTAGATTGCTTACCGGCGTTGGTTTGCCGGATTGATTCCGTAGATTGAATACACTTTTAATATATTTTAATACCCTTTGACATTTAGTCGTTTCACAAGCAAAAAACACTCACTCGCACTTGAAATATTTGATTATGTATGGTAGTATAATCTAAAATTATTCATAATAGTTCACTAACGGAAGAGGGTGCGATTCCCTCACTGTTTCTCAGCAACCGTGAAAATATAAGTCGGGAGACGAGTGTGCTATAGATGTTAAGTTCTCTGAGGCAGAGCCGCATTTTATTATGTATGTTGTTTTCGAGGGCTTCAGCCCTTTTTTATTTATTTTTGAATCGGCAAGAGAGACTATGTTCAAAGATTATCATCCCATTGTAAATGTCGCATATTTTACTTTTTCGGTAGGGCTTACAGCTTTATCGAATGACCCGAGGTTTATATTGTTAAGCCTGTTTTTTTTGTGGGCTTATTCCGTTATCCTCAAGGGCAGAAAGATGATATTGACGAATATTTTAATGATTATACCGATAATGATTATAATGGCTGTAATCAATACATTTTTCACTCATTGATTAGCATGCTCGTGCTGTTTGTTTCCATGGTTCCTTTTTTCAGAATGTATGAAAAAAGAAAGCCGAGAGCACGTGAGGTAGTGATTATTGCGATGTACACCGCAATCACAGTTTCAGCACAGATGTTTTTTCATCTTACAGTGCCCATTCAAATAATGACTGCTCTTGTGATAATCGCCGGCATTTCTCTCGGACCTGAGGCGGCCTTTCTCATCGGTGCGCTTTCGAGGCTTGTCGCAAACTTCTACATGGGTCAGGGGCCATGGACACCTTGGCAGATGGTTACATACGGTATTATCGGTTATTTTGCGGGACTGGCATTTAACAAGGCGGTTGTCGTAAATAAGTTCGAAGCTGCCTTAAACAGAGCGGAGGAAATAGAATCGCTTAAATCAAGGGATTTCACCGTAATAATGGGCCCTGTCATAACAATCGTAATCGGAGTTTTACTCGCTTATGTCAGCTACCTTTTGTTCCCTATGAATGATAGTAATTTCTGGGGCTGGAGAGTATATGCCGGCGGGTTTTTGGGTCTGATAGTCGGAGTCGCTATACAGAGAAAAAGACTTCCGATAGATAATATAACGCTTACCGTATTCACCTTTTTCATTACGATAATAATATACGGAGGCATCATGAATATTGCCGCAATGATGACAATGCCTTCGGCGGCTAATATGCCGGTTAGCTGGAAAACGTTGAGATTGCTCTATGTTTCGGGTCTTCCCTATGACCTGTATCATGCCTCAACCGCAGCGTTTTCAATTCTTGTAATGGGGCAGCCCATGATAAATAAAATAGAGAGAATAAAAGTAAAATATGGTATTTACCGCAGATAAAAGTGTGGTACAATGATTACGTCAATCAACTATCACAGGTGACTAAAACATAACTACGTTAAGTCGTGTTAAAACAGTATAAAAAAATGATTATGAACGAGGTGAAGTAATGTGGGATTTTATAATGCCCGAGACCGAAAATTTCAAATTTTTTCAGCACAAGGAATGTGAGTTTTTCCCGTGCCACGATACTAAGGATGTGGAGAACTTCAACTGTCTTTTCTGTTACTGTCCGTTATATGCGCTCGGAGACAAGTGCGGCGGTAATTTCAGATTCACTGATGACGATGTTAAGGATTGCTCTTCCTGTAAGCTTCCGCACAGCAGAAAGAGCTATGACTACATCATAGGCAAGTTTGAAGAAATCAAGAAGCTGGTTCAGGAAAACCACAGCAGAGAAAAATAGCTATACCGCAGCATAAATTTTAGCTGCTTAGGCAGCGTAAATGCCGCAAACAAAATAAAATAGCCGAAATAGAGCAAAAACGTATTGAGGAAACATATTATGGAAATTGAATTAAAATATCTTTGTGACTACGACACTGCAAAAAAAATATTGGAAAGTGAAACGGGAGACAATGAAGCCTCTGTTACGAAAAGAATGACCGCTTTTTACTTAGATACTGCAGATGAGGCCATAAGGGATGCCAAAATTGCCTACAGGGTCAGGAGAGAAGGAGATGATTATTTAGCAACCGTAAAATACGGGGGGAATAAAACATCGGACAGTGCTCTCCATATGAGGAGAGAGGTTAACGTCAGTGTAAGCGAGGAATTCTTCGCGGAACCGAGAATTGATGTTTTCGAGGATTATAATATCTACAAACTGCTTGACAAGGCGGTAGGCGGACAGTATTCCGATAACATGGGAGTGATGAGACCCGTAAAGAAGTTGATGCCGGTGATTTCCATGGATTTCGTAAGAACCGAGCATGAAATAAAACTCGGAGAATCCGGAAAGACAACTGTGATAATTTCGTATGACGAGGGCAGGATAATTGCCGGAGGGAAGAATGAAGCTATTTCCGAGCTTGAGATAGAACTCATAAGCGGTTCCAAGGAAGATTTAGTGTCTTTCGGAGCATATTTGCAGGGGAAATACCCATTAACGGAGGGATTAAAGAGCAAATATGCAAGAGGACTCAAACTGATTCAGCCGCCAAAAGATAAAAAGAGCCAAAAATAAAAAATATTAGCTAAATATTTACAAAAAAAGCGGAATTTTGCGCCGCTTTTTTTGATTTTTTGGTGAAGTTCCTTTACTAAAACGCATTTTCGGGGTATAATATGATGTCATAAAGTGGCTACAGAGCAATTTTAGCCGATTTTTAGGAGGAAAAATAAGAATGAAGGCAACATTTATATCGAGAGAGAAGAACGACGTTAAGTTCAGCATAGAATTTACAGCGGAGGAATTTGAGAACGCACAGATAAGCGCATACCGAAGCAATAAAGACAAGTTTGCGATTGACGGCTTCAGAAAAGGCAAAGCTCCACGCTCTATCATAGAAAAAAAATACGGAGAGGGAATATTCTTTGAGGATGCTATCGACGAGCTCTTCAGAAAAGCATATCCCGAGGCATTAAGCGAGCTTGAACTTGAAGTTATCGACAGCCCTGCCGCCGAGTTCACTCAGCTTAAGAAGGGTGAAGGATTCACTGCAACTATAACGGTTCCCTGCTTCCCTAAGGTAGAAGTAAAGGACTACAAGGGTGTTAAAATAGATAAGGTTGTAAATGAAGTTAAAGATGCCGATGTTGAAAACGAAATAGCACAGCTTCAGAAGAGAAATGCCCGTATGGTGCCTGTAGAGAGAACCGCTAAAGCGGGAGACACCGTGCTCTTTGATTATGCGGGCTTCGTCGGAGACAACCAATTCGAAGGCGGCACTGCCGAGAAACAGACTCTGAAATTAGGCTCCGGACAGTTTATACCTGGATTTGAAGAACAGCTCATCGGAGTTAAATCCGGAGATGACAAGGATGTGGAGGTTAAGTTCCCCGAAGAATATCATGCTCCTGATTTAGCAGGAAAGGATGCGGTGTTCCATTGCCATATCCATGAGGTAAGAGAAGAGCTGCTTCCTGAACTCAATGACGATTTTGCTCAGGATGTCTCCGAATACGATACACTCGAGGAATTACAGCAAAAGACAAGGGAAAAACTTGAAAAATATGCCAAAGAAAGCGCAGAAGCTCAGATGAAGGACGAAGCCGTAGCTAAGGTAATAGAGGCTAATGAAGTCGATGCGCCGCTTGCCATGGTAAACGACGAGATAGACAGGATGCTAAGCGACTTCCAACAGCAGCTCGCATACTCCGGAATGAACCTTGACATGTACTTCAAATACACCGGCGGAACGGTTAATGACCTCAGAGAACAGATAAGACCTGACGCCGAGAAATCAGTGAAGACAAGAATAATCCTAACGGGAATTGTGGACGCTGAGAATATTAACGTTGATGATGCCGAAATGGATAAAGAACTTGAAACATTGGCAACTCAATATAAGACAACCGTAGCTGAAATAAGAAATATGATAGGCGAAGCGAACCTCATCTATTTCAAAAAAGACCTTCAGGTTAAGAAGGCAATCGAATTCGTATTTGAAAATGCGAAACAGTCCGCAGCAAAAAAGAAGACTGCAAAAAAAGAAGCCGCAAAAGAAGGTGTGAAAGAAGATAAAAAGGAAGAGAAATAATGGCACTGATTCCATATGTTATCGAGCAGACTCCTCAGGGTGAGCGCTCCTATGATATTTACTCAAGATTACTTAAAGACAGAATAATCTTTATCGGTGAAGAAATAAATGAGCATATTGCCAGTCTTGTTGTGGCACAGCTTCTCTTTTTGGAGGCTGAAGACCCCGAAAAAGACATATGCATCTACATTAACAGTCCCGGCGGTTCCGTGACTGCAGGTATGGCGATTTACGATACCATAAAATACATCAAACCCGATGTCAGCACGATTGCAATAGGAATGGCTGCTTCCATGGGGGCACTTCTGCTTTCCTCAGGTACTAAAGGCAAGCGATTTGCACTGCCTAATGCGGAAATTATGATACATCAGCCGCTCGGGGGGACTTCAGGACAAGCTGAAGACATCAGAATCCATGCAGAGTGGATAATAAAAACAAGAGAAAAATTAAACCGTATTCTTTCGGAAAACTGCAATATGGATATCTCCAAGGTCGAGAAGGACACTGACAGGGATAACTTTATGACAGCAGAAGAAGCATGCAGGTACGGGATAATCGACAAGGTTATTTCATCAAAATAATTATAAGGCAAAAGGATAGGTATACAATGGCTAAGTTTAACGATAAACGTGAACTGGTATGCAGCTTCTGCGGAAGACCGAGAAGTCAGGTTAATCGTATGATAATGGGACCTGATGTCAATATATGTGATGAATGTATTGATAATTGCGTGCAGATTATTAGGGAAGAAAACAACAGAAGGACGCCGGAGATCACTGAATCTGCCGGCTTTAATCTCCCGAAACCTAAAGAGATTAACGAAGTTCTTTCCGATTATGTCATCGAGCAGGACGAAGCAAAAAAGGCTCTTGCTGTTGCAGTGTATAATCACTACAAGAGGATAAACCACAAGATTGACGCTGAGGACGTGGAACTTCAGAAGTCGAATATCATCATGATAGGGCCGACAGGAAGCGGCAAAACTCTGCTCGCTCAAACGCTTGCCAAGATACTCGATGTACCGTTTGCAATAGCGGATGCCACCGCTCTTACCGAAGCCGGATATGTAGGTGAGGATGTCGAGAATATTTTGCTTAAGCTTCTTCAGGCTTCCGATTGGGATGTGGAGAAAGCTCAGAAGGGTATAATTTATGTGGATGAGATAGACAAAATCTCAAAAAAATCCGAGAATCCGTCTATAACGAGGGACGTTTCGGGGGAGGGGGTACAGCAGGCTCTTCTCAAAATACTTGAGGGAACGGTTGCCAATGTGCCGCCTCAAGGAGGCCGGAAGCATCCGCATCAGGATTTTATCCCGTTTGATACCACGAATGTTCTCTTTATTTGCGGAGGAGCTTTCGACGGTTTGGATAAGATTATACTTCGCAGAATCAATGAAAAGGTAATCGGGTTCAATGCCGAGGTTAAGCCTGCCACAAGCGAAGAGAAGGATATAATCAATAAGATATTGCCCGAAGACCTGCTGAAGTTCGGGCTTATTCCGGAGTTCATAGGTAGGCTCCCTGTTATAGTTACATTGAGCGAACTCTCGGAGGAGGCGCTTGCAGCTATAATAACCGAGCCGAAAAATGCTCTCGTTAAACAGTACAGCCTTCTGTTCAAAATGGATGACGTAGAGCTTGTGGTAGAACGAGAGGCGGTTGCGGAAATTGCGAAACAGGCGCTCAGCAGGAAGACCGGTGCAAGAGGCTTAAGGTCAATACTTGAATCGTCAATGACGGATATAATGTATGAGATACCATCGAGACCTGATATTAAAAAAGTAATAATAACTAAAGAAACAATCACGGAAGGCGCTTTACCGACAATAATCACAAAGGAAAAAGCGGTGTAGCATAGGTATAAAAATGACAGAAAGAATTATGGTTCCTTGTATACCGTTAAGGGGACTTACGGTATTTCCGAGGACGGTATTACATTTTGATATAGGCAGAGAAAAATCCGTAAAGGCGCTCGAGAGTGCTATGGCGGGCGACAAACTTCTGTTTCTTGCTCCTCAGAGGGATGAGAATGTTTTAATTCCCACGCAGGATGATTTCTATAGGATAGGTACGGTCGTTAAAGTAAAACAGATGCTTAAAATACAGGGCGATGCCGTAAGGGTACTTGTTGACGGTCAGTATAGAGCAGTAATAAATGAAATTATCAGCGACGAACCTTTCTATTTTGTTGAAGTTGAACCTGCGGAAATAATAGCTGCAGATCCGGAAGACCTTGAAATCCAAGCGATGATGAGGTCTGTTCTCTATGCGTTTGATGAATATATCGAACTCATGTCCATAAAGGAAGAAATATATGATATTGCATCGAACATAAACGAGCCGGATGTTTTTTGCGATACGATTGCAATGCAGTTAAACGTTAAGGTTGCAAAAAAACAAGAGGTTATTGAAGCATTTGATGTTAAAGAAAGACTCGGTGTCCTTAACAGGATAATCCTCGAGGAAAATCAGATTTTGAGAATTGAGCAGGATATTAACGAAAAGGTTCAGGACAGCATAAAGAAGAACCAGAAAGAATATTTTTTGCATGAGCAGATGAAGGCGATACAGGATGAACTCGGTTTCGGTGAAGAGGCTCAGGCAGAGGCTTCAAGATGGCTTGAGGAGCTCACGAAGCTCGATCTCGGAGAGAAGATTACCGATAAGGTTACCAGAGAGATTTCAAAGTTCACAAAAATGGCGGGGAATTCCGCAGATGCTTCCGTGATAAGGAACTATGTCGAAACAATCATAGGTCTCCCTTGGCATACGGCATCAAGAACCAACTCGGACTTGAAAAAGGCGGAGCGTATCCTTAACGAGGACCATTACGGAATGGACAAGGTTAAAGAAAGAATACTTGAATACCTTGCGGTAGTTCATCTCAATAAGGCTATCAAGGGGCCTATTATTTGCCTTGTCGGCCCTCCGGGTGTCGGCAAGACATCTATCGCACGTTCTATCGCAAGGGCGACAGGCAGAGAATTCACGCGTATGTCGCTCGGCGGAGTGAGGGACGAGGCTGAAATAAGAGGCCACAGGCGTACATATATCGGCGCAATCCCGGGCAGGATTATAACCAATATCAAGGATTGCGGTACGAATAATCCGGTATTCCTGTTTGACGAGGTCGACAAGATCGGTGCGGATTTCAAGGGTGACCCTGCCGATGCGCTGTTAGAAGTTCTTGACCCTGAACAGAACAAGGATTTTACGGATCATTTTCTGGATATTCCTTTCGACCTTTCGAGAGTGATGTTCATAACGACCGCCAACACTACCGAAACGATTCCGAGACCTCTTTTGGACAGAATGGAGATAATTGAGGTTTCCGGATATACGGAAGAAGAAAAGGTAAATATAGCAAAGAATTATCTGATTGCCAAGCAATTAAAAGCAAACGGCCTGAAACCCAAAAACATAGCGATTAGCGAAAAAGCCATAAGGGACATTATCAATCATTACACCAGAGAATCCGGCGTAAGAAACCTTGAACGGGAAATCGGCAATTTATGTCGAAAGGTTGCAAAGAAGATTGTCCTGAAAAAAGGCACGAGCTTCAGAATTACACCGGGTACACTTGAGGGCTATCTCGGCAAAAAGAGATTCCACTATGACCTTGCGGAGGGTGAGCCTGAAATCGGTAATGTGACGGGTATGGCTTGGACTCAGGTAGGCGGCGACACTCTGTTTATCGAAACACAGGTTGTGCCGGGCACCGGTAAAATTCAGCTTACGGGTAAGCTCGGGGAGGTTATGCAGGAGAGTGCTCAGGCTGCGATTACCTACATAAGATCCATTGCGGAAGAGTATGACCTGGATAAAGAATTCTACAAGAATTCCGACATACATGTCCATGTTCCGGAGGGTGCCGTTCCGAAAGACGGGCCGTCGGCGGGTGTTACTATGTTTACATCTGTAATATCAGCTTTGAGCGGCAAAAGAGTAAGAAGAGATGTTGCGATGACAGGAGAAATCACCTTAAGAGGCAAGGTGCTTCCGGTGGGAGGTATCAAAGAAAAAGTTTTGGCTGCTTACAGGGCGGGCATCAGGACGATACTTCTCCCTGAAGAAAATAAACCGGATATCGATGATATACCTCTGAACATAAGGAAGCAAATCAATTTTGTTTTGCTCGACAGTGCGAAGGAAGCACTTGAGTATGCATTTGCAGAAGAAGAATGATTATAAAAAAAGCTGAGCTGGAAGCTGTTGCTGTTAAGAGAGAGCAGTATCCGGAAGACAATTTGACAGAGATTGCATTCGCAGGGCGTTCAAATGTAGGAAAGAGCTCTCTGCTTAATTTGCTTACAAACAGAAAAAGTTTGGCAAGGGTTTCCGGTTCACCCGGAAAAACCCGAACCATTAACTTTTACCGTATAAATGACAGCTTCAGAATAGTTGACCTTCCCGGTTACGGCTATGCAAGAGCCTCCAAATCGGTTACCGAAAACTGGGGTAAGATGATGGAGGACTACTTTGAAGGAAGGCAGGGACTCAAGCTTGTGGTTCAGCTTGTGGACATAAGGCATGAACCTACAGCTCAGGATATACAGATGTATGAATATTTAAGATATTATAACCTGAACGGTATAGTCGTAGCGACAAAATCGGATAAGGTATCTAAAAACGAAGCAAACAGGCAAATCAACACCATCAGAAAAGTGCTGAAACTCACACCTGAAGATATAGTTATTCCCGTCTCATCTCTAAAAAGAACCGGATGGGATAAGCTTCTCTCGGAAATTGATAAAGTAACGGAGTGATAACATGCAGTTTTTGAGTATCAGATTTTTATTAAACAGAATAAAAGCTATCAAGTCGCTTCTAAAGGATAAAAATGTCGGTTTTTGGAAAAAAGCCCTTGTTGTTTTCGGCATAATTTATCTTTTTTTGCCGGTGGATTTCGTACCGCCTATCTTGTTCCCGTTCGGTTTCTTAGATGATTTGGTACTCTGGATATTTATCATATGGCACTTAAAGGATGAGCTTGACGCCTATTGGATGGGCGAAAAAACGAGAGATTATTCGAAGGATTTCAACGCTGAAAAAATAGTTGAAGACGTTGATTTTGAGGTAGTTGACGGACAAACTGATGAGGAGGAAATTAAGTAGTGGAAGTAAAATTAGGAAAAATATTATTTTCTGAAGAAGATATAAGAAACAGGGCAAAGGAAGTTGCGGCGCAAATCAATAAAGATTATGAAGGAGAGCCTATTTACCTTGTCGGTACATTACGTGGAGCCCTTGTATGGATGTCGGATATAATGAAGGAAATAATACTTGATACGGAGATAGACTTCATAGTGGCATCAAGTTATCAGGGGACAAACACTACGGGGGTGGTGACAATAAAAAAAGATATAGACGGAGACGTTGAAGGTAAAAACGTAATTATTGTTGAGGATATAGTCGACACGGGTATTACTTTAGAAAAGCTTTTGGATTATTTTTGGGCTAGAGGCGCAAAATCCGTTGAAATCTGTTCAATGCTGAATAAGCCTGCAAGGAGAAAGGTTCCGGTAATCCCTAAGTATAACGGATTTGACATCGATGACCTTTTCGTAGTCGGTTATGGTCTCGACTACGACCAGAAATTCAGGAACCTGCCTTTTGTAGGAGTTGCGGATATAATTGAATGAGGAGAAACCGCTTGAGAAAATTTCATGAAATATTGGCTGTCTTGACGATTATTACCATTTCTCTTTTTATAGTTACTTTTGCCGATACTGTTGTTTATCGGTCTTCAGACGTATACTCATATTACTTTAACGAAACAAGAGCGGTTGACAGTCTGCATACGAGTTTTTCTTCCAATGAGATAGCCGGAGAAATTGCGGCATATTTCAATTCTTCCGAAGACGGCATATTCAGGCTTATGGAAAATACCGGTTATGATATGGAAGACATATTTAATGAAGATGAGGGCAGAAATATGCTCAAGGTAAAGAACCTCTTGAAAGCGGAGGGTTTGACCTGCGGCGTTTCATTCATTGTCACATTTGCGATATACTTCCACTTGATAAGAGAAGACCGAAAAAAATTACTTTCTTCCTGTTATAAGCTGTCGGTTCCGCTATCTGTGTTTTTGATAGTTGCGAAAGCATGGCTTTTTATGTCGGGGCAATACATTGAACCCGGGATGAAGCTGCTCGGCATTGTTGAACTTGCGGAGGACTCATATCTGAAACAGATATTAGGTGATGAGTTTATTCGTATGAGCAGTAAATTCGTCTTGGTAATTTCAATATTGATTTTTATTGCTGTCACCTATGTCTGCTTGAGGCTGACCAGACAGCAAAAATTATTTTTCAGAGGATAAAATGGACACGTACAAAGTTGATTATCATATTCATTCACATTATTCGGACGGGAAATTGAGTCCCGGTGAAATTGTAGGAAAATATCATAATGAGGGTTATGACATCATTGCGCTTACCGACCACGACGGAGTCGACGGTCTTAAAGAGTTTTTTGCGGCGTGTGAGGCGGTTAAAATCAAGGGTGTCTCCGGAATAGAGCTCAGCGCATATCATGAGCAAAATGATAGGATTTTCAAACTCCATATCTTAGGCTATAACTTTGATTATGAAAATGAGAGGCTCACGGAAACTTGCAAACTGCTTAGAGAAAAGAGGGATTCCAGAAATAAAAAGATGATTGAAGCGCTTAACCGAACGGGAATTGATATTTCGGAGGATGAGGTGTCAGCTTCATCAAAGGGAGGATATATCGGCAAACCGAATATTGCCCGGCTTTTGATAAAAAAAGGATATGCGAAAGACAAAGAAGACGTCTTCAGCGAAAAGTTTCTCGGCTCGGAGATTATAAAGAATATAAAAAAAGAAAGGTTGACGTCACAGGAAGCAATTAGTATTATAAAAGAAGCAGGAGGTATACCTGTGCTCGCACATCCGGGTAAAATAAAAAATATGCCCGAGAGGGAGAGCGACGAGTTCTTCATCGAGTTTGAAAAACTTTTGAAGGATTTGAAAAAAAAGGGGTTAAAAGGTGTAGAATGTATTTATCCCGAACATAGTGAAAGTGAGATATTCAGATTCGCAAATATATCATCGAAATTACATCTCCATATTACGCAGGGGAGTGATTATCACGGTGATTAAAAAATAGACTTCAAGCAGAAGGGAGAAAAAGATGGCTATTTTTGAAAAGAGAAAGGTTGCTGCGGCGATAAGGACTGAGGAGGACTTTGAGGCTGCACTGAATTCGGATGTCAATGTCCTTTTTTTGCAAAATTCGACAGTGCTTAACATCGGTGAAATGATAAAAAGAGCTCACGAGAAGGAAAAGGCGGTATTCATTCATATGGATTTTGCGGAGGGAATCGGAAAGGACAGAGCCGGCCTTAAATACGTGAAAATGATGGGTGCGGATGGGATTTTAACCACCAAGACCGCCCTTATAAGAAATGCTAAAGATATCGGGCTAACCACAGTTCAGAGGTTTTTTATAGTTGACTCCCACTCTGTTGACACTGCGGTTGAATCAATAAAGATTGCAGCTCCGGATGTCGTGGAAATAATGCCCGGAGTAGTTGATAAGAAAATAGCCGAGTTTGCTGAAAAAGTCGATACGCCTATATTGGCAGGAGGTCTTATTGAGTTTGAGTATGAAGTTGATAAGGCGCTCATGGCAGGTGCTAAAGCGGTCTCAACCGCATGTCGCAAACTCTGGAATTACATATAAAGGAGAAGGTATGAAAATAAAATTTTGCGGTGCAACAACAGGGGTAACAGGAAGCTGTCATCTGCTTTCTACGGATGAACACAAAATACTCCTTGATTGCGGAATGTATCAGGGAAACAAGGAAACGGAAAAATTAAACTTTGAACCTTTTCCTTTTGAGCCGAGTGAGATAGAAGCTGTCGTACTCAGCCATGCACATATTGACCATTGCGGCAGGCTTCCTCTGCTTGTAAAGAGAGGCTTCAGAGGACCGATATACTGCACCGATGCTACGGCCGACCTTTTGGATGTAATGCTTCTCGACAGTGCCTATATACAGGAGAAGGATGCGGAATGGCAGACAAAAAAGAATGCGAGGACGGGGAAACCTCCTGCACAGCCTCTTTATACGGTTACCGATGCACAAAACGCGCTTAAACTTGTCGCGCCCATACTGTATGACCAGCTGATACCGATAAACGATAATATTAAAATTGTTTTTAACGATGCGGGGCATATTTTAGGTTCAGCCATAACCGAACTATGGGTTACTGAAGGAGAAAATACCGCAAAGATAGTATATTCAGGCGACATAGGCGTTGTCGACAGACCTATTCTGCGTGACCCTAAAAAGATTAAAAAAGCGGACTACCTCATTATGGAGACGACCTACGGCAACAGGTTGCATCCTGCGAATACTACATCCATCGAAGATCTCATCAATATAACGATTAAAACCATCAAGAGAGGCGGAAGTGTAATAATCCCTTCTTTTGCGGTAGGAAGGACACAGGAGCTGATTTATCAGTTCAATATGTTCTATGAACATCATCCCGAGTATGAGGACATACTCGGACATATAAACGTGTATATCGACAGTCCTATGGCGACTACTGCAACTGAGGTGTTCAGGGATAACGCACAGGTGTTCGATGAAGAGACAAAGAATTATATATTGTCGGGAGACAATCCGCTTGACTTCAAGAACCTCAAATTTACGAGAAATACTCAGGAGTCGCAGGCGCTGAATTTTGACAAGCGACCTAAGATTATTATTTCCGCTTCGGGAATGTGCGAAGCCGGCAGAATAAGGCACCATCTTAAACATAACCTTTGGGATGCGAGAAACAGTATCGTATTTGTGGGATATCAGGCAGAGGGTACGCTCGGCAGAATGATTATCGACGGTGCCGAGGAGGTTAAACTCTTCGGAGAAACCGTTAAAGTAGGAGCGGAAATCTATAATTTGGAAGGTTTTTCGGGTCATGCGGACAGGGACGGACTGATCGATTGGTTATCAGGCTTTGAGAAACAACCGCAAACGATATTCCTGGTTCACGGCGAGGAACAATCAAAAATAGATTTTGCAAGTCTGATAAAAGAAAAGTTCGGATACAATTCAAGTCCGTTATTCGCAAACAGCGAGTTTGAACTTGAGACGGGCGAGCTTATTTCCAGGGATGAAATCATCATGGAAGTGATTGATGAGGAAGGACTTTCAAACCTCAAAGACAAGATTGATGATATCGAAATAGATATACAGAATATACTTAATCGCACTAAGGGTAAGGTCAGCGACAGCATTTCACCTGAAAGACTTGCACAGATAAACAATATCGTCTTGGAACTTGAAAAAGCTTCAATCAATCTCGGGTCGACCATTACAAAAGAAGAACCGCAATGAGAGAAAAAGGGAATAATTTAATTTCGTATTTTATGTTTGCCGTAGTGGCTCTCATGTGGGGGCTGTCATTTTTGTTTACCAAAATTGCGTTAAAGGAGCTTAACCCTTATGAAGTCCTTGCACTCAGGTGGGGAATAACAATGGCGGCTTTTATCATATTGATTGTCCTTAGGGTGATAAAAGTGAACTATAAAGGGAAAAACTTAAAAATTCTGTTTTTAATAGTCCTGTTTCAGCCCTGCTTATATGCGATATTGGAGTGCATAGGTATCGACCTTACAACCGCTTCGGAGAGCTCGATAATGATTGCCGCAATACCTATTATGGTAGTTGTCGAAAATGCTCTCATACTCAGGAAGAAGACGGGCAGAAAATCAATGCTCGGCGTAATAATAGGCTTCTCAGGCGTTGTATGCTGCATCGCTTTCGGGCCGGCGGCATCTACAGGTTCCGCACTGCTCGGATATCTGGCACTTTTCCTCGCAATTACTTTCGGAGGAGGGTATTGTATCGCCACTGACCATGCCTCGAAATCATTCAGCGCTATTGAGATTACGACCGCTATGTGCGTGGGAGGCGGCATTTTCTATACCGTGCTCAGCTTCATAATGGGCAACGGACTGCACCCGTACAGAGTACTCTTGGCGGGAGGCGAAACTGCGATGTCTATCTTGTTTTTAGGGCTCGGCTGCGGATTAATATGTTATTTCCTATACAACTACAATCTCGGCAAGCTTTCCGCAACGATTGCATCGACTATCCAAACCAATGCCATCAATATTGTAGGTGTAATTTCGGGAATAATGATAATGAAAGACCCGTGGGGCTTATATACAATCGTAGGTCTGATACTTATGGTTGCCGGAATCATAGTCTGTGCAGGCGATGAAGTGAAAAGCTGATATTTTCATATTGACGGATAAGGATAAGTGTGTTATTTATATATCAATGGTTCTGCTATTTCGGGGAACGAAAGTCCGCACTTAATATCAAAGTGAGGAGGGTCAAAATGAATGACTATCAGCAGAAAAAAATGTTAAATTACGTACTGCCGCAGACTGTTTACAGACAGGCATTGTATGCCGTCAAGGATTTAACGAGACTTAAACGAAAGCTTCTGTATCTGGAAGAATCAGCCTACCTGCTTGAAGGTCACGAGCTGAAAATTCTTTCGGGCGGCAAGGGCAGGCAAGTTGACATCACGGCGAAGAAGGCAGTTGAGCTTGCAACCGCAAGAACGCGCATAAAAGCGATTGAAGAAGCATTTGAAAACGTACCTGAAATCTATAGGGAGGCGTTAAAAGATAAGTTGATTTTTAATGTGCCTTATAGCGACAAACATTCCGTCAACACATGGAAAAAATGGCAGCAGATACTTATATATCATGTTGCTGTCAATTTGAGATTACTTTAGCAATGATGCCGGATTCATTTCCGGCATTTTTTGCCGGACGGATTGTTTTGTTTTTTCAACTTTTCGGGAAAAAAGAACAATAGAGTTTTGTCGTTGTGCTGAAAAGGATGTTTTTATGTGCTAATATAGTATCATGCAAAATATTCATAAAACAAGTCAGAGGCGAAGCCTCCGTTTTTTTTAGGAGAAAAAATGAAAATAGGTATTTGCCTTGATAACAAAGAAATATCAAGAGATATTGCAAGGAGGGCGGCTGAGCTCTATAAAGGAACGGATATTTATATTTTAGATGCCGAAAGCGACAATCATAATACGGAGGATTTTGATGTTTTTCTCGATGAGAAGATTGATTTGAAATCACCTGTAAGTCTGATACTGAGAGAAAAAATATTCGAATATGAAGAAAAGACGGGTGCTGCAGTTGGGAAGCCTGAGAGGTATGAAACGGATGTGATTTTTATCGATTCGCAATTTGGGGGAAGCGGAGTGAGTGCTGTTTCGACAGCGCTTGGCAGGCTGTTTGCCGGAAGAGAAGATAGAAAAGTACTTTTAGTTGAAAAGGGAAAGATTGCCCGAATGCACTACCTCGAACCCGAATACAAGCCTGCAAGAAGTCAGAGGGAACTTGAGTTTTTAATAGAAAAAAATCTTAAAACATGCTTTTCGCGTTATTATCTAAGGGACAAATACGGCCCTTTTTTTATTGCATACTCAGGACTAAGCTCGGATATACTCAAGCTTAATGATGAAAATAAAGAATTCGGACTCATAATTTTCGCGGGTTTTGATGAAGAACAAAAGCTTGACGGAGCGAATTATATTGAGATTGTAAACAGAACGGACAGGCGGCATGATTTAAGCGGGGAAACCGACAAAAATATCAGGGTAATAAACAGAGCGGAGGCAAATATAATAGAAGGGAATACGGTAAGAATAGTCAATGACGATTTCTCCTTTACAGTTGACGGAGAGTCTGTTTTGATAAAAATGGACGGTAGTTTTTTGTCGGGTGTGGATTTACTATATGAAAAAATCAGAGAGTTGATATGACGGAAGAACATAAGTACGGCAGTATAGCTGAAGAGTTATTAGAAACAATAAGACACAGGTTTTCATCGGAAGAAACGCTTGATGACGAAATGGCGGCGGATATTATTGTTGAGACGGTATTCAATGACTGCCGCACGATAAATATGTCATTCGATGCAATCGAACACTTGATTTATAAGTTTTTTTGCAAGACGAGAAAAAAGCTCGGAATTTTAGAACCGCTTGTTCTCGATAATGATATAAACGAGATAATGGTGAACGGGAAGGACAAAATCTTTTATGAAAAAGACGGAAAGATTGAGCAATACAATCTAACTTTCGATTCGGTTGAAGAATTGGAAGAGGTGATGCGGAATATTGTAAGCGAGGTTCATAGAGAATTTAACGAATTAAATCCTATTGTAGATGCAAGATTGAAGGACGGTTCAAGAGTAAACTGTGTATTTAAGAATGTTGCAGTAAACGGGCCGATACTCACAATAAGAAAGTTCCCGGAAAGTCATATAACTATGGATGATTTAATCGGTAACAATACCGTCACTGAAGAACAGGCTGTTTTCTTAAAAGTATTGGTGAGATGCGGATATAATATATTCGTGTCGGGCGGGACTTCATCGGGCAAGACCACAATGCTAAACGCATTATCCGAGGCAATACCTGAGGGTGAGAGGGTTATCGTGATTGAAGATTCCATGGAACTGAAGCTTAATATGATAAACAATATAGTCCGCATGGAATGCAGGAATGCCAATTCTCAGGGAAAGGGTAAGGTTACAATGGCCGACCTTATAAGAAGCAGTCTAAGGATGAGGCCGACGCGGATTATAGTAGGAGAGGTGAGAGGCGGTGAGGTTGTCGAGATGATTTCGGCGATGAACACCGGACATGACGGTTCGCTCAGTACGGGCCACGCAAACTCCGTTTCCGGCATGCTCAAAAGGCTCGAATCGATGTATTTAATGGCGGTATCGCTTGATATCGAAGCAATCAGAAATCAAATAGCCGAAGGGATAGATATCATGATACATCTTGAGAGGCGAGAGGACGGGAGCAGATGCATTACAGAGATAAAAGAACTCATAGATTACAGGGACGGCAAATTTGTACTCAATGACCTGCTGTCAGAATCTTCAACCGGTTTAATCAATCTTAGAAAGGCGGAAACGGCAGGTGAAGAATATATTGAAATTCTCAGCCGCGGTCCTGGCTGCGGGCATAGGAACGGGGAAACTGTATTATGACAGTTTTCAAATCGGACTGATAATAAGCATAATGCTTGCATTCTATTATCCGAAATATGCGAAGGCAATTGAAAAAAAGAGAAAAAATCTCCTGCTTATAGAATTCAGAGATTTGCTGTATTCGATTTCAGCGTCAATTTACACGGGACGAAATATGAAACAGGCTCTGAGGGAATCTAAAGAATTTTGGAAAGATACATACGATGAAAACAGCATGATTATGAAAGAAGTGAATCACATGCTTATCAGAATGGATAATTCAAATGAAAAGGACATAGATTGTCTCAAGGATTTCGCGGAGTCGTCCGGACTTACGGACGTTTCCGATTTCGTGAGTGTATATGAGAGCTGTAAGGAAACGGGAGGCGATTTGGCGGCTGCTATAGGAAGGGCAACATCGATAATCGGTGACAGAATATCTATGGAAAAGGAATTAAATATGCTTCTTGCGGAAAAGAAACTTGAAGGAAGAATAGTGGCGGCAGCACCGTTTATTATGGTATTCATGACGAGGCTCATGTCACCCGGATATATGAGCGTGATGACCGGAACGCTTCAGGGTATCATTATTTCTTCGTTTTCACTTTTTCTCACGGCAATTTCGATTTTAATGATAGAGAGGATTAATAACATTGAACTTTAACAGAAAAAAAGCTATAGAAGCATGCAGGGAAGATGTAATCATGAATCTTCCTTTTTTTATTAATGAAATACTTCTTTTGATAAATTCAGGCGTGACGCTGAACGACGCTTTATATAAAACCGCCGAAAGCTATGAGGGCGACAGCGGGTTTTTCAGAAGCGAGATTTCCAAAATAGCACGGAGCTCAAAGAGAAACGGCGAAAATATGTTGACCGGATTCTATATTTTTGCAAGAAACGTAAATGTGAAGGAGTTGACAAGGGTCGCAGGTTTTTTGCTTGAGAACCGAAACAGAGGAACGGATATGTGGGATAAGCTTGAAGAAATTGCCGAGGGGCTCTGGGAAGAAAGAAAGAGGCTGTGTATGAAAAAGATAAAGCTTGCAGAAACAAAGATGAGTTTTCCGCTCGGCATCATGCTGCTCAGCCTGATAATAATGACATCGGCTCCCGCAATGCTGAAAATAAATTAAAGAGGAGGTAAAACAATGAAGTCTATATTTAACAAGCGAGGTATGGAAATGGTTCAAGTTGCAATATTGGTGGCTATTGCCGTTGCTTTGGGCTTGATATTCAAAACCCAGATAACCAACTTCGTAAATAACACATTCTCGTCATTGAATTCTTCGAATTTCTGACATGAAAACGGTAGAAGCTGCCATCTTACTGCCGATGACAATAGTTATCATCGTAAGCCTCATCGGTATGATGATGACGATGTATAACGAATTGGGCAGGCAGATAAAAGAACACGATGAAATAAGAACAGAGATGTATGAAAAAGAGACGAATATGTAAAAACGGCTCATACGCGGTATTTTTAGTATTCTTTTTTTCCGGACTTATGGTTTTAATCGGTGCGGTAATTCACAGGTCGGTCGATGATGTAATTTACTCATCAACAGAGAACCTCGGCAGACTGTGGGGAAACAGCATCATTGCGGAGTACGACAGAGAGCTTAAAGAAAAGTACGGTTTCACGGGATATTATGGAAATATTCACTCGGTCAAGGAAAAGTTGGAATTGTACTCGAATTACAGTTTCGAAGGGAAAAGCTACATAAAAGTAAGTGATTTGGAGTGCGAACTTGAAGAATTTAAGCTCGCCGATCCGGAAGAAGTCAGAAAACAGATTAAATATCTGATGCTTTCAGGCTGGATACCTGAGAAGGATAAAATAAAAAACAGTGAAGAAGAAGAGATCCCCGAAGAAAGCCAAAACAGATATATATCCGCACCCTGGATTTTGGAAGCTCTGCCGTCGCATAGGAAATATGACGCCTATGCCGGTGAGCTGATATCATTGGACAGTATTTTTGAGATAGAGTATATTTTCAAGACCTTTAAGGACTTTGTGGACAAAAGAGAATTGACAAAAACTTATTTCAATAATGAGGTTGAATATATCATCACGGGTAAACCTGATGATGAAAAAGCTAAAAAAGGAGTCTACTACAAACTTCTTTTAGAAAGAAACGCATCGAATCTTATATACCTATATTCCTGTGAGGAAAAGAGGCAGGCGACACTTGCAGCCGCAGAGCTTATAACACCCGGGCCGCCTGCCTTGATTACGCAGGGTTTGATACTTGAGAGCTGGGCACTTTTAGAGGCGCTGAATGATATAGAATTGCTGTATGCGGGTGAAAAAGTCCCGCTGATAAAAGGTGATGCGAATTGGGCAACAGATCTCGACAGCGTTTTGAAAAAAGAATTTGGAAATGGAAAACGGGAGTTAGACACCGACAAGGAGGCTCCAAAATACATTAAACCGGATCGCATCGAGGGACTTGACTATTCCGGCTATCTCAGAACGCTGCTGTTAGGAGTGCCTGACAGGCAAAGAATACTCAGAATAATGGATTTAATCCAAATCAATATGAAATACACCTACTGTGATTATTTTTTGTGGGAGGATTATTATACGGGTTTAAAGTTCAGCATTGTAGTTAACGGGAGAAAACATGAGTTTACTGAAACATATAAATAAAAAAGGCAGCTATATCGTTGAGGCGGCAATGTCCTTGCCGGTCCTTATTATTTGTATAGTTTCTCTTGCCCTCGTAATCAGAATACTTGCTTCAATAGAGGGAATAGTGTTCGAGCAAACTCTTATCCTCCACAAAATGCAAATGAGGGCTCCGGAACTGTTTGTGTCCGCAAAAGGCGATAATTATGTTGTAAGAGATTTCGATTATCTTTTCACTTGGAAAGGAATAGACGACTTGATTTCGCTTGAAACCGAAGGAGAATACAGGGTCGAGAATCCTGTCGGAGTGAAAGGCAGGATAGATATCGACATCGATATACTTATCAGAGGCTTCACAGGAGCAAAACAAAAATCCGGAACCCTCTCGGAAGAGGAATTTCATGAGGGAGAATCTGAAATTGTAATAATATTCCCGAAAAACGGGATAAGATTTCATACTCAGGTATGTCGCTATGCAACACAGGACTATGCCGGAGAAGAAGTTAAATTGAAGATGCAGAAAAAGGATGCGGAATTAAAGGGATACACCCCTTGCCTTATTTGCGGCAGCGGATAAGGCTGACCTGCTACGCGGAAACCGACAGGGGAAAGAGAGAATAATGATTGTTCGATATGAAGATACCGATGCGGAAAGGTATAGGCTTGAAAAAATAGTCGATAACAGGATAGATTGCTTGTTTTGTCCCGGCATCATGAGGGAAGGCGACAGAATCATAGGTATATACGGGACGGGCGGATACATGAAAGTCGAGAAAATTTTTTTTGATTCCGATGTCGTCTTATCGGATTTTTCGATAATGCTCTTCAGAGCAATCGAAAAAATGAGGGATCAATTATTTTTTCCGGATAAAATGGTTCTATGCGGTAACAATATTTTTATAAAAGATGATTACAGCAGCTTAAGAATAGTGTATATCAGAGAAAAAAGAAAAATATCGGAGACTCGGCAAATAATAAATCTTTTTTATTCGTTAAAAAAGAATTGCAGTGCGGATTGTGTCGAAAAAATAAATGAGATTATTAAAAGATACAGCGCGGGAAATAATGATATATATAAATTGACGGCATATCTCAATGAAATGAAAAGAAGACAATTATATTGCGGCGGAAACCGAACTGGGGTATAATCCCATATATGAAAGAAATAATACTTGCGGAACATTCCGGATTTTGTTTCGGAGTGAAGAGAGCAATAGAGGCAACTGAAGAACAGCTTCTCAAAAGCGGAAGGGTGAAAATTTGCGGCGAGCTTATACACAATAAGGGTGTAACTGAGGATATTGTGAAGCGTGGCGGCATTATTTTGAATTCACTTGAAGATGCCGAAAAAGGCGATACGGTAATAGTGAGATCACACGGTGAAAGCGAACAGTTTTATCTCGATGCCGAGAACAAAGAAATAAAACTGATAGATATGACCTGCCCGTTTGTCGACAGGATACACAAGCTTGTTAAAAAAGCCGGCGATAACGGGAAGACGGTGGTAATAGTCGGAGATAAGAATCATGCTGAAGTTATAGGAATCAGCGGTTGGTGCAAAAACTCAATAATAGTAAACTCCTATGAAGAAGCGCTGAAAATAACAGAAGATGAGCTGTATATCGTAGCACAGACAACGATAAAAAAGGATATGCTCGATGCTGTTTGCCTGGCACTTAATGAAAACAAAAAACATTATATAAAAGAAAACACAATTTGCGATGCGACAAAAAAAAGACAGGAAAGTACGGAAGCGATTTCCAAACTATGTGAAATGGTGGTCGTAGTTGGAGATAAGTCCAGTTCAAACACTCAAAAACTATTTCAAATTGCCAAAAAACACAACAAAAATGTGTTTTTCGCTGAAAAAATTGAAGATTTGCCATTGCAAGATGTGAAAAAATATAATAGAATAGGAGTAGCTGCGGGTGCGTCGACGCCCGATAGCTTAATTAAGGAGGTTATTGCTACCATGAGTGAAGAAAAAAATATGAGTATGGAAGAATTGTTTGAAGAAGAGGGTTACGATTTAGATTGTGCCATGCGACTTCCAAGACTCGGCGAAATTGTTGACGGAACTGTACACCAGGTTACTGATAAGGGTATCATCGTTGACATGGGATGTAAGAAAGACGGCTTGATCCCGAAGGAAGAAGTAACATTGGAAGGAGAACAGAAGTTAACAGACTTATTCAAGGCTGGTGATGAAATCCAGGCTAAGGTTATAAAGACTGATGACGGAGAAGGTGTTATCACTCTTTCCAGAAAAAAACTTGAGGCAAATGCTAATTGGAATGAAATTGTGGAAGCATTCGAAAACAAAGAAGTGCTTAATGTAAAGGTTATCAGACAGGTTAACGGTGGAGTAATAGCTGCTTACAAGGAAGTTACAGGTTTTATTCCTCTTTCTCAACTTGACGATAAGTTTGTTGAAAACGCCGAAGAATACATTGGCGTGGAGATGGATATCAAGGTTACAAGAGTAGACCAGAGAAGAAACAGAGCTGTATTTTCGCATAAGGTTATCGCACAGGAAGAGAGACAGGCCAGACTCGAGGCTATATGGAATACACTTTCCGAAGGAGATATTGTCGAGGGTAAGGTTATGAGATTTACCGATTACGGTGCGTTCATCGACCTTGGTGGAATCGACGGATTGCTTCATATATCCGAGATATCTTGGGGTAAGCTCAAACACCCGCAGGAAGTCCTTCAGATTGGCGATATAGTTAAGGTTAAGATACTCAGCATGAATGCCGAGAAAGGCAAAATCTCTCTCGGTCTTAAGCAGTGCACGCCGGAGCCTTGGTCAATCATACACGATAAGTACGAGGCGGGACAGATCGTTAAGGGAAAAGTGGTTCAGATTAAGGAATACGGTGCATTTGTAGAACTTGAACCCGGCCTTGACGGACTTGTTCATATTTCCGAAGTTGCGTATAAGAGAGTAAACGATATTTCAGAAGAAATAAGCGTAGGGCAGGCTGTCGATGCTAAGATTCTCGAAATAGATACGGAGAGAAAGAGAATAAGCCTTTCAATCAAGCAGACCAAAGAACCGCCCGCACCTGAAGCTAAGACCGTGGCTACGTCCGAAGCTGCACCTGAAGCTGAGGAAGCGGAAGTTATCGAGTTCATAGAAGAAGCAGTGCCTGAAGTTGAGAAAGCTGAAGTTACCGAGGCAATAAAAGAAGCTGCACCTGAAGTTGAGAAAGCTGAAGTTACCGAGGCAATAGAAGAAGCAGTGCCTGAAGCTGAGGAAGCGGAAGTTATCGAGGCCACAGAAGAAGCTGCACTTGATGCTGAGGAAGCGGAAGCCACCGAGGCAAAAGAAGAAGCGGCACCCGAAGCTGAGGAAAAGACTGCTACAGAAGAATAAAAAATAACCCGATGCCAAAACATCGGGTTTTATATTGCTTTTTTAGAAACGATTTGCTTTGTTTTCAAACCAGAATGTTTTAGTGAACAGCATTACAACAGCCCAAATTTCCAGCCTTCCGCAAATCATAAGGAGTGACAGATAAAAAAGAGAAAAATCATTAAACATACCGAAGTAGCCTGATGCACCGGGTTCGCCGATTGCCATACCCGTATTCGTAAATAAACCGATTGCCGTGCTTATAGTCGTTTCCAAATCGAAATTATTCAGGCTGAGGACAACGAATGAAAACATAAGCACCAAATTATATAAAAGTACATGAGTTGTAACTTCTCCGGCTTTTTTTGCGGAGACCGTTTCACCCGCAATCTTAACCGCACATACCGAATTCGGATGAACCGCTCTGAATATGCTTCTTGCAATCAACTTAAAAAGTATCATCACACGGATTACCTTGAGTGAGCCTGATGTCGACATAGAGCAGCCGCCGATCAAAAGCAGACCGAACAGAACCGCAATTGAGAAAGTCGGCCATGAAGTATAATCGCAAACATAGTAGCCGGATGTTGAAATAAAGCTTATAACCTGAAAAAGACTGTCTTTTACAGCATGAGAAATGCTTGTATATTTCCCGCTTATTACTAAGTTTACAGAAATTAAAAAAGTTGCAATAAGGATAATAAGCCAAAAGCCTTTCACCTCGGCATTACCGGTAAATACTTTTTTCCTGCAGTTTATAAAGAAAAAGTACAGAGTATAGTTCATTGAGGAAAGAACGGTAAATATAATTATAACGGCTCTCACATATGTCCCCGCAAAAAGATGTGCGTTGGCATCTATTACAAGGAGCCCGCCCGTACTGATGCTTGAAAATGTATTTATCAGAGCGTCAAAGAACGATAGCGGGCTGAGCGAAAGCAAAATAAGCTCGGTTAAAGTGAAAACGGTATAAGTGATATAAAGAAACTTGCCCGTGTCCGAAAACCTTCCTCCCACTTTTTCTATGGTAGGGCCTGTGGTTTCAGTTGCGGCCATATTTTGACCGTCAATTCCGAGTGCTGGGAGAAAAGAAACGACAAGGACAAGGATTCCCATGCCGCCGAGCCAGTTGCATATCCCTCGCCAGAGCAGAAGAGATTTAGGCATGAGATTAAGGTCAAAGGAAGTACAGCCTGTGGTGGTAAAACCTGCCGTTGCTTCAAATAATGCTTGAGGGAACGTATAATGAGCCACACTGAAATAAAACGGCAGCGCACCTATGAGAGAGCAGTATACCCAGCAGAGTGTCGAGATGAAATAACCCTCATGGGCTTTAAGTTTGAACCGTCTGCCTTTAAGCCTTGCGGTCAGGTTATAGCCTATGAAAATATAGATAATCGAAATCATGAAAAGAGCGCTTGCGGTTGATTTTTCATCATACTTGGTAGCCGCAATAATGCATGGCAAAAGAGCTACGCCTTCCATGAGCGTAAGGAAACCTATTATTTTGAAAAAGAGTTTGCTTTTAAGTGTATGCATTGCTGCTCCTTATCTGCTGCTGTTAGGATTCCAATAATATCTTGAAAACAATACAAATACCGTATATAGTTCAAGTCTGCCGGCTATCATCAGTAAAGAGCAGACTATCTTTGAAAAATCGCTTAAGGAACTATATGTGAACGCCGGGCCTATAAGACCGAATCCCGGCCCGATGTTGCCGAGGCATGATGCGGCTGCAGATATGCTCGTGATAAGGCTTTGTTCATTTAGCGATATAAAAAGCGTACCCCCTAAAAATGTCATGAAATACATGAATATAAAGCCGGTGGTACGAATTGTTGTTTCGGTCGATATTTCGGCATTATTTATCGTGAGCGGTGCGATTCTGTAAGGGTGTACCCTTAATGAGAAGCTTCGCTTTATGAGCTTGAGGGCAATCTGAACACGGGAAACTTTTATCCCGCCGCCTGTTGAGCAGGCGCATCCGCCGACAAAGAACAGCAGAAAAAGCATGATTTGCGGAAAAGTAGGCCAAAGTTCATAATTGCCGAAGGTGAAACCGGTGGTGGTTATGATTGAAACCACATGGAATATTGAATCGAGAAAAGCTGCCGGTATATTCGAATAAGTGCCGTATACGAGTAAGCCTGAACAAATCAGGAAAGACCAAATTGCAATTATAGAAAAATAAAATCTTGCTTCCTGGTCTCTTATGATTGACTTGAAGCCGAGCTTGAATGCCCTATAGTAAAGATTGAAATTCATTCCGGCGATAATCATAAAAATAATTACTATTATCTTTGACGAGGTACTGAACGCCCCTGCATTTTGGCTTGTATTGGCAAAACCGCCGGTACCCATGGTGCTGAAAGCCGTTGTAACGGAGTCGAACAAGGACATTCCGGATATCTTGAGAAGAAATGCTTCGCTAATTGTTAAAAATGCATATATTAAATAGAGATTTTTGGCAGTATCCGTGAATCTGGATGTCAGCTTGCCCTTGCTTGGGCCCGGTGTTTCGGAATATGCGGTGATTTGCCCCTTGATGCCGAAGGAGGGTATTAAAGCCATAAAAAATACGACGATGCCCATTCCGCCGAGCCAGTGAGTTAGGGCACGCCAAAATAAAATAGGCTTTGGTACCGATTCGAGATTATCGATTACGGTTGCCCCGGTTGTTGAAAAGCCTGAACAGGATTCAAAAAAAGCATCGACAAAATTATCAAAGGTGCCGCTTACAAGAAATGGAATGGCACCTAAGATACATGAAAAAAACCAAACAGAGCTTACTATTAAATATCCGTCACGAGCCTTAAAGGCAGAAACGCTTTTCATTGAAAACTCCTTATATCCTTTGTACGAGTGTTTTGGTTGTGAACAGTTTTTCGAGGTCGGAAAGCTCGGTGAGGAGACAGAAAATAATGACCTTGTCATTTTCCATTATGAGAGTATCTCCTCTTGGAATTATTACTTGCTGGCCTCTGTGAATTGCAGCAATTATTACACCGTCAGGAAGGTCGAGATCCTTTAATGCGGTATTTGAAATCTGCATTTCATTCATTGCAATTATTTCCATTATCTCGGCTTGACCTTGTATCAGCAGAGAACTGATGACTTTTTTGTTTCCCTGTATGTATCTGAGGATTGTGCTGGTGATAATATCGAGCGGATTAAGTGCCATATCGACGCCCATGCTCTCAATTAAATCCTTATATCCTCTGTGACTGACTTTAGATATTACATCTTCTATTCCTTTGTGCTTGGCTAACAGAGCTAAGAGCAGGTTTTCTTCATCAAAACCGGTGGCTGTTACTACGGCATCCATTTCGTCGATATTTTCTTCATCGAGAAAAGTTCCGTCAGTAGCGTCGCCGCAGAGCACCATTACATTATCAAGGTGAGTCGAAAGGTAGTAGCAGCGATTCTTATCTCTTTCGATTAATTTTACGGAAATTCCGAAATCAGCCAGCTTTTGGGCTAAATAGAAACCGGTTTTGCCGCCGCCGATAATCATGACCTTTTGGAGATTCGTGTACTTGCCTTTTTCACGCACTTTTTCGTGAATCTTTGAGATTTCATGTCTTTCGCCGATGAGATAGACAGTATCATTCTCCTCGATATAAGTGCTGCCGTGAGGAATTATTATTTTACCGTTTCGCGATATGGCGACAACCAGCATATTAGGAAGCTGCTTTGCCACATCAACCATGGAGAGCCCCATGAGGCTCTTGTATTTTTTTACGTCAAATTGGACTAATGCTACTTTGCCGCTTGTGAATATACCGTTGGTAAGAGTGTATTTTTCAACAAGATATTTGTAGATTTCATTTGTAATCGAAAGATCCGGATTGACGATATGATCAATTTGAAATATATCTTTTGTGAAATCTATTTCACTCATATATTCGGGGTCTCTGACGCGAGCTATGACTTTTTTACAACCGATATGCTTGGCCATAGAGGCAATAACGATATTCTTTTCATCCTCATCGGTGCAGGCAATCAAAAAGTCAAAAGTGTTTATAGCATTTTCCTTTAGTACTGATAACTGTTTTCCGTTACCGAGTACGGTCATAACATCAAAAAACTGCGAAATTTTGTTGAGAGCGTCGCTATTTTTATCTATTACGGTAACGGAGTGATTTCCTTCAGCGAGAGCGAGCAAAATTTTAGTACCGAGCTTGCCGCCTCCGACGATGGCGATTTTCATATTAAAGCCTCCATAATAATATGTTTTAACATTCGAATATTATACGACATCAGTGTGTTTTTTGCAAGATTAGCGAACGGAGAATAAATGAATAATAGAGCTTTGGGTAAGGCAGGGGAAGAGCTTGCCGCGAGCCTTCTTAAATTAAACGGGTATCGGATATTGAAACGAAATTATTATTGCAGATACGGAGAGATTGACATCATAGCCGTTAAGAACGGCATAGTGGTCTTTTGCGAAGTTAAGACGAGGACGGATGACAGCTTCGGAACCGGCAGAGAATCGGTAAACCGGGAAAAAATCAAACATCTCGTGAAGTCAGCGGAATCGTATTTGGCTTATACCGGCATAGAATATGAGTATGCGGAATTTGAGGTAATCGAGATAAATATAAATCGAATAAAAAATATAAGGATTTAAGCGACTCAAGGTTGAAAACATAAGTTACAGAAAGAAGTGTCGCTTATAAGAGTTTAAGCGGAATATAGGAATATAACAGAGAAGGCGTAGCAGTTACAGGGAGGCGAAGATATGTTATCAGTTACAAGTACGGTAGCGCTTAAGGGGATAGAGGGCTTTGAAGTGACGGTAGAGGTTGATTCCGATAGAGGACTGCCGGCATTTCATATAGTCGGTATGGGCGATATATCGGTTAAAGAAGCGGGAGAGAGAGTCCGCTCGTCCATTGTCAATTCGGGATATGAATATCCGAGGGGCAGGGTAACGGTAAATCTATATCCTGCAAGTGTGAGAAAGAAGGGCAGTCATTTTGACCTTGCTATTGCCGTTGGGATTCTGAGAGCTGCTAATCAACTGCCGGTTCAGGATAAGGTCAGGAGTTTATTCATAGTCGAGTTGAGTCTTGAGGGGAAAATAATATCGGTCAGCGGGATACTTCCGATGATCAGAGGCATAGGATTTGAAGAAAAAACGAAGATCTATGTCGCGAAGGAGAACGTCAGAGAAGCATATCTTGCCGCTAATAATAGAGAAACCGAGATATATGGCGTTTCAACATTGACGGAACTTGTCGATATATTGAGCGGAAAAATTGACGGAATAAAATATGAGGAAGAAATAATTGAGGACGAAGTAGTGGCGCTTGAAAGGATTGATTTCGTTGATGTAAAGGGACATTACTTGGCAAAAGAAGCAATAGTGACCGCAATTTCGGGCGGACACGGTCTTATAATGATAGGGCCGCCCGGGACGGGAAAGTCGATGCTCGCTAAAAGAATACCGACGATTTTGCCATCAATGTCGCATGAAGAGAGAATAGAAACGTCGATGATTTACTCACTGCTCGGGGCACTGAACTATGAGCATCCGGTTATAAAGAGCAGACCTTTTCAGGAAATGAGCCCCAGGGCTACGGAGGTTGCTATTTTAGGAGGGGGAAATGAACCGTTGCCGGGGATGGTGTCACTTGCGCATAACGGCGTCCTGTTCATAGACGAGTTTCTGGAGTTTTCATCCAAACAGATAGAATGTCTGAGAAGACCTATAGAGGAAAAGAAAGTTAACATAATTAGAAGAGGTGTAAACTATTCTTTTCCATCGTCTTTTACACTTGTCGCCGCAACAAATCCCTGTAAGTGCGGAAAAATGGGATGCCCTGGAAAAGTATGCACCTGCACGCTTTATGAAATTGAAAGATATAGAGCTAAATTATCAGGGCCGATTGCCGACAGAATTGATATGAGCGTGGAGCTTCCCAAGCTTGAATATTGCAGGCTAACCGGCAAGGTTTCACAATCCTCCTCCGAAATGAAAGAAAGGTCGGACATGGCAAGAGAGATACAAAAAGAGCGGTTTCGCGGGCTCAACATAATAACGAATTCCGAGATGAATGAAAGAATGACAGCCGAGTTTTGTAAGCTTGGAAAAAGGGAAAAAGTAATAATGGAGAAAGCTTACGATTTGTATGGATTAAGTCCGAGAAGGTATCACAAAATATTAAAGCTGGCGAGGACTATTTCCGACTTAAGCGGTATTCGCGATATAGATGAGGGCTCGCTTCTTAATGCTATAGGCTATACCAAGTTTCTTAATATGTATGACAGAGACGGAGCGAACGAGCAGATGACACTTGTATGAAAAAATATAAGATTATGTCTGAATCATTTATGAAACAGACGAGAATGCTTGCGACTTCGGTCTTGAGAGATTAAATTATTATATAATTGTAAAAAAGAACGGATATTATAACGGACAATTTAAGAGGGTTAATTTATGGCTGAAATCAGCGGAATAAAAAAGATATGTATAGATGACAAAAATTTTCCCGATAAGCTGAGGCGAATAAACGATTCACCGAAGGAAATATATATAATCGGCAGGCAGGAACTTTTGAATAGAAGAAGTATTTCTATAGTCGGAGCAAGAAAATGTACGGAATACGGAAAACATGTCGCTATGACCATAGCTAAAAAGGCTGCGATGACGGGATTTGTCATTGTGTCGGGAATGGCGATGGGTATTGATAATT
This sequence comes from uncultured Oscillospiraceae bacterium, assembly GCA_964345365.1. Lineage (GTDB taxonomy): Bacteria > Bacillota > Clostridia > Peptostreptococcales > Anaerovoracaceae > RUG754. Next base: position 36,312 of record CAYFQR010000005.1, read on the forward strand.
TTGCACATGTGGGTGCATTGAAAGCGGAAGGAGAAACTATCGCATGTCTCGGTACGGCAATAGACGAATGCTATCCGAAACAACATAAAAGCTTATATAAAGAAATTTCTGAAAGAGGTTTGCTTGTTTCCGAATATCCGCCGGGAACTGATGCCATGCCCTACATGTTTCCGAGAAGAAACAGAATAATAGCAGGTTTAAGTGAAGCGGTGATTGTTGTGGAAGCCGGCACGGACAGCGGAGCACTTATCACGGCGGAATATGCCGACACGCAGAACAAGCTCGTCTTCGCAGTCCCGGGGAATATAACGAGCCCGATGAGCCTCGGAACGAATAAGCTGATTACGGAAGGAGCGATACCGGTAGCCGTAATAGACGATATTTTCTTTCAACTTGGAGAGAAGCCGATAGCGGAGAAAGAAGAGCTTGCTCAAATTTCCGATGATGAGAGAAAGGTTTATGAATATGTTAAGCATAACGGAGAGATTCCGATTGATTTTTTGTGTGAGAGCTTGGAGCTCAACCCCGTAATCTGCAAAGGAATCGTTGCCGTTCTTGAAATAAAGGGCTTCCTTGCCTGCACACTGGGCAGGGTTTTCGCGGTTAAGTAGGGCGCTTTGCGTTATACTGAGTGCAAAAGCAAAAAATGTGATTATTAATTGCAAATTTGTAAAAAGGTCGATTGTCATCTTGAATCCCTTATCGGAAAAATAAACCGATGAGGGATTTTTTGTTGTTTATTAAAATCGTAATTCGTGATAAACTAACTGTATCAAATAATAGGCATATCGGATAAAATGAAAATTCTATACAGTATTGAATAAATAAAGGAACTAAAATGCAGGAAAGGTAAGGTAAATAAAATGACAAACGTGGGAAAACTTAATAGTATCAGCATTTGTGAAACAGATGAATACCTTCAGTTCAGAGATTTGTTTATAGATTCCGGACTTGAATTTAATCTTGCTGATTCGGGAACCGAACCCGAAGGTTTTGTTACGGCTTTCGAATGTAAGGATTCGGAAGGAAAACTGGTAGCCGGTTCGTCAATAACCAAGCGAAAAGGATACTTTATATTTAATGATATTGCGGTTGACGAGGCGTATAGAGGAATAGGATTGGGAAAGGTACTTTTTGACATCACTATGGATAAGATTAGAGCACTCGGCGGCAGTCCGATATATCTGACGGCAAGAGCGCCTAAGTTTTTCGCAAAATACGGCTTTACGTACTTGGAAAAAGACGATGTCCCGGATGTTTTCAGCTGCTTGGGATGCAAACAGCTCGGGAAAACCTGCCATCCGGAGTTTATGGTGTATCGTAACATATAGGATGTGAGAATCAGCTGTCGCTAATTTTGCGACAGCTCAAATTTTAAGGTAATATAAAATGTGGAGGGGATTTTATGATAAGAACATTGTTGCATTATTTTAAGTTTCATAAGAAATTGTTCGCTATAGACATGTTTTGTGCCTTATCCGTAGCGCTGATTGACTTGGGATTCCCGCTTGTGTCGAGATACGCCATGTATGAACTTCTGCCGAACAAAGCATACGGAGTGTTTTTTGCTCTTATGATGAGCGTGATGATTTTTTATGTGCTTCGTTCCGCGTGCTATTATTTTATGACTTATCTCGGACATATATTCGGCGTCAGGGTTGAGGCGGACATAAGAACCGACCTTTTTGAAAAATTGCAACAGCTCGATTTTGAATTTTATGATAAAAACAGGACAGGAAAACTCATGAGCAGGCTGACGGGCGACCTGTTCGAAATCACGGAGCTTGCACATCACGGGCCTGAGGACCTGGTGATTTCAATCCTCACGATTACAGGTTCGCTGAGCTTTATGTTTTATATGGAGTGGAGACTTGCTCTTGTCGTTGCACTTTTGATTCCGATTTTTCTGACAATTACCATGAACAGACGAAAAAACATGTCGAGTGCATCGCATGAAGTTAAGGCGAAATTAGCGGATATCAACTCTAATATCGAGTCGAGTATTTCAGGTATGAAGACATCTAAAGCTTTCGCAAACGAAGAACTTGAACAGGGGCGATTTCAAAAGGCGAATGAGGTCTTTGTCGGTGCAAAAAGCGGATACTACAAAGCGATGGGTGCTTTCGCTTCAAGTCAGGAATTTTTTATGGGAATAATGCCTTGTATTGTCATGTCCGTAGGGGGCTGGCTGATAATGAGGGATGAGATGAATTATATAGATTTAATTACGTTTACTCTCTTTATCAATACATTCGTAACTCCTATAAGAAAAATGGCCAACTTTGCAGAAATATTTTCCAGCGGTATGGCGGGGCTTAAGCGTTTTTCCGAAATCATGGCTATGCAGCCTCAGGTTGAAGAAAAAGAAGATGCTTATGAGCTTGAGGTTACAAGCGGAGCGATTGAGGTGAAGGATGTTTCTTTTGCTTATAGGGAAAATCAAGAGGTGCTCGACGGCATAAGCCTGAATATCAACGCAGGTGAAACGGTGGCTATTGTCGGACATTCCGGCGGCGGTAAAACTACGCTTTGCCAGCTGATTCCGAGATTTTATGATGTGACGGAGGGAGCTGTTTTAATAGACGGCACGGATATTCGCGATGTTACCAAGGCATCGCTGAGGAGCAGCATCGGCATCGTACAGCAGGACGTATTTATCTTTGCGGATACCATATTCGAAAACATTCGCTACGGCAAACCCGATGCCGGTTTTGACGAGGTGATTGAAGCCGCAAAGAGAGCGGAAATTTATGACGACATAATGAGGATGCCCGAACAGTTTGAGACCTATGTGGGAGAGAGAGGAACTCAGCTTTCGGGCGGACAGAAGCAGAGAGTATCAATAGCTCGTATTTTCTTAAAAGACCCGAAGATACTAATCCTTGATGAAGCGACATCCGCTCTTGATACGATTACCGAGGAGAAAATTCAGCAGAGTTTCGAGGAGCTTTCGAAAGGAAGGACTACATTGGTTATCGCACACAGACTTGCAACCGTAAGAGCTGCGGACAAAATAGTGGTGATTGAGGACGGGAGAATTATTGAGGAGGGCAACCATAGCAGTCTTATCGGCGTCGGAGGCGAATATGCAAGGCTCTATAACACTCAGAAACTCTCCAAATAATATAGGTAATTTATTAGAAAAATGCATATTTTCTGAAATTGTCTTGCCAATTACAAGAATATCTACTATTATATAGGCTTGAAAGACAATTTTTAGGAGGTAAAATGGCAAAGACACTTGTAATCGTAGAATCGCCTTCAAAAGCAAGGACGATAGGAAAGTATTTAGGTTCAAGCTACAAGGTGACCGCTTCGGTAGGACATATCAGGGATTTACCAAAAAGCAAGATAGGAATTGACATAGATAATGACTTTGAGCCGCAGTATATTTCCATAAGAGGAAAGGGCGATATAATCAAACAACTTAAAAAAGATGCCAAGTCAGCGGACAGGGTATATCTTGCGACGGACCCCGACCGTGAAGGAGAGGCGATTTCATGGCACTTGTGCCATATTTTGGGTATTGATCCGAGTGATAATATTCGTGTAACCTTTAATGAAATAACCAAGGAAAAAGTAAAGGAAGCCATGAAGAATCCTAGGCCGATTGATCTTAAACTGGTTGATGCACAGCAGGCAAGAAGAGTTCTTGACAGACTTGTCGGTTACAAAATCAGCCCGATTCTCTGGAAAAAAGTGAGACGCGGACTCTCCGCGGGCCGTGTACAGTCTGCAGCTTTGAAGCTTATATGTGACAGGGAGCAGCAGATACTTGACTTTATACCTAAGGAGTATTGGAATATTACGGTGGATTTCGAAGACAAAAAATCGTTTTCCGGGAAAGTTACGGAGTTCAAGGGCGAGAAATTTGTTTGTTCAAGCGAAAAGGAAGCCGATATTGCAAAAACAGCGCTCAGCGGCGGCGAATACATAGTCGATTCAGTAGCCCAAAAAGAGAGGAGCCGGAAACCTTTCCCGCCGTTTACTACAAGTTCCATGCAACAGGAAGCTGCCAATAAGGCGGGTTTCACCACTAAAAAGACAATGTCGGTAGCTCAACGCCTTTACGAGGGTGTCGATATTCCCGGTCACGGTACGATAGGACTTATAACATACATGCGTACAGACTCCGTGAGAATATCGGATGATGCGAGGGCTGCGGCATACAGCTATATAATGAATACCCAATATTTAGGCAAGGAATATACGGCATACAATGTCTATTCAAACAAGAAAAAAGATATTCAGGATGCACATGAAGCCATCAGACCGACCAATGTGTTTTTAACTCCCGAGGATGTTAAAGACTCGCTTGATAAAGACCAATATAATCTCTACAGCCTGATATGGTCGAGGTTCGTGGCTTCGCAGATGTCCGCCGCGGTATTCGACACTACACAGATAAATGTAAAAAACGGAGATTATTTGATTAGAGTAAACGGCTCCAAGAGAAAATTCGACGGATATCAAAAGATTTATTCGCCTAATTTTGATGAGGATAAAGACAGCTATGTTCCCGAGGTTAAGCAGGGAGATAAGCTGAAGGCAAAGGACATCAATGCCGAACAGAAATTTACGGAGCCGCCTGCAAGGTTTACGGAAGCGAGCCTCGTTAAAGAATTAGAGGAAAAAAATATAGGCAGGCCTTCGACTTATGCGCCTATTATCGCTACGCTTCTTGAGAGAAAATACATATCAAGGCTCGGGAGGTCGAAGTCTATCCAACCCACAGAGCTCGGTAAAATCGTTACGAATCTGATAGTTAAATACTTCGTAGAGATAGCCGATGTGGAGTTTACCTCGAACATGGAGGATAAACTTGACGATATTGAAGCGAAAAATACCGATTGGAAAGATATAATCAGGGAGTTTTATAAACCTTTTGAAAAGGAACTTGAAACGGCTGAGAAAGAAATCGAGCATATAGTCATAGAAGACAAGCCGGCTACCGATGATGAGGGGAATGAGATTTTTTGCGAAAAATGCGGCAATCCGATGCTCATCAAGTCGGGAAGATTCGGCGAGTTCATGGCGTGTTCAAATTATCCGGAATGTAAGAATACCAAGCCGATTGTTAAAGCTATCGGCGTAAAATGCCCGGATTGCGGCGGTGATATTGTTGCCAAGAGAGGAAAATCGGGCAAGATATTTTACGGTTGCTCAAATTACCCGGAATGTAATAAAGCGTTTTGGTATAAGCCGTCGAAGAAGACCTGCCCGAAATGCGGGAATATTTTACTTGAAAAACACTTGAAATACACAAAACTTGTGTGTTCGGATGTAAAATGTGATTATAAAGAATAGTTTTTCTTAACGGGAGGAAAAAAGTATGTCAGAATCAAACACTCAAATGCGCTTTCATGCCACTACGATTTGTGCGGTAAGAAGATCACCTGAAGACATTGCAATCGGCGGTGACGGCCAAGTGACAATGGGCGAAACCGCGATAATGAAAAATAATGCAAAGAAGGTAAGGAAGATATACAAGGGGCAGGTTTTAACAGGTTTCGCAGGTTCCGTAGCGGACGCGTTTTCACTTACTGAGAAGTTTGAAGCGAAGCTTGATGAACATTCCGGAAACATGAAAAAAGCTGCAGTGGAGCTTGCACAGCTTTGGCGTTCGGACAAGGGCATGAGAAACCTTGAGGCCCTACTGATAGTAATGGATAAAGATAACCTGCTTGTTGTTTCGGGCAACGGAGAGGTTATTGAACCTGACCAGCCGTTTGTGGCAATAGGCTCCGGCGGAAACTATGCTTATGCGGCTGCAAATGCGCTGTTTAATCATACCGATATGACAGCTGAAGAAATCGTGAGGGAGAGCCTTATGATTGCAAGTTCAATTTGCGTATATACCAATGACCATATTACTGTGCTTAAGAACTCAGGGGAAGGCGGTGAATTAGATGGTTAACAGATTGTATTACATGACTCCCAAGGAGATAGTTGCCGAACTCGATAAATATATCATAGGACAGAATGACGCCAAAAAATCAGTGGCGATTGCACTCAGAAACAGATATAGAAGATCTTTGCTGTCCGATGAGATGAGAGAAGAAATTACCCCTAAAAACATTCTAATGATGGGGCCTACAGGCTGCGGCAAGACCGAAATAGCGAGAAGGCTCGCTAAGCTTATGGATGCACCTTTTGTCAAGGTTGAAGCGACCAAATTCACAGAGGTCGGATATGTCGGAAGAGATGTCGATTCCATGGTGAGAGATTTGGTGGAGGCATCGCTCAGGGTTACCAAGCAGACCAAAATGGAGGAAAAATTCGAAGTTGCGGAAAAAATAGCCGAAGAAAAAATTGTGGAAGCCATTATTCCGGGCAAGAAAAAGAGTGTAGGCGAAAAAAAGAGCCCTTTTGATTTTATAATGAATTCGGGCGGATTCCAGAGCCAGAAACAACAGTATCTCGATCAAAGGGATCAGGAAGCGTCCAAAGAAGATCACGACACCGAAATGGCGAGAGAGCAGGTGAGAGAACAGCTTAGACAAGGTCTTTTAGAAGAACAGTATATTGAGATAGACGTGGTGGCCAAGCCGAAAGGGAATCAGCTTGACATGTCAAACGAGGGCATGTCAATCGCAATAGGCAATATATTCGGAGCGGATATGCCGCAAAAAACAAGAAAAAAGAGCTGTACCGTTAAAGAGGCCAGAAAGATATTGACCGAGCAGGAGGCGAATAAGCTCATAGACATGGATCAGGTAACCGATGAGGCTATTGCGAATGCCGAGCAAAACGGTATTATTTTCATAGATGAGATTGATAAAATCGCTTCGGGAAATCGTATGACTTCCGGCGCGGACGTGTCGAGAGAAGGAGTTCAAAGAGACATCCTTCCGATTGTCGAAGGCTCTGTTGTAAATACCAAATACGGGCCGGTTAAGACGGATCATATTTTGTTTATAGGAGCGGGAGCATTTTCCGTTTCGAAGCCGCAGGATCTTATACCCGAGCTGCAGGGAAGATTTCCTATAAGGGTGAAGCTTGACAGCTTGACGAAACAGGATTTTATAGAAATACTTACGAAGCCGCAAAATGCATTGACTAAGCAGCACACTGCACTTCTTGAAACCGAGGGAGTGAAACTTGAGTTCACTGAATCCGGCATCAACGAGATAGCCACCATATCTTACCTGATGAATGAACAGAGTGAAAATATTGGTGCCAGAAGACTGCACACCGTCATGGAAAAACTGCTTGAAGATACATCGTTCAACGTTCCGAGTCCTGAGCTTAAGGAGCTTACGATTGATGATAACTTCGTAAAAGACAAATTCAAAGAGACGATATCGGCTGAAGATTTGGACAGATTTATTTTATAAAATCAAGGGCTAAAAAATGAACGGATTATTATCGAAAATCAAAAAATTGAATTGGGTTCTCTCGGAGAGTACCACAGGCAGCCTTTCTTTTATGGATTTGAGCAGATTTTTATCCGAAATAAATGATGCCAACCTATATATCTTGGATAGCTTAGGCAATGTGCTCGGCGTATCCTATAATGTGGCAGTAGACACATCGACCGTTGCCGATGAATCGGGTCTCGAGAGAGTTCCGGAAGAACACAACAGAAGCTTTCAACTTTTGAATGAAACGAGTGCAAATATATACGGTGATGACCTAAAAGAAATACTCGGTAATGACTATGAACTCACAGGCAAATATCATACCGTCATTCCATGTATCTGCGGTGGAATCAGACTCGGCACGATGCTTCTTACAAGATATGAACAAGAGTTTAATGAAGAGGAAATAGCGCTTTGCGAGCTGGGTGCGACAGTTGTCGCTCTTCAGATGCAGCGAAATCTTGCTGCAAACAGGGCAAAGGAAAGAAGTATGAAGCTCGCCTGTGAGATGGCGCTTGAAACGCTTTCTTTTTCCGAGAGAGATGCTCTTGAAAAGATACTTGAATCCTTTGATGAAGAAGAGCATATAATCGTCGCCTCAAAGATTGCGGGGAAATATAAATTAACTAACTCGGTGATTGTCAGCGCACTGAAAAAATTAGAGAGCGCAGGTCTCTTGGAGACTAAGTCGCTCGGCATGAAGGGGACTTACATCAGAATAATCAATCCGTATTTGAGAGACATGGTGAATAATGCTAAGATTTAATGAGAACAATGAAGTAATAAGAGAGGAAGAATATAAAGCCGTCCTCGTCGGAGTTTCACTTGGCGAGGATATTTCATATTCCATGGAAGAACTTAAATGACTTGCGGAAGCTGACAATGTAGAGGGTCTCGGCACGATGATTCAGAATATGGAAAAAAAGAATGCCGCGACGCTTATAGGCAAGGGCAAGGTTGAAGAACTAAAGGAACTTGCAAAAAACATGGAGGCGGATACGGTTATTTTCAATGAAGAACTGACCGGGATGCAGCTCAGGAATCTTGAGGATGCACTTGAAGTAAGGGTAATCGACAGGACGATACTGATACTTGATATATTTGCCGACAGGGCAACTTCGAGAGAGGGCAAATTACAGGTTGAGATGGCACAGCTGAAATACAGGATGCCGAGACTGACCGGTTTCGGAAAGTCACTTTCAAGATTGGGCGGAGGAATAGGGACAAGAGGACCCGGTGAAAAGAAGCTTGAGACCGATAGAAGACATATAGAAAAAAGAATGTTTGAAATCAAGTCCGAGCTTGAGCAGATAAAAAAGAATCGCGGAGTTCAAAAAAAGAGGCGTGAGAAGGGTGGGATTCCGGTAGTGGCACTTGTCGGATATACCAACTCCGGAAAATCCGCTTTGATGAATCGCATCCTCTCAACGACGGAAAAAGACGAAAAGTCGGTATTTGTAGAAGATATGCTCTTTGCGACGCTCGATACTTTTGAAAGAAGTATCAGGCTCGACAGCAACCACCATTTTATTTTAGTGGATACTGTCGGCTTCGTGAGCAAGCTGCCGCATTCGCTCGTAGAGGCTTTTAAGGCGACTTTGGAAGTCGTATCTGAAGCCGACCTCCTTGTGCATGTCGTTGACGTTTCCTATGATAATTATGATTTTCAGGTTGAAGTCACCGACAGGGTTTTAGGTGAAATCGGGGCGGGCGACAGAGACAAGATTATCGCATATAACAAGATTGATCTGCTCGAAGACGGTGCTTTGATAGCACCCGAACAAAAAATCGAAAGCCTGATGATTTCAGCCAAATATGACATGGGAATCGATGAGCTGATAGAGAAAATCAGGAATCATATATTCAAGGATAGGGTCAGAACGGTTTTTCTGATACCGTATTCCAGAGGTGAAATAAGTTCTCATATTATGAACGAGGGGCAGGTTTTCGGCACAGAGTATGAGGAGACGGGAACACGTATAGATGCGGAGGTTAAAATCTCCGATTATAACAGATATAAGGAATACGAGGTAGATGGTAGCTTATAGTACTGTAATCGGGAGAGGCAAGGCCGAACAGATTATTGAAAGATCCAGATTCATTGCATATGTTTCATATGCCGAAACCAAGGAAGATGCGGATGCATTTATTTCGGAAATAAGGGCGAAACACAGGGATGCCACGCATAATGTTCCCGCAATGGTAATAGGGGATAAGATGCAGATTCAATGGGCGTCCGACGACGGTGAGCCTCAAGGGACATCCGGTGCACCTATGGTCAATCTTTTGGTGAGTATGGGTATAACTAATACGGTTATTGTGGTTACCAGATATTTCGGTGGAATTAAACTGGGTACGGGCGGTCTTGTCAGAGCCTATACTTCGAGCGCAAAACTTGGAATTGAGGCGGCGGGGATAGGTGATGTAGTCGAGACGGTGATTATGGATTTCCGCACCGAATATCAGTTTTTGGGCAAAATTCAGAATCTGAGCGGTGAATTGTTTTCAATCGAAGAAACAGAATATACGGACAGGATTACACTTAAGATTTCGCTAATGCCGGAAGACGAAAAAGCAGTTGAAGCCTTGCTGAATAACACTACCGGCGGCAAATGGGAATTGATAAAAAGTTCAAAAAAGTTCTTGACAAAACCTCGAATATGATGTATATTTAGTAACTGTGCCGAAGATTTAAGTGGTACAAAATGTGGGAGCTTAGCTCAGCTGGGAGAGCATCTG
>CAYFQR010000006.1:0-45475 GCA_964345365.1 uncultured Oscillospiraceae bacterium
CTATGTTGATTCTGAATGCAACCATGAAAAGCATAGGATTAAAGGCAGGCCTTACAGAAGCCATATTGAAGAATACAGAATGATAGAAGGCGACCCAAAGACACAGAACAGTTTTCGCCTTTTGCGCGTACCGGATATTGTCATGGCAGAAGTAAAAAAGAGAAAAATCATTGTAGAAGCCAATAAGGTGCGCTATGGCGAGCAGTATCAGGACAATGACTATATCTGCTGTCAGCCAAATGGATGCCTCCACACAGCAACCTCTTTTAATAATGCGCTGACAAAGCTGTGCGGGCGAAATGCTTTGCCTCATGTTACCGTGCATGGACTTCGACATATGTACGCAACGATTTTGCTTGAAATGGAAGTGCCTTTAGTCAAAATTTCCGCCCTGCTGGGGCATAGTTCAGTACATACCACATTTGAGTATTACTGTGATGTCATGGACGAGAACGAAAACATCTTAGCCTTTATGAATAATGCCTTTGCTCCGGTCTGTGCATAAGGGAGGGTGCGAGAATGAAACTTGATTTGAACTTACAAAGATATGTGGAGTGGGAGGTTTCAAATGTTATGCCAATCAAAGAAAAATTTGGCTATCGAGTTTCTCTCATTTATCTGGATGGATCTAAGCGCATCCAGCAGAAATCCGGATTTGCGACGGAGAAAGAAGCCGGTGCTGCACGAGATAAAACTATCGGGGAACTTTATGCCGGGACATATGTGGTCTACGGGAATATACTGGTGCGAGAGTTCTTAGACTTCTGGATGGAGGAAGATATTAAAAAACGCGTAGGAAGCTACGAAACTTATGTCACCTTTGCGGGCACGATAAAACGGCATATTAAGCCGATCCTTGGCGGAAAGAAAATAGAAGAGGTGAATCGCGGAGATATTCAAAAGCTATATAATCTGAAAGCGGAATATTCGATTTATGTTGCACGGCAGGTGAAGACGGTCATAAATCTATCTATGCGTTATGCGGTAGATAAGAAAATTATTCCGGAGAATCCGGCAGCCGAGGTTTTGCTTCCGAAGTCGGCCGCAAAGAAAAAATATCATACACGAAACATCGACACGCAAAAGACTCTGACGATGGAGCAGATTCAAACCTTACTGGAAGCAAGCAAGGATACGCCGATTCATATGCAGGTACTGCTGAATGTATTGATGGGACTTCGGCGTGGGGAAATCAACGGTGTAAAGTTCTCTGATGTAAACTATATCAATCGTACACTGAAGGTACAGCGGCAGTTAGGAAAAAAGATTGGAAGCAGGAGAGAAGATTTTGCCCCAAAGACTTTTGGCAAGCAGGAGGTGCGCCTAAAAACCTCCTCCAGTTATCGGGAAATTCCGATACCGGATTATGTATTTGAAGCAATTTTGGAGCAGCGAGAGATTTACGAACAGCAAAAACGAAGAAGCACCTTTCAAGACCTCGGGTACATTTGCTGTTCCAGTTATGGAAGACCGCGAAGCAGTTCGTTTCATTGGCAGCATTACAAGAAACTGCTGGCGGACAACAATCTGCCCAATATCCGCTGGCACGACTTGCGAAGTACCTTCTGCACATTGCTTCTGAAAAACGATTTCAATCCGAAAGCGGTATCGAAGCTGATGGGACACGCGAAAGAAATGATAACCATGGATGTTTATGGCGATAACCGCGGTATCCTTGCGGATTGTGTGGACGAGCTGCAGCCATTTATCGAAGAAGTGCTGCCGAATGCGGAGCAGGATAACGTCCTTGTAACAGAGAGGATGGATGTTGTAATCAATGCGAAATCGTACCTTTCTTAAAGAATCTCGAATCGAAAAGCAAAGTTCATAAAAAGTATAGCCATAACCGCAATTTGGAAAACCTATGTTCGTTTTTGGCTATACTTTTTATATTTTTTGTGATACAATGTCCTTGGCACTGCGATTGCCGAGCGGAACGCGCGAGCAGAGCAGATGCAAGACAGGTGTCCGAGCAAAGGCGATTGCGGAGCAGAATGCGACAGCAAAGCCGTTTTGCGTCCGGACCACTTTTTAGTGACCTTTTGTGTTGCCGCGTCCCGTTGGTATTACTAAGGTTTGCGGTGTTTGGAAAATCGGTTTTCGTGACTTTCATTCGTAAAACGCAAAAAATGGGCAAAAACGGAGAACTTGAAATTTTGGATTTTTACGAATTTCGGGCTGATACACGAGCTTTTTCGCAGGGTCACTGAGAAAGGAAACGAGAAATGGAGTTCAAACTACATTCAGACTATACCATGACGGGCGACCAGCCCGAAGCGGTTGATAAGCTATATGCAGGGCTCGTTTCAGGAAAGAAGTTTCAGACCTTGATGGGTGTAACCGGTTCAGGCAAGACTTTCACTATGGCGAACCTCATCGCCCGCGCCAATCGACCTACGCTCGTAATCTCGCATAACAAGACTCTGGCTGCCCAGCTCTATGGAGAATTCAAGGAGTTTTTCCCTGAAAATGCGGTCGAATATTTCGTTTCATACTATGACTATTATCAGCCGGAAGCCTATGTGCCTTCTACGGACACATATATTGAAAAGGACTCCGACATCAATGCCGAAATCGAAAAGCTTCGTCACTCTGCGACTGCTGCGCTCGCCGAGAGGCGCGATGTCATCATCGTAGCTTCCGTTTCGTGTATCTACGGACTCGGCTCACCGTTTGACTATAAGAACCAAATGCTTTCGCTAAGACCGGGCATGGAGAAATCACGCAAGTCGATACTCCGCAAGCTCGTCGACCTGCAATATGACCGAAACGACACGGAGTTTGACAGAGGCACTTTCAGAGTAAGAGGCGACATGCTCGACATCTATCCTGCAGGCGGCGACTCGGCCGTGCGCGTTGAGCTTTTCGGTGACGAGATAGATACGATAAAAGAAATCAACCCCGTGACGGGTGAAATCCTGGGTATCAGGAATCACATATCGATATTCCCGGCTTCTCACTATGTCACATCACCCGAAAATATGGAGCGTGCCATCCGCGAGATCGGTGAAGAATTGGAAGAAAGAATTCAGTGGTTCAAAGACCGCGGAAAGCTCCTCGAAGCACAGAGGATAGAGCAGAGAACCCGCTATGACCTCGAAATGCTCCGCGAAATAGGCACATGCAAAGGAATCGAGAACTACACGCGTCCTCTCGCCGGTTTTGAGCCCGGCGGCAAGCCATATACACTAATTGATTACTTCCCTGAAGATTTCATGGTTTTCGTAGATGAGTCGCACGCGATGATTCCGCAGCTTCACGCGATGTACGCCGGCAACCTTTCACGAAAAACCTCGCTCGTCGAATACGGATTCAGACTGCCGTCCGCACTCGACAACCGCCCGCTTAAGTTCGACGAATGGGAAAGAATGGTAAATCAGGCGGTATTCTTCTCAGCCACACCTGCATCATACGAAAAAGAAGTATCGGGCGGCATCAATGCCGAACAGATAATACGTCCCACCGGACTTTTGGACCCTACGATTGAAATCGTTCGTACCGAAGGCCAGATAGACCACCTTATCGGAGAAATCAGAAAAACAATCGACAAGGGACAAAAAATTTTCGTAACAACGCTGACAAAAAAAATGGCTGAATCTCTCACCGACTACCTAAAAGGTGTAAATATACGCGTCAGATATCTCCACTCCGATGTGGAAACTCTCGAGCGTATGGAGATATTACATGATCTCAGAATGGATGTGTTTGATGTCCTCGTAGGAATCAATCTTCTGAGGGAAGGGCTTGATGTGCCTGAGGTAGGACTTGTCGCAATTCTCGATGCAGACAAAGAAGGTTTCTTAAGAACTGAAACCTCACTCATCCAGACTATCGGAAGAGCCGCCAGAAATGTTGACGGTCGCGTCATAATGTATGCGGACCGTATATCTAAGGCGATGCAGGCGGCTATTGACGAAACCGACAGGAGACGTAAGCTTCAAAACGACTATAATATTGCTCACGGCATAACCCCTGAATCCGTCAAGAAATCTGTGCGCGATGTCATAGAGGCGACGCGCCGGGCCGAACCTGAAGATGAATACTATAAGGGGAGAACCGCTGCCGAGCTCACGAAAAAAGAGCTTCGTGACTACGTGAAAAAACTCGAAAAGGAAATGAAGCAGGCCGCCGCCGACTTACAGTTTGAGCGTGCCGCTCAGCTGCGTGACAGGATATTCGAGATGAGGGTAAGGCTGTAAACTGCTGTAATAAGGCTCTTACGGATGCCGGTAATCAAATAAAATGATGACACAGATTGCATTATCGTTGTTTTGCATGATATTTTACAAATATAACTTAGAAAAGAGGGAATCAGCATGTCGGAATTGAATAAATTATTAGACATAGTACGCAAGTTGCGCGGGGAGGGAGGTTGCCCTTGGGATATGGAGCAGACTCACGAGAGTCTCAAACCATGTCTCATCGAAGAAGCTGCCGAAGTTGTCGGCGGCATCAATCTGCTTAATGAAACGGGCAATCCGGATAATCTTAAGGAAGAGCTTGGAGACCTTCTTCTTCAGGTCGTAATGCATTCCCAGATTGCAAGCGAGGAAGGGCTGTTTGATATAGAAGATGTCGCCAAGTGCATAAATGATAAGATGGTGCGCCGCCATCCACATGTATTCGGAGACGCCGAGGTGTCAAGCTCAACCGAAGTACTTGAAAAGTGGGATGAGATAAAGAAACAGGAGAAAAATGAGAAAAAGAACATGGCTGCTGCAGAAGCCAACCTCCCTGAAGCGTTTGAGGAATCAATTCGTCTAATTGAGCGTGCAAAAAAGAGAAAAGAGGCGAAAATCGCCTCTAAATACAGCCTAACATAAACATTATTTAAGGTTTTCGAACAGACCTCTGACATCCAGAACAGGTTCTACGAACAAAATACCTTTGTTAGGGTTATCGAATTGAAGTCCCTCATATAAGCCTTTTACAACTTTGTCAATGAGTTCGCTCGGCATAAGGATCATAATTATTTCTTTTTCCGGTTCTATCTCCATGCCGAGAAGCTTCTCAGCATATTCAGAGCCCGTACCTCTCCCGTGCATAACGGTACCGCCGTTTGCCCCTGCTCTTCGGGCAATTTCTATTACATCTTCCGCCAATCCGCGATTCACTATTACTGTAAGTTTTTTGAACATGCTATATTCCTCCGTATTCTTGAGTATGTCCAGGGCTTCGTCCCCGTTATTTAATATCTGTTTTCCTGTTGCGATAGGTGTGGTATATATAATTCCGTGACCTTGTTTGTGCATCTGGAGTTCCTCCGAAAAAGAATCCATCACTTCGCTTGCTTTTTCTTTTTCAACGAGGATATTCACAATTATCATTTTTTCGCTCTTAATTCCCAGCCAATTTAATGTGGTATTTCTAACCGTACCTCTGCAGAGCATGGTTAAACCGCGAATCAGTCCGTTTCTTTCAGCGACTTGAGCCAACTTATGTAATTGATTATGACTTAAAATAAGCGTCATAAGTAAAAAAATTCTTTTATCATTTACTTCATTCACTTTTATATTCATGGATTACCTCCTGTTTTTTTCACCTCTTTAATGCGAGCCCGCTCCATCTTGCGCGTTTTAGCGTTATAGAGTGCGCCGAGCAGCTCAAGTGCTATAATCGGCATCATTGCGACTATCGCTATCATTCCGAACCCGTCCGTCACCACATCCGCCGTCGGTACCTGTGCTGCTATTCCCTGTACAAAAGCGAGCGAGAATGTGGATGTCATCGGGCCCGATGCAACGCCGCCGGCGTCGAATGCCATGCCCACAAAAAGATCCGGTACAAAATGTGATAATATTACCGACAGCCCGAATCCGGGTATTAAGTACATCCATAGCTGAATATCCGGTATTAAGATTCTGAGTGCCGACATGAAAATCGAAAGCCCAACCGCTACCGACAAGAATATCAGTACGATACTCCGCTTGACCGAACCTCCGGTCACCTCTTCAACCTGGTCTGTAAGTACATGAACTGCCGGCTCCGCGAGAACCGTCGTGAGCCCGAGCAGCAAAGCCACGGACAAAATAGGAATATTCGAATCCAATGCCGCAAGTTCTATACCGATCATTGAGCCGATTTCCATAAATCCGCCGTTGACACCCAGTAAAAAAATTACAAGCCCGGAATATGTCAAAACTATACCGCGAGTGATATCTATCACTTTGTTTTTTTTGTATTTGAAGAAAAATATCTGAAAAAATATAAAAGCGACAATAATCGGAAGCAGGGTTAATAGCGACTCCCATGCAAGAGTAGCCATTTTGGAAGTATAGGACTCAAGCAAACCCGTCTGCCCTACAGCCACCTCCGGAAGTTCTCCTTCCAGTTTGCCGCTGTCGAGGAAAAGCCCCGTCACCAAAACGCCCAATATTGCCCCTGTCGATGAGATACCAACCAGCCCGAAGCTGTCGGCCTCTCCCATTTTTCTGTCTTTTTTGAGTGCTGAAATACCCGCTGCCAGTGCGAGCATAAACGGAACCGTAATCGCGCCTGTCGTGGCTCCGGAAGCATCAAACGCTATTGCCAGGAAGTCCGGCGAAGAAAATAGCGACAAGAGGAACATGAGGCCATACGCCCCTGTGAATACATATTTCAGCCTTACGCCTTTAGGTATTCTGAGCATTCCGAGAGTCATCATTATGCCGAGTCCGATAGAGACCGCAACGACCATCAGTATATTATCAAACTGCCCTGAAGTCACGCTGTCCACTTGGTTGGCAAGAATATGCAAATCCGGTTCGGCGTATGAAATAAAAAAACCCAGAATCAAGCTGACCGTAATTATCAACGCATAGCTGTCGGAATGCGTGATTGCATTTCCGACACCATGCCCTATAGGTTCAAGACCCTGGTCGATTCCAAACAAAAATATCGTCAATCCGACAATAACCAGACCGGTACCGATTAGAAACGCATACATCATGTTCGGCTCCAACGGAGTAATTGTAAAGTGGAGCACTATCACGATGAACGTAATCGGCAATACCGACATCAGAACTTCCTTAAATTTTCCTTTTAGTTCGTTCAAGCTATAACCTCCCCCATGTATGATTCTAAATTAAATATTATATTTTTTGTTCTATACATATTTCAAGTCTTAACAAAGTTTTTCTTAATCACTGTTTTTTCGGCCTGTAAAATCTGCCGTTCACCTGCTCGGTATTTATGACATTTATAAATGCACCGCTGTCTATCTCTTTTATCTCTTTGAGAACTCTGTCAACCTGATCTCTGCCGATGACAGAATAAATTATGTGTTTTGTTTCACCCGAATAGCCGCCGATGCCGTCTATTCTCGTCGCGTCGTGCCTTGTGATTTCAACTATCTTTGCCGTAACTTCAGCAGGTTTTGAGGTTACAATCAGCAACGTATCCTGCTGGTACCTCTTATAGAACTGTCCGAGCAGCGTGGTGATGGTGTACTGATAGATTATAGAGTAAAGCGCCCTGTCAAAGCCGAATATCAGGCCCGCTATCGTCAAAATGATTATATTACCTGCGAATATGTAGTTCCATGTGTCTACACCTTTTTTTTCGGAAAAATATATGGAGATGAAATCGGTGCCTCCGCCGGACGCACCGACGGTGAGTGATATAGTAGCCGCTACCGCTCCCAGGATTCCTCCGAATATAGATACCAAAAGTATATCATAAGTTATGGTTATATCGGGGAACAGGTCGGTGAGTATTGAAGACAGCGCAACCACATAAAATGAGTACATCGTGAAACGCTTCCCTATGTATTTGAATCCGATAAAGGCCGGAACAACATTTAGAGGCAGATAGATGAAAGAATATGGAATATCCAGATTAAAAAACTGCATAGCAATCTGCTTAATAAGAATTGTAATTCCGCTGAAGCCGCCGGGTATCAAATTTCCGGTTCTTATAAAACTTTTCAGGTTAAAAGCATATATGCCCGCAGCAATCGTGAGAACTAAAAACCTAACTATCTCATTTTTTATGCCTTTTTTCTCTGAAAGGTTTTTCATTTTAATCTCCAATCCGCCGCCTTCGTCGGCGTCACAATAATCTCCATTCTATCACCCTCGCCGGTGTCACAAACGGTTGTGAAAGATTCAATATTCCTTCGCAATATCTTTTTTCTGCCGGCTCTTTATCTTCGAGCCTTTCCGATTAAGCCCTTTTGGAATGAAACTATGAGACCAATTATCAAGCCGATTGCTGCAGGTAAAAGCCAACCGAGTCCTATTGAATAGAACGGCAAAACGGTGGCAGCTAATTTTGTCAAAGCCCCGGCGTTAAGCAGGTTGAAAATTCCCTCAGGCAGCGCTCCGCAGAAGTCAAAGACCGCCGCTATGAAAGTAAGTGCGGTAACCCATACGTAAACCGGTCTTGCGTTATTAAATTTATTGCCGAACATTGCAAGAAGTATAAGAGTGATTGTCAAAGGATAAATCAACATCAGCACCGGAATCGCATAGCTGATTATAGCACTCAATCCCACATTCGATACCATGAATGAAAAAAGCGTAAAAGCTATCGCCCATTTGTTATACGAAAGTGCGTTCGGGAACATAACCGAGAAAATATGCGAGCAGCTCGTCACAAGTCCGATAGCGGTCTTCAGTGTTGCAAAACCGATTATGAATGCAAGGAGTATCGCACCGCCTTTCCCGAAATAGTGTGTGGCGATATCAGCAAGCGCAACCCCGCCGTTTTCGGCAAGAGCGACATAGCTTATCGATTGTGCACCGACCAGCGCAATAGCAGCATATATTGCAGCCATAAAAATACCCGCAATAATTCCGGATTTGGCGGTATTTGCCGACACGGCGGCAGGGTCGGTAACACCGAGCTCCGTTATCGTCGTAATTATTATAACGCCGAATGCAAGTGACGCTATACCGTCCATAGTATTGTATCCGTCCAAAAATCCTTGGAAGAACGGCATACTGCCATAAGTTGCCTGAGGTGCAAAAGATGAAACCGGCTCGTTTCCGTTTACCAGCGCAGTTACAAGAAGCACCGAAAGGCTCACCAGGAAAATCGGATTGATGACCTTGCCTACCCATGTGAGAATTTCTCCGGGTCTAAGGCTGAAAAACAGTACTATCGCAAAGAACACAAGTGAAAAAATCAGAAGAGAAATGCTCGTTCCTCCGCCTAAAATCGGTGTGATTCCTACTGTATAAGGTGTAGTACAGCATCTCGGTATTGCAAAAAACGGCCCTATCGTAAGATATATCGCACAAGTTAAAAACATTGAATACTTATGTCCAACCATTTCTCCAAGTTCAAGTAAATTATTTTTGCGTGTGATTCCCAGTGCGGCTACGCCCATGATAGGAATGGTTACCGCAGTGATGACAAATCCGAGCACCGCCTGCCATAAATTAGCACCGGCCAATTGTCCCATGTGAACAGGGAATATCAAGTTTCCTGCTCCGAAAAACATTCCGAACAGCAAACTCGCAACGGTCAATGTTTCGGATATCTTAAGTTTAGTTTTCATAGTTATCCTCTCTATTGTTAAATTTATTTATATTTCTCTCCTGCCTTCAAAAGATTTCAGGAGTGTTATTTCGTCAGCATATTCAAGATCCGAACCGACAGGGATTCCGTGTGCTATCCTCGTCACTTTGATGCCTGCGGGCTTAAGCAGCTTGGATATGAACATCGCCGTTGCCTCACCTTGAATGGTCGGATTCGTAGCGATTATCACCTCGTTGCAGTCGGTTTTTTGTATTCTGGTTATGAGTGACATCAGGTTAATGTCCTCCGGGCTCACACCCTCCATTGGTGAAATTACACCGTGCAGGACATGATATGTGCCGCTGTACTCCTTGATTTTTTCCATTGCGAGCACATCTCTCGGGCTTTCAACCACACATATAAGGTTCTTGTTTCTTCCCGGGTCGCTGCATATCATGCAGGGGTCTGAATCGGTAAGATTACCGCAGACAGAACAATGTTTCAGCTCTTTTTTTGCGATAATCAGCGAATCCGCCAATGCCCTCACTCTCGATTCGTCTTGGTCGAGAATGTGAAACGCGAGCCTCTGGGCCGACTTTTCTCCGACACCCGGAAGCTTGGCTAATTCGTTTATAAGGATTTCTAATTGTTTAGGATAATTTCTCATTACAGTCCCGGTATGTTAAGTCCGCCAGTGAGCGCACCCATAGTGTTTTCCGATATTTCTTCTATCTGTCTGATTCCCTCATTGACGGCAGCCATCACTAAGTCCTGCAAAGTCTCAACATCGTCCGGGTCGACGACTTCCGGCTTAATTTTGAGGCCGGTAATCTGTTTTTTGCCGTTTACGGTTACTTCAACCACGCCGCCTCCCGCCGTCGTGGTAATCTCTTTTTCTTCAAGCTCAGCCTGTGCTTTTTCCATTTGGGCCTGAAGCGCCTGCATCTGCTGTAACTGCTGCATATTCAGTCCGCCCGTCGCTTTCTGCGGTTTTTTCGCCTTGCCGGCTCTCATTCCTTTTCCCATTTTCTATTCCTCCACTATTTTATCAAGTCAGAGAGTTTCTTTCTCAATCATTGTGATTTCTTAGCTGCTCTCTTTTTTGTCCGTTTTATCCGTTTTTGGATATTACTATATTCATCTTCATATTTTTTTCCAGAATATCGGACACTATTTTTTCTATATCGCTCGCCTTTTCTTCAAGATGATTTTTTGCAAATTGGTTTTTAACCGACACATTGAATATCGACTCCTCAATACTCTCCAATTGTGAATTAAATTTTATGAGGTTAAAAGTTCCGCTTAACTCCGCGCCGGTTTCAATCACTTCATTCCAAAACGCTTCAAGGTCTATTTCATTATCGCAGTCCGAGTTTCCCGTCGAATCGGACTCTGCATAAGAATCGTCGCGGCAAAAAACATCAAGACGGGCTTTAGTATTTTGTGGTACGGGTACCGTATTATTGCCTGATTCAACGACATTATCATATTCGTCTCTATCGGTTATTGATTTATCCGCAGCTTCTGTTTCAGCCGCGAGATAGACGTCTTTAGCGGCATTGCCACGCTCTAATCTGCCGGAATTAAAGCTGTTCGCGCAGGTTTTTGGGACTTGCGCCGTTTCTGTCATTTTAGTATCCCTAATCGTAGCGCCCGCCGGGCTCGCCCCCGATATCGCCACTATATCAAGCTCCATTAGTATTCTCGGCTGTGTCGACCACCTTGCGTCGTTTATCGTCTTAGATATTCGCTGAATGGCCGCATCTATCTCTTCAAAAGAAATACGGTCTGATTGCGACTTCACCTTTTTTATATTTTCCGAGGACATGTTCAGGATATCCTCGGGATTTTTCATGAACTTTGTTATAAGGAGATTTCTGTAGTGTGCATTCCAGTCTTTCATGAGCTGCTTACAGTCTTTACCCTCTGATAATGCTCTGTCAAGCAGAACCAGCGCTTCTCCGGTTTTTTTAAGCGACACCCTTTCCGTCAATTCGATAAAAAATTCATCCCCGACGGTTCCGAGATATTTGAGGACATCTTCTCTGTCTATATCCTTGTCTCCCGATGCAAGAACCTGGTCAAGTATGCTGAGCCCGTCACGAACCGACCCGTCAGCATTGGCGGCGATAAGGCGTATAGCGCCGTCGCTCATCTTAACTCCGCGTTCTTCGCATATCTTCCTCATATCGCCGGCAATGGTCTCCTGAGGGATTCTCTTGAAATCAATTCGCATACAACGCGAAAGAATCGTCTGCGGGAGCTTGTTAGGCTCTGTCGTGCAAAGAATGAACATCACATTTTCAGGCGGTTCCTCAAGCGTCTTAAGTAAGGCATTAAACGCACCCGTCGACAGCATGTGAACCTCGTCTATAATATATACTTTTTTCTTTCCGAGCTGCGGCGGATATTTGACCGACTCACGCAGTTCTCTTATATTATCGACGCCGTTATTAGATGCCGCGTCTATCTCTATTACATCGATGAAGCTGCCGTCTGCTATCGCCCTGCAATTTTGGCACGTTCCGCACGGCCTTGAAGAATCGCTCAGGCAGTTTACCGCCTTTGACAGTATCCTCGCGGTCGAAGTCTTGCCGGTTCCTCTCGTTCCGTTAAAGAGATAGGCATGGCTTACCGTATTGCTTTCAATCTGATGTTTCAGTATTTTTACTATGTGTTCCTGTCCGAGTATCTCGTCAAATACCTCAGGACGCCTTGTACGATATAGCGCCATGTACATGCCTAAGCCCCTCCATCCTTATGCCTAAATTATTATACTGCAATTCCTATGCGAAATGCGCTTCGTATTAAACTATCGATAAAGGCACACTCGCACGTCACAAGTACATTATCCATTTGCAGCTGTCGCTGTAAAAAAATTACCCTTAGAGAGCTTCGCCGGCAACGGAAAAGGCTTATCTGCGGCACATAAGAACTTCCGCTTATTGCTGCTTCCTTCCGGACCTGACAAGGTTCACGGCATCCCATTGCGCAGGACCCAAACCGTGCGAGTGAAGCTCTCTAAAGGCAATCTTATTAACTTAACATACCCGTTAAGTATAACATTTTTTGAGGCTTGGGTCAACATTAACAAATGCATGAAAGCGAAAAGTCCGATAATAAAAAACGCCTGCGGTCTATGCCACAGGCTACATTTTTTTCGCTTGTCAAAAAGGCTTAACACCTTTACGCTCTCGTCCCCACAGCACAATTAACGCTATTTTTAATCAATTCACAGACCGATAAAATAACGCTGACGAGTACTGCCTGATTGAGTGCTAATCCGATGTCAAACACTACGATTTTTTCCTTTCTGACACTAATTATGAGGTGATATTAACACTTAAGGCAATATATGTCAAGAGTTTTTTTGTTATATTTCAATATAATTTTTATTTTTAGTTGTGGTTTTTCGCCAAAAT
The DNA here is from genome assembly GCA_964345365.1 of uncultured Oscillospiraceae bacterium. Lineage (GTDB taxonomy): Bacteria > Bacillota > Clostridia > Peptostreptococcales > Anaerovoracaceae > RUG754. Next base: position 12,864 of record CAYFQR010000006.1, read on the forward strand.
AATTTCTCCGTACTTTTCAATCGGGGTTTCATTGCGGCTGCAGTAGTAATCCGGAGATGTTCCAAAGACTTCGTTCATTTCCCCAAAAGCTCTTTGTATTCCGCTTCGGAAATGATTTTTATGCCGAGCTCACGGGCTTTTTTGTTTTTGCCGGAGTTGGAGTTGATGTCGTTGTTTATAAGGTATGATGTCTTTGCCGATACGGAGCCTGCGACCTTGCCGCCGTTTGCCTCAATCTCCGCTTTAAGTTCGTCACGGTTAACATACGATTCAAGACTTCCTGTAATTACGAAAGTCATACCGTCAAACCTATCGCCGCTCGCCTCAAAACTCTCGTCAATTTCAATCTCTTTAATCAGTCTGTTCAGCATTTCGCTATTTTTGCCGTCGCTGAAAAAAGCGATATAGCTGTCCGCCATTATCTCTCCCACACCGTCTATTGTCATGAGTTTTTCTTTAGTGATGCTGCGCATCGCTTCCCAATTATTCTTGCAATATTTCGCCACAAGTCCGGCATTCGCCCTGCCGAAATTAGGTATTCCGAGAGCATAAAGAAATGCCTGAGCACTCGGCTTTCTCGCGTTATTAACCGCGCTCGAAAGGTTCTTAAACGACTGCTCTCCAAAGCCTTCCATAGTAACTATTTCGTCGTGAAAATCGTCTATATGAAAAATATCCGCGAATTCTTTAATCAATCCCTTGTTTATAAATTTCTCAAGGGTCATCTCCGACAGCCCCTCTATATTCATTGCATCTCTTGAAACGAAATGCGTGAATCCCTTAAGGTGCTTCGCGGCGCATTCTTCATTAGGGCAGTTCATCGTCGCGATACCGTTTTCTTCTTTTTTTATAGTCCCTGTGCCACATACGGGGCACGCTTTCGGAAGCTCGGCGCTGCCCGAACGTGTAAAGTTCTCGGCAATCTGAGGAATTATCATATTCGCCTTATATACGCTTATCCTGTCTCCGATTCCGAGCTCAAGCGCCTGCATTATCGAAACATTATGGAGCGAGGCTCTCGATACAGTGGTTCCCTCCAACTCCACAGGGTCAAATATGGCTATCGGGTTGATAAGCCCCGTGCGCGATGCCGACCACTCGATTTCTCTTAGCACCGTCTCGGCAGTTTCATCCTGCCACTTGAACGCAATCGAATCTCTCGGGAATTTCGCCGTAGCTCCGAGCGACTTACCGTATTCTATGTCATTTAGCGACAGCACAAGCCCGTCAGAGGGCACAGGATTATCCGCTATGCTTTCGCTGAACCTCTTCACAGCCTCTTCAACGCTTGAGGACATTACTTTTTCGTAGTACACCGTCGCAAAACCCTGCTCCTTCAGCCATTCGAGCTGCTCGCTTCTAAGTCTGAATGCCGGAGCTCCCTCTCCTATGCTCACAAGCGAGAACGCAAAAAACTTAACTTTCCTTTTCTTAGTCACGGCAGGGTCAAGCTGCCTCACGGAGCCTGAGCATAGGTTTCGCGGATTCTTATATTTAAGAGCCTCATCGCCTATCTCTTCATTTATCATTTCAAAATCCGGATAAGTTATTACCGCCTCTCCCCTAATAACAAGCTCTCCCTTGTAATTTATATTGAGCGGAATATTGGTGAATGTCCTCGCATTGTTTGTCACAACCTCTCCGATTTCACCGTTTCCGCGCGTAACGGCTTTTGCAAGCTTCCCCTCTTTATATGTCAAAACAACCGTCAGTCCGTCCAATTTCCAGCTTAGAACAGCTTCTTGTTCCCCGATGAAGTTTGCAAGCGCAGCGACATCTTTCGTCTTGTCGAGTGAAAGCATCTTTTGCGAGTGCGCCTCTTTCGGAAGCTCCGACAATACCTCATAACCGACATTCTGCGTCGGGCTCTCGGAGAACACTATCCCTGTCGATTTTTCAAGAGAAATCAACTCATCATAAAGAGCGTCATACTCATGGTCGGACATTATCTCCTCAGCCTTTTGATAATATGCGAAAGCCGCTCTGTTCAATATATCAATAAGCTCGTGCATCCTTGTGACTTCTGCACTTTTTTCGCCCTTGGAATTATCAAAATTATCCCAAAAATTCATCTGCTCACTCATCTCAACCTCTCAAATTAATCACTGTCCGTGCAAAAAATCCGCCGTCTTCACACCTTTTTTAGAGGTGCAATTCCGATTGCAAGCTTTTTCTCTCCATCATCCTCAAACATTACGGTTATGGTCTTATCGCTCACATCCGTCACGGTTCCGAAACCGAATTTGGCGTGAGATACGCTGTCGCCGACCGAGAAATCATTATTTTTTGATGCCGACGTTTCCTTTACCTGTCTCTTTGCATATTGAAGCGGGTCATAAGGCCTATATGCAGGCTGTGCGAAACCATCCAATGCCCCCGTGTCAATACCGAGTCTGTTATCCGTTCTCCTGCTCGGCTTGTAGGTATCTCCTATCTTTTCGAGCAATTTCGGGTCAATCTCATCTATAAACATGGACTCCCTCGCCTTATCGCCGCGACCGTAGAGAACCCTGTATTTTGCGGAGGATAAAATCAGCTTTTCTTTAGCCCTCGTAATCCCGACATAACAGAGTCTTCTCTCCTCTTCTATCCCTTTCTCACTGTCAAGCGCCCTGTATCCCGGAAAGAGACCGTCCTCAAGCCCCGGCATGAACACCACCGGGAATTCAAGTCCCTTAGCGGAGTGCAGAGTCATAAGGGTTACTTTACCGTCCAACTCATCATATTTATCAGTATCGCTTGCAGTGGATACTCTCTCTAAGAACTCATCGAGCGTAGCCTCTTCACCCGCAGCTTTTTTTTCTTCTTCAAAATCATATATGAATGATTTGAAATCCATGAGATTCTCTATGCGTGAATCGGCTTCAATCGTGTTCTGTGCTTCGAGCGCGCTAAGGTAGCCCGTGCGAACCAAAAGATTGTCATATATATCGGATATTCTGAGGTTCTCTTTTTCGCTTATACATTCCCTTATAGCCGCTATCATCTCGGCAAGCGAAGCCTTCGCTTTCGCAGGGAACGAATCAAGAGTTTCGTCATCGAGCAGCTGTTCGAACAGGCTCTTTCCGTTAACTGCCGCAAGCGCCCTGTATTTTGAGAGCGTTACCTCGCCGATACCGCGTTTAGGCTCGTTTATAACCCTCTCGAGCGCGAGGTCGTCCTTTGGATTGACTACCAGCCTCAAGAAGCTTATCATATCCTTCGTTTCTTTTCTCTCATAAAAGCTGAACCCGGAAAGAATCTGATAAGGTATCCTTCTCTTTCTCAGTGCATCCTCAATTAATCTCGACTGTGCATTTACTCTGTAAAGCACGGCAAAATCATCATAACCCCTGCCGAGTCTATGGGAAAATTCTATTTCTTTTGCGATATATTCCGCTTCGTCCTTGTCGGATTCCGTGCGGTTATAGATTATCTTCTCGCCGTCCTCGCTGTCCGCCCAAAGTTTTTTGGGTTTGCGCTCCGAGTTGTTTTTTATGACGGAGTGTGCGCAGGCTAAAATGTTCTTATATGACCTGTAATTCTGCTCGAGCTTGATTACTTTCGTGCCGGCAAAGTCTTTTTCGAAGTCCAAAATATTCCTGATATCTGCGCCTCGCCACTGATATATACACTGGTCGTCATCACCGACAACGCATATATTCCTATGCCCCATCGCCAAGATGCGAATTATCTGATATTGAATCTGATTCGTATCCTGATACTCATCTACCATGATGTACTTGAATCTGCGGCGATATTTCTCCCTGACGTCATCGCTCGACTTAAGAAGCCTGTAACAATTCAGCAGCAGGTCGTCGAAGTCCATCGCGTTATTCTTTCTGAGAGTGTCTTGATAATCCTTATATACCTGATAGTAAAGCAGGTTTGTCTCCGTCTTCATCTCCTGTTCAAAAAAATCATCAGGGTTCAGATTTTTTTCTTTACACTTCGATATTATCGAAGAAAGAAGCTGAAACGGATATTCCGTCGAGTCGATTTCCCTCGCCTTATATATATTCCTCAGTACGCTCTTTTGGTCAACCGTATCATATACTACGAAGTTCTTCTCATAGCCTATTATATCCGCGTCCTCACGCAGCATTCTGAGAGCCATGGCATGAAATGTCATTATCCACATGCCCGGGCAGTAGCCGACGAGCTTCTCGACTCTGTCGCGCATTTCGCGCGCCGCCTTATTAGTAAAGGTAACTGCAAGTATGTTATACGGGCTTATCCCCTGAGTAGTGAGATAAGCTATTCTATGCGTCATCGTCGCCGTCTTTCCTGAGCCCGCGCCTGCCAAAATCAGAAGCGGCCCCTCCGTGTAAAGTACGGCTTCGCGTTGTTCTTTGTTTAAGTGGTCTAATTTCATATTCCGAATCCTTTGCTCGCTGTATATACTTTTACTCTTAAATAATAACATATTTTCAAGTGTTTTAGAATCGGAATTTACTCTACGAACTCAGCTTTTTATCGACATTTTTCAGCAGCTAAAAAAACACACCGTTTTGGGGCTGACCTGTTTAAGTTAGATTCCCGGTCTAACTTTTAAGTGTCACGACATAGCGGTGTGTTTTTTGAAGAACTGTTTCAATATAATTCACTTTTTTTCATTTTCGTATTTCATTTTTTCTCCTTTTGCTTGTTATGCTTTTATTAAATATCTCCATATTTTATAAGTCAGACTGCTTATTTACTCGAAGATAATATTTTCGACTATCTTAATTATTGTTTCTTTGTCCAAATCACAGTCAAGCACACAATCAACATTATTATCTATGTCTGTCCAAATTAAATTCGCTGTATCTCCGTTAAATTGTGGAGCGTAATATTCTACTTCAATACTATTAGGCATTGCGATACCAAATATTAAGCTTAGGGTAACCAATAAGCCGATTATCCAAAAAATTATCTTGGCATTTCTATTCTTAAGTCTACGGTAAATTAGTCTTACTATGGTACCTAAAATTAGAATAGAGGCTCCAAAAATAATGGCTGCGTTATTTGACACATGCACCATCTGTTCAGCCATTTCACGAGTTATCTCTTCCATTATTGCATTCCTCCTCATTATAATAGTTCTGTGGGGTATATGAATGATAGTAGTCATCATGGTTGTATAAATATTTCAAATTGTCGTTACTATCTTTCAAATGCCTGTTTTCTTTTGCCGTGCTAATCACGGGTAGGTTGTTACAGATGCTCCCTATGCCGAGCCGATGTTGAAAATACAGTTTACACTGCTTATTCCCATTACATTTATACGCCTTCTATAATATATAACGTTTCAGAAGTGCAAATTCAGACATGAAATTTCAAAAAAAACATTTTTAGTACAATCCGAATTGTCCTCAGGCGTTCTTTTCGTTATTGTCTTTCCCACTCACCTTTTTCAAAATATTTTTTGCGGAATTCTCATCTTTCCCAAACAATAAGTGTTAACGTACATGATTTTTTTGCAATAAAAAATGCCGACTTGCATGCTGCCCTCAGGCGAGCCTTGCATTTCGGCATTTTAATGTTCATTTATCGGATTATACTAATTCCAGAAATACTGCTTCAGCAGCATCTCCTTGGCGCGGGCCAAGTTTAAGAATTCTGGTATATCCTCCGTTTCTGTCGGCATATTTCGGTGCGATTTCTTCAAACAGCTTAGTTACAACCGTTTCATCTACAAGATAGCCTAATACCTGTCTTCTTGCATGAAGGTCACCGCGTTTAGCCAAAGTAATCATCTTTTCGGCAATTTTTCTTGTTTCCTTAGCTCTCATATTTGTTGTTTCGATTCTTTCAAATCTGAATAAATCAGTTGTCAGATTTCTCAACATCGATCTTCTGTGAGCTGAAGGTCTGCCTAATTTTCTATATCCGGGCATTTTCAGATTCTCCTTTCATTCAAGATTATTCGTCACTTGGTCTTAATGTAAGGCCAAGCTCATCTAATTTTGCTTTTACTTCATCGAGCGACTTCTTACCGAGGTTTCTAACCTTCATCATATCGTCTTCCGTCCTCTGAGTGAGTTCCTCAACGGTATTGATGGCTGCACGCTTGAGGCAGTTAAATGAACGAACGGAGAGTTCAAGCTCTTCTATCGTCATTTCGAGCGCCTTTTCTTTCTGGTCTTCTTCCTTTTCAACCATTATTTCCATGTTTCCGGTCGAATCTGTGAGCTGGATAAAGAGATTCAGGTGTTCATGCATTATCTTGGCTCCTATCGATACGCCTTCTTCAGGTGTAATCGAACCGTCCGTCCAGATTTCAAGCACGAGTCTGTCGTAGTCTGTAACCTGACCGACTCTGGTGTTTTCTACCGTGAAGTTCACCTTTCTTACCGGGGTGAAAATTGAGTCCACAGGGATAACCGAAATCGGTGTCGATTCGGTCTTATTCATCTCTGCCGAAACATATCCTCTGCCGCGTGCAAAATTCAATTCCATAACCAATGTTGCATTTTCTTCAAGCGTAGCGATATGAAGATTCGGATTAAAAATCTCTAATTCGGAATCTGCCTGAATATCAGCGCCGGTAACCTCACAAGGTCCCACCGCGTTGATAATTGCTCTCTTGGTGCTGTCTCCGTTAAGTCTTACCGAAAGTTTTTTCAAGTTCAATATTATCTCGGTAACATCTTCTTTTACTCCCGGAATTGTCGAAAATTCGTGGAGTACACCGTCGATTTTTATAGAGGTGACAGCAGCACCCGGTAATGAACTTAAAAGCATTCTTCTAATAGCGTTTCCGAGTGTAGTGCCGTATCCTCTTAAAAGAGGTTCTACTACGAATCTGCCGTAGAGTCCATCTTCATCAATGAACTTATCAATGTTTGGCTTCTCAATTTCGAACATACGAAAATCCTCCTTTTCCTAATTCCAATATTGTGTCTGCGTTATGTGCTTAGGCAATTACTTGGAATATAACTCGACGATAAGCTGCTCTGTGACCGGAGTATCTATCTGCTCTCTTGTCGGGAGAGTCAAAATCTTGCCTTCTAACTTGCTTTCTTCTACCGTCATCCATTCCGGTACCGTAATCTGCATTTCTTTAACTTCTTTGAACTTGATGGACTGTTGTGATCTTGGCTTTACGGCCACAACGTCCCCAACCTTTACTTCCATTGATGGAATGTCGGCTTTTTTACCGTTAATGGTGAAATGTCCATGTGTTACAAGTTGTCTGGCTTCTTTTCTGGATGCCGCGAAACCAAGTCTGAAAACCACATTGTCAAGTCTTGTCTCAAGCATGATAAGGAGGTTTTCACCTGTCTTACCCGCCTTCTTGGCAGCCTTGTCAAATAGGTTTCTGAACTGAGTTTCCTGAACTCCGTAGAATCTTTTAGCCTTCTGTTTTTCTCTGAGCTGATTGCCGTATTCAGACTGTTTCTTTCTTGCCTGACCGTGCTGTCCAGGAGCGTAATTTCTCTTTTCGAGTGCGCACTTAACGCTGTAGCATCTGTCGCCCTTTAAGAACAGCTTCTGTCCTTCTCTTCTGCATAATTTGCAGTTTGCATCTGTATATCTTGACATAAAATTACTCCTCCTTTCTTATACTCTTCTCTGCTTCGGCGGTCTGCATCCGTTATGCGGAATCGGTGTGATGTCACGAATCATCGTGATTTCAAGTCCGGCTGTCTGAAGCGCTCTTATGGCAGCTTCTCTTCCTGAGCCCGGTCCCTTAACATAAACTTCTACAGTTTTAAGGCCGTGTTCCATTGCACCCTTTGCAGCCTCTTCAGCTGCGCTCTGTGCCGCGAATGGTGTCGATTTTCTTGATCCCTTGAATCCGAGGGAACCTGCGGATGACCAGCTTAATGCGTTGCCATCCATATCTGTGAGAGTAACTAAAGTATTGTTAAAGGTTGATTGGATATGAGCCTGGCCTTTTTCAATATTTTTTCTTTCTCTTTTCTTTTTTCTTACTGTTTTCTTTACAGCAGCTTTAGCCATTTTTTCCTACCTCCCTCTTCTTACTTAGCCTTCTTCTTTCTGCCGACGGTCCTCTTAGGTCCCTTGCGAGTTCTTGCATTTGTCTTTGTCTGCTGTCCTCTTACAGGGAGTCCTCTTCTGTGACGAATGCCTCTGTAGGTTCCGATTTCCATGAGTCTCTTAATATTAAGAGATACTTCACGTCTCAAATCTCCTTCTACGAGATATTCTTCGTCGATAATCTTTCTGATATTACCGGCTTCTTCCTCAGTGAGGTCTTTTACTCTTGTATCAGGGTTAACGCCTGCTTTTTCAAGAATAGCTGCTGCAGTAGGTCTGCCAATTCCATAGATGTAAGTCAAACCGATTTCAATTCGTTTTTCTCTCGGTAAGTCAACACCGGCTATACGAGCCATATATTTCTCCTTCCCCTATCTTACTTCGCCTTGCCGGGGGCGACTAGACAGGATGACATTTGATTTTTTTGAAAGGTCTTTTATCGGGAAGCCCCGGTGATCTTCCTCAGACCGTTTTTAACTTATCAGCCTTGTTTCTGTTTGTGCTTCGGATTTTCACAGATAACCATTACTTTTCCGTTTCTCTTGATAATCTTGCACTTTTCACAGATTGGCTTAACGGAAGCTCTTACTTTCATTTTTATCTCCTTCCTTAAGTAACTGTTACTACTTACCTCGCCAAATTATCCTTCCTCTTGTGAGGTCATACGGTGAAAGCTCCACCTTTACCCTATCGCCCGGAAGAATTCTAATATAGTTCATTCTGATTTTTCCTGAAATGTGTGCTAGCACCTCAAAACCGTTTTCGAGTTTGACCTTGAACATAGCGTTCGGTTGTGCATCGACAACGGTTCCCATTGCTTCAATGGTTTCTTTCTTAGCCATTATACTAAATCCCTCCTACTCTAAAGTAATAATATCGGGTTCACCGTCAGTAATTACAACAGTGTTTTCATAATGTGCGGCCCATCCGCCATCGACGGTGACTGCTGTCCAATTATCGAGCAAAACATCAACTTCCCAGTCTCCCTCGCAAATCATCGGTTCAATCGCAAGGGTCATTCCCCTGGCAAGTCTCGGGCTGCTGCCTCTAACCGCATAGTTGGGTATCTGAGGGTCTTCATGCATCTTGGAGCCTATGCCGTGACCGACAAATTCTCTTATCACATTGAAACCCTCGCCCTCTACAGTCCGCTGAATTGCCTCTGAGACATCTTTTAAGCGATAGCCCTCTTTGGCATATTTCATTCCCTCAAAGAATGCTTTTTCGGCAGTATCTATGAGATGCTGCGCAGCCTTGCTTATCTTTCCGACACCGAAGGTGCGGCAGGCGTCCGCCATGTAACCCTTGTGTTCGACAACCAAGTCACATGACACGATGTCGCCTTCCTTCAGTTTTCTTTTTTTTGAGGGAATTCCATGCACAACTTCCTCATTTACAGAGGTACATACGCTTGCAGGAAATCCGTAATATCCTTTTTCGGATGCAATCATACCATGCTCTTTTACCATGTCCTCAACGAGTTTATCGATATCCATGGTGCTTATGCCGGGTTTGATGAGCTTCTCGAGTTCCTTAAATATCAGGGCGCAAACCTTGCCGGCTTCTCGCATCTTTTCGATTTCTTGCTGCGACTTGATGATTATCATTATTATTCACCGATAGCCTTTACTATCTCTTCAAATACCGCATCAAGCGACGCTTCCCCGTCTATATGGGTCAGATTGCCGATTTTTTCGTAGTATTCGATAAGCGGCTTAGTCTGACGTTCATATACTTCGATTCTGTTTAATACGGTTTCAGCCTTGTCGTCGGTTCTCTGTATGAGTTCACCGCCGCAGGTATCGCAGATTCCTTCCTTTGCGGAAGGGAATGTCACCACATGATATGATGCAGCGCATGCCTTGCAAACTCTTCTGCCTGAAATACGTTTTACGAGAACATCTTTCTCTACTGCGATATCAAATACGAAGTCTATTCCGGAATCGTGTGCTTTTAGGAATTCGTCTAATTTTTCAGCTTGATATACGGTTCTCGGGAAACCGTCAAGAAGGAAGCCCTCCTTACAATCCGGTTCCAAGAGTCTCGACGTGGCGAGGTCTATTACCAGATCATCCGGTACAAGTTCTCCCCTGTCCATATATTCTTTGGCTTTTTTGCCAAGCTCCGTTCCGTTCTTTATGTTCTCTCTGAATATATCTCCGGTTGAAATATGAGGAACGCCGTACTTCTCGACGATTCTCACCGCCTGTGTACCCTTGCCTGCTCCCGGAGGCCCTAATAAAATAGTTCTAAGCATATAGCTCTCCTCCTTTTTATTTCAGGAATCCCTGATAATTTCTCATCAGCATCTGATTTTCAAGCGCTCTTACAGTTTCAAGCGCCACACCTACCGCAATAAGAAGGGAGGTTCCTCCGAAGTGTATGTTCAGCGATGTGATTTCGCCGATTATCGAAGGCATTGTGGCAATTACTGCAAGGAAAATCGCTCCCACGATAGTTATTCTTGATGTAACCTTGTTAAGATATTCTTCGGTAGCTCTGCCCGGTCTGATACCGGGAATGAATCCTCCGTTTGATTTCAGATTCTCTGCCACTTCACTCGGGTTAAAGCTGACCTGATTATAGAAGTAGGTAAAGAATATAATGAGGACTACGTTAAGCACTCCGTATACCCAGACTCCCGGATTGCCCTGAGGCGATAACCACTTCTGTACAAATTCCGCAAAAGGCGAGTTTGAACTCATGAAGTAAGTTATTGTAAGCGGGAACTGAAGCAGTGACAACGCGAAGATGATAGGAATAACTCCCGATTGGTTTACTTTCACAGGAATATGTGTGGACTGTCCGCCATACATCTTTCTTCCTACCACTCTCTTGGCATATTGAACAGGTATCTTTCTCGTACCCTCTTGAATGAGAACAACGCCTGCAATTATGAGTATAGCGGCAGTTACCATAAGTACGATTGAAATGAGAGACAGGCTGCCGTCTGAATATTTTGCAAACAAGCTTCTGATTGCACTCGGAATTCTGTCAACGATACCTGCGAAGATAATCATGGAAATTCCGTTGCCTACACCTCTTTCATTTATCTGTTCACCGAGCCACATAAGAAATGCGGTTCCGGCTGTGAATACGAGTACCATAACCACAATCGAAAAAGCACTTCTCTCAACTATGGCACTTCTGAAAAGACCTATTGTAAGGCCTATTGCCTGAACGACTGCGAGAACAACGGTCAGATACCTTGTAATCTGAGCCATTTTCTTTCTTCCTTCAACCCCCTGCTTTACCAGGTTTTCAAAGTAAGGGAAAGCCATACCTAAAAGCTGAACTATAATTGACGCCGTGATGTACGGTGTAATACTGAGTGCAAATATAGTTGCATTCGTGAATGCACCGCCGGATAACACATCGAATAAGCTGAACAGTCCCGCATCTCCGGAGAAATACTCTCTGAGTATTTCACGGTTGATGTTAGGAACAGGGATATTGGAACCGATTCTGAAAACGACTAACATCAATATGGTGAAAATCATTTTAGTCCTGATTTCGGCAATTTTCCAAGCCTGAGCTACTGTTTTTAGCATACCCATACTAAATCACCTCAGCCTTTCCTCCAGCCTTTTCAATCTTTTCTATAGCACTGCGGCTAAATTTGTCGGCCTTCACTGTAAGCGCCACGTTCAGTTCTCCTTGTCCGAGGACCTTAACGCCGTCTCTAACCTGTTTCACAAGCCCTGCTTCAATCATAGCTTCGATATCCACCACGGAGCCTGCCTCAAACGTGTTAAGGTCTGAAAGATTCACTACATCATAAACAGTTCCCCAAATATTCTTAAAGCCTCTCTTAGGCAGCCTTCTGTATAAAGGCATCTGGCCTCCTTCGAAACCGAGGCGAACGCCGCCGCCCGATCTTGAATTCTGACCGTTCATACCCCTGCCGGCGGTTGTTCCTTTTCCGGATGCGGTACCTCTGCCTTTTCTCTTATGAGTACGTGTCGCGCCAACAGGTGCCTTTAATTCGTTTAATTTCATCTGTGCACCTCCCATTATTCTTCTACGGTAACAAGATGCGATACTTTGGCGACAGCTCCGCGTGTGGCGTCGTTATCAACCAATTCAACAGTCTGGTGCATCTTCTTAAGTCCTAAAGCCTCGACTACCTTTCTCTGAATAGGGTTAGCGCCGATTGTGCTCTTTGTTAAAGTAATCTTTATCATTTTTGCCATGTCGCTTTCCTCCTTATCCTAAGATTTCTTCTTTAGTCTTGCCTCTTAGCCTTGCAACCTTATCAAGAGTCATCATCGTTTTCAGACCCTCTAAGGTAGCATAGGCAACGTTTACTGTGTTAGCTGACCCGATGGACTTGGCTCTTACGTCCTTAAGCCCTGCAGCTTCCAAAACCGTACGTGCAGATGAGCCCGCGATAACTCCCGTACCTTGTGCAGCCGGCATGATAAGTACTCTGCCCGCTCCGAAAACTCCCAAGTTCTTATGAGGTACAGTTGTTCCGACCATCTGAACATATATTAAATTCTTTTTTGCATCTTCTTCCGCTTTTCTAACAGCTTCGGGGATTTCAATGGATTTGCCGAGGCCAACGCCCACATATCCGTTTCCGTCGCCTACAACTACAGTTACAGAGAATCTCATATTCTTGCCGCCTTTAACGGTTTTGGAAACTCTTCTGATGTTTACTATAGTTGATGTCAGTTCAAGCTTCGATACATCAACGATATTATGCATTACTTTTTTCCCTCCTGTTAGAATTTTAATCCGGCTTCACGAGCACCCTCAGCTAATTCAAGAACTCTTCCGTGATAAATGAATCCGCTTCTGTCGAAGCAAACTTCGTTTATCCCCATTTCGAGTGCTCTCTTGCCAAGTGCTAATCCAACTTTTTTTGCAGCTTCTTTGTTTCCGCCGTATGCAACTTCGGACTTTATGTCCTTGTCGAGCGATGAAGCCGCCACAAGTGTCTTGCCGTTTACGTCATCTATAATCTGAGCGGATATATTTTTGATTGAGCGGAAAACGCAAAGTCTCGGTCTTTCAGGAGTTCCAAAGACGTTTTTTCTAACTCTCTTATGTCTCTTGACACGTCTATCATTTCTTGATTCTATTGCCATGTAAGTTTAACTCCTTTCCCTTTATTTAGCGCCCGTCTTGCCTTCTTTACGACGGACAACTTCGTCAGCGTACTTGATACCCTTGCCCTTATATGGTTCAGGTATTCTCCACGCCCTGATGTTTGCAGCGTAATTTCCAACAAGTGCTTTATCGCTTCCCTTTACGACTACTTCTGTTGCCGATGTGCATTCAGTAGTAATTCCTGCAGGGTCTTTCATCTCTACCGGATGTGAGTATCCAACATGCATTACGAGGGTGTCACCCTTCTTCTCTGTCTTGTATCCTACACCTACTAACTGTAACTTCTTCTCAAAGCCTTCAGTTACTCCGATAACCATATTGTTTACCAATGTTCTTGCAAGTCCGTGCTGTCCACGGTTTTGTCTCTCATCGTCCGGTCTTGAAAACTTAAGTTCTCCGTCTTCCTGAATGATTGAGATATTCTTGCTGATTTCCTGTTTAAGTTCTCCTTTGGGACCTTTCACCGTAACAACGTTTCCGTTTACGGTTACTTCTACGCCGGCAGGAATAACTACAGGTTTAATACCGATTCGTGACATTTAGTTTCCTCCTACCAAACATAACAAAGAACTTCGCCGCCAACGCCTATCTTTCTTGCTTCCTTATCGGAGATAACTCCCTTTGAGGAGGAAAGAATAGCGATTCCGAGTCCACCGAGTACCTTCGGTACATCCGGTGCCTTGGCATAAACTTTGAGACCAGGCTTCGAAATCTTCTTTATACCTGTGATAACTTTTTCGTTGCGAGCGCCGTATTTCATAGTTACCTTGATAATACCTTGCTTGCCGTCTTCTATTACTTCAAAATCAGCGATATAGCCTTCGTCTTTGAGGATCTGCGCGATAGATTTCTTGGTCTTTGACGCCGGAATCTCTACGGTCGCATGTCCTGCGGTGTTGGCATTTCTGATTCGTGTCAGCATATCCGCAATTGGATCTGTCATTGTCATAACAGTAATTCTCCTTTCATAATGATTTACCAGCTTGCTTTTTTAACGCCCGGAATCTCACCTTTGTATGCAAGCTCTCTAAAACAGATACGGCAGATACCATACTTTTTTAATACGGAGTGTGGTCTTCCGCAGATTCTGCATCTTGTATATGCGCGTGTTGAATATTTAGGTTTTCTTGCTTGTTTAACCTTTAATGATGTCTTTGCCATGAAATACCTCCTACTTTTCAAACGGCATTCCAAGAAGTTCGAGTAAAGCCTGAGCTTCCTCGTCTGTCTTAGCCGTTGTAGTAAATACTATGTTCATACCTTTTATTGTTTCAACCTGATCGTAGTTGATTTCAGGGAAGATTAACTGTTCTTTGATACCCATGGAATAGTTTCCGCGTCCGTCAAATGCGTTTCTGCTCACACCCTTGAAGTCTCTTACTCTTGGAAGAGCGATGTTGAAAAACTTGTCAGCGAATTCATACATTCTGTCGCCGCGAAGAGTTACTTTGGCTCCTACCGGCATTCCCTGTCTGACCTTGAAGTTTGCAATGGATTTCTTTGCCTTGGTTACAATCGGTCTCTGTCCTGCGATTAGCGCGATTTCTTTTATGGCCGATTCAAGTACCTTGGCGTTCTCTTTAGCTTCGCCGAGTCCCATGTTGATAGTAATCTTGGTTAGTTTTGGAACTTCCATTACATTTTTATATTGGAACTTTTCTTTTAGAGTATTGAAAACTTCCGTTCTGTAATTATCTTTTAATCTCGTTGTCAAAACCGTCTCCTCCTTTCTCAGTCAATTACATTTCCGGTTTTCTTGGAAATTCTTACTTTTTTACCGTTTGCGTCAAACTCGTAGCCTACTCTGGAAGCCTCCTTAGCTTTAGCATCGTAGTACATAACATTCGATACGTCTATCGCACCCTCGAAGTGTTTAATTTCGGCAGGGGTGTTCCGAGTTGCTTTGGCATGCTTTGTCTGCATATTTATTCCTTCAACTACAACTTTGTTTTCTTTTGGCATTGCCTTCAAAACCTTTCCGGTTTTACCTTTATCTTTTCCGGCAATCACCACTACATTGTCGCCTTTTTTAATTTTCATGCTTCCTGCCTCCTTATAATACTTCCGGAGCTAATGAAACAATCTTCATAAAGCCCTTATCTCTAAGTTCTCTGGCAACAGGCCCGAAAATACGAGTCCCCTTAGGGTTCTTATCTTCTTTGCTTCCTATAATAACTGCTGCGTTCTGGTCAAACTTAACATATGAGCCGTCTGAACGTCTGACTCCATGCTTGGTTCTCACCACTACAGCCTTGACAACGTCGTTTTTCTTGACAACGCCGCCCGGTGTTGCGTCTTTAACTGCGCAAACGATTAAATCTCCGACATTCGCATACTGACGGTATGTGCCGCCTAATATGCGGATGCAAAGAAGTTCTTTTGCGCCTGAATTGTCAGCAACTTTTAATCTGGTTTCTACTTGAATCATTTTTTGTTGCCTCCTTACTTAACTTTCTCAACGATGTTAACAAGTCTCCATCTCTTATCTCTTGACAGAGGTCTTGTTTCCATAATTCTTACTTTATCGCCAATTTCACATTCGTTATTTTCGTCGTGAGCTTTTACCTTCTTGGTTCTCTTAACAGCCTTGCCGTAAAGAGGATGTCTTACGAAGTCTTCCATAGCTACAACGATGGTTTTATCCATCTTATCGGATGTTACGATACCAATCTTTGTTTTTCTTGCGTTTCTATCAACTGCCATAATTCTTCCTCCTTTCCGACTATGCTAATTCTTTCTCTCTCAAGATTGTCTTTACTCTTGCGATATCTCTTTTGAGTTCTCTCATCTGTACAGGGTTGTCCAATTGGCCTGTAACATGCTGGAATCTCAAGTTGAATAATTCTTTTGTCATCTTGTTGAGCTGAGTATTTAACTCAATCTCCGTCATTTCTCTCATTTTTTTAAGTTCCATTATGCTTCACCACCCTTTACTACATCCTTGATGGCAAATTTGCACTTGATTGGGAGCTTGTGCGAAGCAAGTCTCATTGCCTCTCTTGCCTGTTCTTCAGTAACTCCGTCTATCTCGAACATTACTCTGCCCGGTTTAACTACCGCCACCCAGTACTCAGGAGCACCTTTACCGGAACCCATTCGAACTTCCGCAGGTTTCTTTGTAACCGGTTTGTGTGGGAATATCTTGATAAATACTTTACCACCTCTTTTGATAGATCTTGTCATGGCAATTCTGGCTGCCTCTATCTGATTAGAAGTGATCCATGCACATTCCTGTGCAACTAATCCATATGAACCGTAAGTAACTGTATTACCCTTGGTTGCAACGCCTTTCATTCTTCCTCTGTGTTGTCTTCTGCGCTTAACACGTTTTGGCATTAACATGGCTTAGTTCCTCCTTTCCAAATTTATGCTTCAGTTGTTTCTTCTGCCTCAATTACAGGAGCCTCAACTTGCGGTTCCTCTGCTTTAGGCTGTGCCTTAGGAGCGGTTCTCTTTCTCGGATTCACTGCCTTAGGAGCTTCTTCTTTCTGGAATCTGTCCGGTCTTCTCTCGCGACGTTCCTGTCTGTCTCCTCTTCTGCCCTGACGGTCACCGTCTCTTCTCGGCTTACGGCCTTCTCTCTTTTCACGCTTCTCTTCACGAACTGCGCTTACAAGACCCTTGTCGAGAACTTCGCCATGATTAATCCAAACCTTGACACCTAGCTTACCGTAGGTGGTATCAGCTTCTGCAAATCCGTAGTCGATATCAGCTCTTAATGTATGAAGTGGAACGTTACCTTCCGAATATTTTTCGGATCTTGCGATTTCCGCTCCGCCAAGACGACCGGAAACCATGATTTTGATTCCCTTTGCGCCGGCTTTCATAGTTCTTGCGAGCTGCTGCTTCATAGCTCTTCTGAAAGATACACGTCTTTCAAGCGCCTGTGCAACCGACTCCGCACTCAGCTGTGCGTCCATTTCCGAACGTCTTACTTCTTCTATTGATATCTTAACTTCCTTGCCCGTCAGTTTAACGAGGCCTTTTTTGAGTTCTTCGATTCCGTCTCCGGATCTTCCGATTACCATTCCGGGTTTAGCTGTAAGAACGGTAACTCTGATTTTATTTTCGGCGGCTCTCTCGATGAGAACTTTGGAAACTCCGGCAATATATAATTTTTTCTTTACGTATTCCCTTACCTTCTTGTCTTCGATGAGGAAATCGGCAAAGTCGTTTTTATTTGCATACCATTTGGAATCCCAGTCTTTTATAACGCCAACTCTTAATCCGTGTGGACTAACTTTCTGTCCCATTCAGCTTAACCTCCTTACTCTCTCTCCTTAAGAGTAACGCCTACGTGGCTTGATCTCTTAAGGATGATTGATGCTCTACCCTGCGCACCGGCTCTCCATCTTTTCATTGTGGGGCCTTGGTTTGCGTAGATTTCTGCAATGTATAATTTGTCCGGATTCATGTCGAAGTTGTTTTCTGCGTTAGCCTTGGCTGATGAAACAACTTTTTCTACTATGGCTGAACCCTTGCCAGGTGTGAACTTTAAGATTGCCAATGCATCGTCCAAGTTCTTGCCTCTTACTAAATCACATACAGGCTGTAATTTGATAGGAGACATTCTTACATATTTAGCAACTGCTTTTGCTTCCATTTCTGTGATCTCCTCTCTTATTTAACCTTTGAACTTTTGTCCGCTGCGTGACCTCTGTAATTTCTGGTTGGAGCAAATTCTCCAAGTCTGTGACCCACCATGTCTTCTGTGATATACACAGGAACATGTTTCTTACCGTCATGCACTGCGATCGTATGTCCCACCATCTGCGGGAATATTGTCGATGGTCTTGACCATGTCTTGATAACTTTCTTTTCGTTAGCTGCATTCATTTCTTCGATAGCTTTGAGCAGCTTGGCGTTTACGAAAGGACCTTTTTTAAGTGATCTACCCATTATCCTTGCTCCTTCCTATTATTTTTCATTTCTTCTCTTAACAATGTATTTGTTAGAGTCTTTATTTTTCTTTCTGGTCTTGTATCCGAGAGCCGGTTTACCCCATGGGGTTACAGGGCTCTTACGTCCGATAGGCGCTTTGCCTTCACCGCCTCCGTGAGGGTGGTCGTTAGGGTTCATTACGGAACCTCTTACCGTAGGTCTGATGCCCATATGTCTCTTACGTCCAGCTTTGCCTATATCGATGTTTCCATGTTCTTCGTTTCCGACTTCGCCTATTGTAGCCTTACATCTCATAAGAACCTTGCGAACTTCGCCGGAAGGAAGTCTCAGCTGTGCATAATCGCCCTCTTTCGCCATGAGCTGCGCGGCGTTTCCCGCCGACCTTGCGAGCTGACCGCCCTTGCCCGGTTTAAGTTCGATGTTATGAATCATTGTACCTACAGGTATGTTGGCAATCGGAAGTGCGTTACCCGCAACGATATCCGCATCCGGTCCGGAAACGACAGTTGCACCGACCTCTAATTTTTCAGGAGCTATGATATATCTCTTTTCACCGTCTGCATAGGTGATGAGAGCTATATTAGCCGATCTGTTCGGGTCATATTCTATTGCTGTTACTGTTCCCGGAACACCGTCTTTGTTTCTCTTGAAGTCGATGATTCTGTATTTAGGTCTGTATCCGCCGCCCCTGTGTCTTACGGTGATTTTACCGCGGTTGTTACGACCGGAATGTTTCTTTAATGTAACCGTCAACGACTTTTCCGGTGTTGACTTGGTGATTTCCTCGAAAGTGGAAACCGTCATTCCTCTTAAGCCCGGGGTAGTTGGTTTATATTTTCTGATTCCCATTGTTTCTACCTCCTAAATTATAGTCCCTGGAAGAACTCAATTTCCTTACTGTCAGGAGTAAGTGTTATGACAGCCTTCTTGTATGAAGGTGTATAACCTGCGAATCTTCCCATTCTTTTTAATTTACCGTCATAGTTCATGATGTTTACTTTAGCGACTTCAACGCCGAAGATTTCTTCAACCGCCTGCTTAACCTGAGTCTTGTTAGCATTGCAGGCAACCTTGAAAGTGTACTTTTTTTCAGCCGCTACGTCCATACTCTGTTCGGAAATAACAGGAGTTAATATTATGTCATATGCCGTTTTCATTATTTGTACACCTCCTCAATTAATTTAACCGCTTCCTGAGTTACTATGAAGCTCGTGTGGTTTACGATTTCGTAAACGTTCATAGTAGTTGCAAGAGCCGTTCTCACGCCCGGAATGTTGGCCGCCGACTTAACGACGTTCTCATTCTTTTCGGCTGTGATGATGAGAGCTTTCTTCTCCGCTTTAACCGCTTCCAAGAAACGAAGCATATCCTTTGTCTTAGGAGCTTCAAAATTGAGCTCGTCCACTACTATGATGTTGTTTCCTGCTACCTTGGAGGATAAAGCGGACTTCATTGCAAGCCTTCTTAACTTCCTCGGTAATGTATATCTGTAATCTCTCGGCTTCGGAGCGAATACTACGCCGCCGCCGATCTGTGATGGGTCAGTAGAATGTCCCTGTCTGTGACGACCGGTTCCCTTCTGTCTGAAAGGTTTCTTTCCGCCTCCTCTGACTTCGCCTCTTGTCTTTGCGGACTGAGTGCCTTGCCTTTGGTTAGCCAAGTAGTTCTTTACTACAGCGTGAACGGCGAATTCATTTGGAGCGATTGCGAAAATCTCATCGTTTAATTCGATTGTTCCGGCATTTGCTCCCTGCATGTTAAGCATTGTAACCTTTGCCATTTTGTATCCTCCTTCCACTATCTATCTTGACCTTTTATCGCGTATTGAACGCGAACCAGTCCACCCTTGTTTCCCGGTACTGCGCCCTTTACGAGCATGAGGTTTCTTTCAGCGATAACTTTTACTAAAACCACGTTCTGAACCGTCACGGTATCTCTACCCATTCTTCCCGGTGCTTCGTTGCCCTTGAATACTCTTGACGGATAGGTTCCCGCTGCCAAAGCTCCCGGCAATCTCTTATGTTTAGAGCCGTGAGTCATAGGGCCGCGTCTGTGGCCATGTCTCTTGATATTTCCCTGAGTTCCTTTACCTTTGGAAACTCCGGTGATGTCTAATTTAATTCCTTCTTCGAAATCTTCAACAGTTATTATCTGTCCGACTTCATAGGTTTCGCCTTCACAAGGTCTGAATTCCGCCAAATGCTTCTTCGTCGGAACTCCTGCTTTCGCAAAATGTCCTGTCAGCGGTTTATTTACTCTCTGTGGCTTCTGATCTTCGTAGCCAACCTGTACTGCGTCATAACCGTCAGTTTCAACTGTCTTTATCTGAGTTACGACTTCAGGGCCCGCCTCGATGACAGTTACCGGAATAACGCTTCCGTTTTCGTCAAAGATCTGAGTCATGCCCATCTTTTTTCCTAAGATTGTTTTCATTATTTTTCCTCCATAATCTTACATTGGAACTCTCCGGTTTGGCTTGCATCTCGGCTTCCTACACAGGTCGGAAGTCCGTACCCTCTCGTGAGTTCTTACTAAGGGAGTGTCCCTTACTTAATTAAAGTTTAATTTCGATTTCTACCCCTGCCGGCAAGTCCAACTTGGTGAGTGCATCGGTGGTCTTGAGTGTGGCGTTCGTGATGTCGATGAGTCTCTTGTGCGTTCTCTGTTCGAACTGCTCACGGGAATCCTTATACTTGTGGACCGCTCTGATGATAGTTACAACTTCTTTCTCTGTAGGCAGCGGAATCGGACCGCTTACGTCTGCGCCGGTCTTCTTAGCCGTCTCGACGATTTTTGCTGCGCTCTGATCAAGCAATGCATGGTCATAAGCTTTGAGCTTAATTCTGATTTTCTGTAATTCGCTCATTTTTTCCTCCTAATTTTTCTTCGTACTGTTTTCGCTATGCTCTGTACAGGGGTTCAACCTCTTGTTTTTCAAGGTGTCAGCGGGCCTCGCCGCCTGCTTACACGCTCTCGTGCGTTTCCTAAATTTTCGCACAAACGAAAAACTCAGGCGAATCCCTCCGCCCGAATCCGGTTCGGACATGCTCCGCGGAAATTACCAGATAGCCCTGCAACTTCCCGTTTCATCGCCTTAGCAAGCTTTTCCATTATACTTTATGTCTTTTTTAATTGCAAGCTTTTTTGGGAAATATTTTTTATTATTTTGTGTTTTTTAAGCTTTTTCATGCAAAAAACATAGATACATCAATGCTTAGGGACCCTAAATTCTTACACGCATACCCGTGTTTCTTTTTAGCGACTGTCATAAAAAACAGTCATGCGTTGCCTAAATAATTCTCGTAATCAAATAGGGACCGGAAAATTTCCGATCCCTAATGTTTTTATTATAAGTCCCGCTTGCGGTGTATTATGCCGCGCGTCCTACAACTCTGTTTGACCAGTGTCCTAAGTATTTAGCTCCGTCTATGGTCTTTATCGCTCTTATCTTGAAATAGTATTTCTTTCCCTTGGTGAGCTTGGTTGTCTTATATGTGTTCTTGCTTGTTGTGAGAACCTTCTTGTAGCCGCTCGACTTTTTAACCGATCTCCAAACCTCATATTTAACGCCGGAAGCCGTTGCAGCTTTCCAGTTTAATGTTACGGATTTTTTGGAATTCTTGACTTTGAGTGCAGGAATATATTCCGCTACCGCGAGCTTGGAATTCGCCGACTCAAGTGCCGCAAGCGTAGGAGCTATCACTTCGTCATGAGTGAGAACCTTGATTCTTCCCTGTGCCGCAGCATATTCGTTTCCTACTACGCCGTTAAGCTTATCCGTTATATAAGTGATGAGCACCTGATTGTCGAGCATTACTCCGTACTGAGTAAACTTGTTATCGGCAAACATTGTGTATCCGTCTCCCATTTGCTTAAGGAGATAGTTATGGGATGCTACAGTATATGTCTTGTTAGGGTCGATAGCTTTGCCGTTCACCTTGACTTCGCTTACTCTTCTGCTGCCGTCAATCTTAACAAACATCTTGTTTTCGTCGAGTACTACTGCCGACTTGATGAACGGGTTGATGGTATAGGACATTCCCGCTACCTGTAAGAATCCGCCGGACTCGCCTTCGCCTGCCGACCTTGAACCGAGTTCAAGGGCATCGAGGATTTCCTGTCCTGTTGCTTCAACTACGCAAAGTTCGTTTCCGAAAGGATGAACCTTGATAATATCCTCATATGTGATATCGCCTTTGGCGATGCTTGTTCTGATTCCGCCTCCGTTTACGATAGCTATGTCAGCTCCCGATACCGCCTTGTATGCGTCTGCACAGAGGTCTCCCAAGTTGGTTTCTTCGCTTCTTATCGCTCTGGTTCCGTCAGCCCTGTTGATTGTAAGTTCAACTGCGGTCTTAGCCACTACTTTTTTGAGAACGCCGTCAAGTTTAGCTTGGATGCCTTTTACGTATTTGTCCACATCTTCGTTCTTGTTGGCATATCCTGTGATATTTTCGGCAGTGATTGAACCGTCTTTCTTAACCGTCATCTTACCGATGTTTTCAAGTCTGCTTCCTGTGGAAAGCACGGTGACATTCTTGCCTGCCTTGTTTTTTATTGTTTTGACAAATGTCATATGTGCGTGACCGTCGATAAATCCGTCAATGCCTTTGGTATTGGCTACTACGTCTGAGGATTTCCAATATTCAGTGTCAGGGTCATCTCCAAGGTGTCCGACCGCGATTACAGTATCCGCTCCGGCTTTTTTTGCGGAGTCGATTGCAGTCTGAACTCTGCTGTAAAGAGCCTTTCCTGTGGTATCGTTTGCAAAGTCATAAATCCAGTTTCCTTTTCCGTCCTGGAAATATACCGGAGAGGATTTTGTCTTTGTTTCAGGAGTTGTGATTCCTACGAAAGCAATTTTTTTGGTTCCGTATGTTTTCAGCACATATGGCTCGAATACCAGCTTGTCTGTCTTAAGGTCTATGAAGTTTGCACTGATATATGGTGTTTTGGATTTCTTCGCAATCACGTTGAGGAACTGATCCATCCCATAGTCGAATTCGTGATTTCCCGGAACAACTACATCAAAGCCGACTTCGTTCATTATGTCCATGATGTATTCTCCCTTTGAGAGAGTTCCGATAGGCCCTCCCTGAATCGCATCACCTGCATCAACGAGTGCAACGTGCGCATACTCAGCCCTCATTTCATCTCTGTATCCGGCAAGTCCGGCATAGCCGATTTTGTCATCTACAGCGCAATGTACGTCAGAGGTCGCAAGGATTACGACATCATCAGCATTCAGTGCTTTAGCTTCTGCAAATGCCATTGTAGGCATCATGGTGAAAACCAATATTACAGAGAGCACCAAAGTAATAATTTTTCTGTTCTTCATTTCGCTACCCTTTCTTATATAAATTTATATTCATAAAGTGAAAGCTTTTTTGCCGCCACCTTAAGCGAACAAAATACTTGCGAGTGTTATCTACAGTTTATTATATCACATACCTCAAAAAATGTCATCACGGTTGCTGCCGTGTACCGGTAAAATTTTAGTAAGATTGGGGAAATATTTCATCAAGTTAAATACTTGCTGCAATTTTCGCGCCGATTTCGGCATTGTTAAGAACGAGCTTGATATTCGCTTCAAGACTGGCACCCTCTGTCAGCTCCTTAACTTTCGTGAGAAGGAATGGCGTAATTCTCTTGCCTGTAACGCCGAGTGCATCAGCCTCCGCCACTGCCTCTTTTATAACCTTGTCCATCTTTTCAAAAGGTATTTCGTCTTTTTCAGGTATAGGGCAGGTTACCAGAACACCGCCTGTCAGACCCATCTCTTCTTTTGAGCGAATCAGTGCCGCGATTTCTTCCGGCGTGTCAAGCCTGAGCTCTGCAGGCACGCCGGATTTTCTCGAATAGAACGCGGGGATTTCATCTTGACCGCAGCAGATTACCGGGACACCCTTCGTTTCGAGATATTCCATTGTCGCGGGTATATCTAATATTGACTTGCAGCCTGCACATACCACGGTTACATCCGTCGATTTAAGTTCTTCAAGGTCTGCCGAGATGTCGAGCGTTTCTCCGAAGCCTCTGTGAACTCCGCCGACGCCGCCTGTTACGAACACTTTTATTCCTGCCATATGTGCCGCTATCATCGTGCCCGCAACCGTCGTCGCACCGTTAAGTTTTTTCGCTCTGACAAGCGGGAAATCCCTCCTCGAAACCTTTAATACGTTGTCGGCGGTTCCGAGAAACTCTATTTCTTCTCTCGTTAAACCGATTTTAATAACTCCGTCTATTATGGCGATTGTCGCAGGAACAACGCCGTTTTTTCTTATAACATCTTCTACTTCAAGCGCGGTTTCAATGTTTTTC
The DNA here is from genome assembly GCA_964345365.1 of uncultured Oscillospiraceae bacterium. Taxonomy (GTDB): domain Bacteria; phylum Bacillota; class Clostridia; order Peptostreptococcales; family Anaerovoracaceae; genus RUG754. The sequence goes on from CAYFQR010000006.1 coordinate 37,167, forward strand.
GGATAAGGCATCCCGTGTGCGATTATCGTGGACTCGAGTGCCACCACGGGCCTCCCGCTTTCCAAGGCTTCTCTGACCTCGGCCTTAATGTCGATATACTCTTTCATTTCATTCTCCTTCGTATTTCATCAATATTTATGTCGGGATTTACGGCATTCGTCGATTCCATAGTTATCTCCGCCGCCGCCATTCCCATCTTTGCTATTTCACTTACCCTCAGCCCCCTGGCAATTCCGTAGAGAATACATGCCGAAAAGCTGTCTCCTGCGCCTGTGGCGCTTATAACTTTTATTCCTTCTTTCGGTCTCAAAAAACCCTCTTCGTTTTCGTCTCTGAAATATACTCCGTCTTTGTTTAAGGTTATATAGACCTGCTTTACTCCGAGTTCCATGAATCTCTCGCCGGCACGCCTGATATCTTCATCGTTTTCAATGCTGAGTCCCAATATTGTTTCCGCTTCTATTATATTGGGTTTTATCGCAAAAAATCTGCCGATAAAATCTTTGGCTCTTATCCCTTTGCTTGCGGATACGGGGTCAAAGAAGAATCTCAAATCCCTCAGTTCTCTCGTAACGAAGTCAAGCAGCTCTCCCGTCAGGTTGCCGTCCAAAGCGATTACTTCCGAATCGGCAAGCCACTCTTTCGACTCAACAATCAATCCTGAATCTATTGCGTCGATGATTCCCATATCGGATATGGCGATTTCCATGTCTCCGCTTCCGTCCAATATACTTAAATACATCGAGGGGCTCCGACCCTCAATCTCAATTATATGAGATGTGTCGCAACCCAGCTTCTTAAGCGCCGTCTTGGCTCCGATGCTCATGTGGTCGTCACCTACGGCACTGAGCATGCCGCACTTGCCGCCGATACGCAAAACATTCTCGGCGATATTTCTTCCCACACCGCCATAAGACAACTTAATTTTGCCGGGATTGGAATCATGATATTTCAGTTTATCTGACGGAGAGCCTTCAATGTCTATATTGATTCCGCCGATAATTTTAATTTCCGTCATATTGTTCACCAATTCATTCCCTTGTTTTGATGTTTGCCGTCTATTTTTTTATCAAAAACTTAATATCTGAAATGGCAATACAGTTCCTTGTCGTCTGTTTTCATTTTTTTATTTTTTGCAGGATCCGCCTCGGTGAAAGTACTGCCTCCGATAAACTCTCTTAAGATGGAGTCGTTTGGAATAACATCGTCATCAGGGTAAGACTCGAACTCATCCAGAAAATCCATCATTTTCCGTGCTTCTGCAAATTCAGGTTCGTCCCTCTCTATAGCTGCAAGGAGCGGCCATGCATATTTCTTCAATATCGGAATCTCGTATATATGCGAGGTGTTCACATTGATATCCGCCTGATTTTCGAAAGGGAAGATGTTCTTGTTCTCACCCCTCCTTACAGACGGCCACATATCTATTGTTTGCTGTGCGGAATGACCTCTGTACTTGTTGTCGCGAACCATTCTTCTAAGCACTCTGTGATCTATAGGGTCAACTCCCGCATTGTCCTCAATGTGGATAGCGGTAATCGGGCATACGAATATCTTAAACTTTTCTTCGTTTGCAATTTCACGAGTCAGCTCATCGTTAAGCGCATGTATGCCTTCAATGACTATCGGCTGATTGCTCTCAATTTTAGTCGGCCTTGTCCCGAAAATCTTCTTTCCATCCATAAAATCAAATACGGGAAGGTCAGCAATTTCTCCGCTGAGAAGTTCGTTTATATTGCGGTTAAAAAGCTCCACGTCTACGGCCTCAAGGTCCTCGTAGTTTCTCTTGCCGTTTTTGTCTAAAGGTGTGTTTTCCCTCTCCACGAAGTAATCATCCGTGCCCAAATAAAGCGGTGCAAGACCGTTTACTTTGAGCTGTATGCATAGTTTCTTTGCGGTGGTGGTCTTCCCCGAACCCGAAGGACCTGCAATCAGAATAACGCGCTTTTTTTTCTCGGTTATGAGATTGGTTATCTCAATCAGCCTCTTGTCCTGATATGCTTCGGAAAGCTGCACGAGTTCTCTGAACGAATCGCTTGCGACCACTCTATTGAGATCGGAGACGGTTTTTACACCCAAAAAATTGTCGTCAATATCGTGTTTTAATCCCTTAATCTGTATTTTTTCCATTAATAAACCTTCCTCCGCTGAGTGCGGTAATCGTTTACCATATCCGTCGGCTTGGCCGACGTTCTTATTGTTCCATATCCTGACGCCAATATATTGTTTATTTCTCTGCTCCATATCCTGACGCCAATATATTGTTTATTTCTCTGCTCCGTGTCCTGACGCCAATATATTATTTATTTTCCGCTCTGTTTTTTGCGGCAAGTATCCTGGCAGGCAGGTTTTCCAACACTTTTTCGGAAAGCGATGCTATCGATATTCTTAAGCCTTTGGTAAGAGGCACGAGAAAAATCCCCTCTTCCTCAAGCAGTTTGGCAACCGCATCGGGATTTTCCATTGGAATGCTTGCGAAAAAGCCCGCGTCGAACGGAAGCATATCGAGCCCGCATCTCTTGGCAGCCCTCTCGAAAGTCTTGCCTCTCCTTATCAGCATATCCCTATATTCAGCTCTCTCGTTATCAACTTTCTTTTTCAGCTCGTTATCCGAGAATATCTTCACCAAAATCATCTGCGGAGCACGGGTACTGTTCGACCACGTGCCTCTCGATGAAAACTCGTTGACCTGAACAAATTCCGAGGCTATTGCAGGAGTCTTTGCCATGCATATAAGCGCTCCGCATCTCATTCCGTAAAGGGTATAGGTCTTTGACAGGCTGTACGCAATAAGCGGAAGCACATTCTCCGGCATCTCGTCAAGTACCGTGAGGAACTGTCTGTATTGTTCTTCGTCTCCGGCAAAATCTATATAGGCAGCGTCGCATAGCAGCGCCACATGTTTGTCCTTCGGCGTCTTTTCAAAGATGTCTCTTATTCTTCTCCATTCGGTAACCGAAAGTGAGTAGCCTGTCGGATTGTGGGCAGGGGTATTGATTATGATTACGAGGCTGTCCTGATTTTCGATGAGTTCAAGAACATGTCTTTTGAAATCTTCTATGTTAAATCTTCCCTCTTCATTGAACAATCCGAAAGTCTGTACGCCTCTCCCTATCTCCTCGCATATAGTCCTGTAAGGAGACCAGAACCAATCGGCTACAAGCACCATATCTCCCGGCTTGGAATAGTTTGATACGGTGTTCCGAACGGCACCGGTACCGCCCGGCGTCGCAACCGCCTCGCAGAAGCTCTTCGGGACATATGAGCCGAAAGCAACCTGCTTGACCGCCTCTCTGAACTCGGGCAATCCCGCTATAGGCGCATAGGCGGCATAGTCTTCCGGGGACAGCTTTCCGAACACCTCATTCACGGAGCTGAGCACTATGAGCTTACCTTCATCATCGAGCAATGTTCCTATGGTGCCGTTAACCACCTTATCTTTGCCGACCTTAGCCGTCATTTCTTTTGCTCTGTTTAATATACCGAATATTTTATCCTCCTTCGGTATCGTTCTCCCGTTTTTTTGTGCAAAAAACATTGCGCTCCTCCTCTATCTCCTGCTGAATTTTATATAGTGAATATTTTTACCTTTTTTAGAAAACCTGTCCTCGTACTCGGTAGTGAAGCTTGCGCTCTCATACTCATTTTCGCTTGAGTGCAGGTCATCCGTTCTCTCGGCTACGAAATATCCCGTCGTATTTATTTCACCCTCCGAGTATTCGAAGAATCCGTCATTGTCCGTCTTAAACTCTATGTATGCGCCGGCTTTCATTATATCGAAATAGCTTTCCAGATTCTTTCGACAGGTGAGTCTTCTCTTTTCATGCCTTGCCTTAGGCCACGGGTCGCTGAAATTGAGGTATATGCCGTCAATTTCTCCCGCCTCGAAATATTCGCCTATCTCGTTTATGTATTCTACGAATATCCTGAGATTCGAAAGCCCTTCCGATTCGGCTTTTTCAAGTGCCCTGAGAGCCACATTCCTCTGACCCTCGACAGCGATATGGTTTTTCAAAGGGCTATGCGAAGCACGCTCGATTATGAACTTCCCTTTCCCGCAACCTATCTCAAGATATATCGGATTATCGTTCCCGAAAACCTCTCTCCAACGCCCCTTGCAAGCCTTGGGTTCTTCTATGAGGTAAGTCGAATTCTCCGCTACCCTTTCATCCAGATTCCTGACATATCTTTGTCTCATTATAAAACTCTCGATTCAATAATAATAATTGCCATAAATGCCGCCAAGATTGAAAAGGCGGCATAGTCCGCGCCTCTGAACTTCATCTCATTCATGCGTGTGCGATTTTCCCCGCCCATGTAGCATCTCGCCTCCATAGCCATGGCTAAATCCTGTGCAATCCTGAATGCCGAAACGAAGAGCGGAACCAAAACGGGAATTAGATTTTTTGCTTTTTTAATCAGACCGCCGGTTTCAAAGTCAGCACCGCGAGCCTGCTGTGCTTTCATTATCTTGTCCGTTTCCTCAAGAAGTGTCGGGATGAATCTGAGTGCAATCGTCATCATCATTGCGATCTCATGCGTGGGTACTCCGACTTTTTTTAGAGGAGCTATAAGGCTCTCCATTCCGTCGGTCAGGCTGATAGGCCTTGTGGCGAGTGTGAGCATGGACGAACCTATGAGAAGAAGCACCAGCCTTATCGCCATAAATACAGCCGTTATAATGCCTTCCTCGGTGATTTTCAGGAAGTGATACTGCCAGATTACCTCTCCGCTTATCATAAACATATTTAGACCGAATGTGAAAAAAAGTATGAAAAGTACAGGCCTAAGCCCCCTCACGATATAATTGAAAGGAACTTTCGATATCTTGATAACGATTCCGAGAGCGGCGGCAGCTATTGCGAAACCTATGAAGTTGTCAACTATGAAAAGCTCTATAATAAAGAGCATTGTGGCCACTATCTTAGTACGCGGGTCGAGCCTGTGAATGGGACTCTCCGCCTGATAATACTGACCAAGTGTTATGTCTCTTATCATTTATTTTCTTTCCTGAAATTTTTACAAATATATTCGACACAGCCGTCTATGTTAAGAATAGTTTCATCTGCGCCGATGCTGTTGCAGAGTTTGGTTATCGGCGGGATATCCAAGCCCACCGATGTGAGAAGTTCCGATTTCGAAAAAACCTCCTCAGGCGTCCCGACCGTGACAAGCCGTCCGGAATCTATGACGATTACCTTATCAGACAGCCTCGCTATATCGGTCATATTGTGCGAAACTATTATAGTGATGTTGCCGGTCATCATGTGTACTTTCTCAATCATATCGAGAAGCTCCATATGCGCCTTAGGGTCGAGACCCGCCGTAGGTTCATCTAATATCAGAACCTCAGGTCTCATTGCAATCACCCCGGCTATCGCTATCGAACGCTTCTGCCCGCCGGAAAGGTCGAACGGAGACCTGTCTTTGTATTTCTCGAAGTCCATGCCGACGAGAGTAACCGCTTCTCTCACTCTCTCGCTGATTTCTTCCTCGGAAAGTCCCAGATTTTTTGGCCCGAAAGCGACGTCCTTTTCGACCGTCTCTTCAAAGAGCTGATGCTCGGGGTACTGAAAAACCAGCCCTATTCGTTTTCTTATCTCCACCATCGAAACGCCGGGTTTGGTTATATCGGTATCTCCTATCAATATGCTCCCGGACGACGGTTTTAAGAGGCCGTTCAGATGCTGGAGCAATGTGCTTTTGCCCGAGCCGGTATGTCCTATGATTCCGACCGTTTCGCCGTCCGCTATTTCAAAAGAAATATCGTTTAATGCGATTTGTTCTGTAGGCATGCCTGCGTCGTATATATGATTTAGATTTTTTACTTTAATTGACATAAAGTCTCAACCATTTCCTCTTCAAATATTATATCTTCGGGGATATCCATTCCTCGTTCTCTCAATCTTGACGCAAGCTCCACCACCATTGGAACATCAAGATTCACCGACCTGATGAGGTCTTCCTTGCCGAATACCTCCTTAGGTGTACCGTCCAGGAAAATCTTTCCCTGATGCATTATTATGAGGCGGTCGGCTCTGACCGCTTCCTCCATGAAATGCGTTATAAGGATGACGGTTATGCCTTCACTGTTAAGTTCATATATTATATTCATGATTTCGGCTCTGCCCTTCGGGTCAAGCATTGCCGTAGGCTCATCGAAGATAATGACCTTCGGTTTCATCGCAACTACGCCTGCAATAGCTATCCTTTGCTTTTGGCCGCCTGAAAGAAGATGCGGAGCTTTTCGCTTATACTGCCCCATATTGACATCTTCGAGGGCCTTGTCTACTCTGTGTCTTATCTCCTTAGGGTCTATGCCGAGGTTCTCCGGCCCGAAAGCCACGTCATCCTCAACGATGGAAGACACCAGCTGGTTATCGGGGTTCTGAAAAACCATGCCTGCAGTCTGTCTTATCTTCCATATATTTTCGTCGTCTTTCGTATCATATCCGTCAACATATACGGTTCCCGAAGTCGGTATCAGAAGCCCGTTGAGATTCTTTGCGAGCGTCGATTTGCCCGAACCGTTTTTTCCTATTATGGCGGTAAAGCTCCCCTCGTCAATCTCAAGCGAAATATTGTCGAGTGCTCTTATGGATTCCTCTCCGTCCGCCTGTTTGTATTCAAATGTAAGATTCTCTATGGTTATTATCTTTTCCAAAATTATTTATCCTTGTAATATGTATCCATATATTTTGAGAGCTTGCATACCTCAATCTGACCGGGTGCTGTAGGCGTGCCGCTATATCCGTAGCTTATGCGAGAACCGAAGTCGCCCGCACATATCCTTGAAACCTGTCCCTCTTCTCCCATGGCGACCGCTATGATGGATTTCGGTTTCCTAAGATGCATATATGCTGCCGCGCCCTCCAGGAGTTCGTACGTATCCGTTTCGGTATTCGCCATTGCGGCGAGCTTCAGGTAATCCGCCCCGGTTTTTTCCATTTTCAAAAAAAGCTCCGCTATCTCCGTCTTGCTCGGCATCTTTTCATCGTCATGATAAGATACTATAACCTTGCAACGATTTCGGTGCGCTTCCCTTATAATCCTCTCAAGTTTAGGGTCAAAAAAATCTATATCTATAATGTCGGCTATACCTATTGACCACCTCGCAACTCTTTCGGCCACGAGTTCATCTCCTCTGTAGCAAACAATGAGTTTATATTTTTTTGTATTCTCTCGAAGCAATTTTAATTTCGCGATGAAATCCTCTTTTGTAAGGTTTTCGGCACCTTCAAGCTTATCCACGCGCCATTCCACGAAACGATAGCATTCTCCGCTTGTTTCCAACTCCGCAAGAACGGCTTCCATGCTGCTTTCTCCTATAGAAAGACAGATTTCAGCTCTTTTTTTCATTTTGTTTTTCTTAGTGAAAAGTCTCATTTTTTCTCCCCGCTGTTCTCAGACTCAGATTTTTCGGATGTTTCTTCTACGCACCGATATGCTGCGATAGAATAAAAAGCATATATGCAGCACGACTATAGCTAAAGCGAGATAGCCCGCAAGATAACCCGGAAGTCCGTATTTCGTTCCGAAAATATCCCAGATAAACTCAAGCGGTGAATTCTCCTGAACCTTATATATAAACAGGTAGTTTCTGTCTGTCATCATATCGAACAAAAGAACCGGAATAGCGACAGTTATCGTCATAGCGAGGCTCTTCCAAATGCCGCTGTAGCATAAGTCAATCTCCCCGCTTGCAAACTTCATTACAAAATATATCACAATCACGCCATGAAATATAAAGCTTTGTATTGAAAAAATATTGAGGAAAACCGGTAAAACAGTCCAATTGCTGAATAAAAGAGCGGCAGTCGCACCCGGTGCAAAAGCATATGCGATAAGCTGACCGGTAATTTTTTGGTTGGGGATATATGCATCCGCCATGAGTCCGGCTATAGCGAAGCTGCAAAGGTGAAGAGGCAAATAGCTCATAATGTTTGCGCCTACTATCAGTACCAGGGCGTCTCTAGCTATTTCCAAAATCAGAAGATACAGTGCCAAGATTTTTTTGATTCGGCTTCTCTTTGTCTTGTTTGAAGCCTTGTAAACTTTGGCGATAAAATAGGCGGCAAGCGAGGTTGCAAGCAACCATATCAAATGCCCCGGGCTGAAGTGTTCAAATCCCACATCGAGATTCTCGGAAATCGCCTTTTCCGTGTGCAGAAAAAAATATGTAAAATCCATTTACCCTTAACCTTTCAATATTCTGTATAGACCATTTTATTATATCATTCGAAATATCCAAATACAATATAAAAGCGGCAGGAAAATACTGCCGCCAAGTTGTTTTTTTAGTTGTTGGA